>NZ_NCTE01000068.1 GCF_002114215.1 Streptomyces sp. 13-12-16 | reverse complement strand
TGCGCGCTCCCCCGCTCCCGGCTTCGCCCGACCGGGACCCCGCGCGGGGCACCCTCCTCGCCCCCGCGCGTCCGGTCCGCGGGGCACCGCCGGTCTCCTCCGGCCCGACCGCCTGCCGGGCCCGGCAGGCGACGCGGTTCGCACCGCCGTGAACGGGGATGGGCACCGGGATCGCGTCGTTCGTATGGACGCGCCGTGACGGGAGTGGAAAGCTCGAAGGACCGCGGGCGTCGCCGGAGCCGCACCGCACGCGGATTCCGCGGGTCCGCGCCCACAGTGACCTCACCGTGCACGGGAGGCAGGATCATGGGCGACAAGGCGCACACACACCCCGGAGCCGCCGGCAGGGCGCAGGCGGCCGACCACCCCGCGTCCGTACGGAATGTGGTGCTGGTCGGCCACTCCGGATCGGGCAAGACGACCCTGGTGGAGGCCCTCGCGCTGACCGCGGGGGCGGTGAACCGGGCGGGCCGCGTGGAGGACGGCGGCACCGTCTCCGACTACGACGACATCGAGCACCGGCAGCAGCGCTCCGTACAGCTCTCCCTGGTGCCGCTCGAATGGGACGGCATCAAGGTCAACCTTCTGGACACCCCCGGATACGCCGACTTCGTCGGGGAACTCAGGGCCGGTCTGCGGGCGGCGGACGCGGCCCTCTTCGTCGTCTCGGCCTCGGACGGCGTGGACGGCTCGACCCGCATGGTGTGGGACGAGTGCGCGGCGGTCGGCATGCCGCGCGCCATCGTCGTCACGCACCTGGAGGCGGCCCGCGCGGACTTCGAGGAGATGACCCGCGTCTGCGCGGAGACGTTCGGCGGCGACGACCCCGACGCCGTACTGCCGCTGTACCTGCCGCTGCACGGTCCGGAGGGACCCGACGGGCACGCGCCCGTGACGGGTCTGACCGGACTGCTGTCGCGGAAGCTGTTCGACTACTCCACCGGCGAGCGCAAGGAGTCCGAGCCCGGCGAGGACCAGCTCCCGCTGATCGAGGAGGCCCGCGGCCGGCTCATCGAGGGGATCATCGCCGAGAGCGAGGACGAGACCCTCATGGACCGTTACCTCGGCGGTGAGCAGGTCGACGTCGAGACGCTGATCGAGGACCTGGAGCGTGCGGTCGCACGCGGGGTGTTCTTCCCCGTCCTGGCCGCCGCGCCCGCCGCCGACGGCGCCCGCCAGGGACTCGGCACGGTCGAACTGCTGGAGCTGGTCACCGGCGGCTTCCCGACCCCGCTGGAGCACGGCACCCCGAGCGTGACCACCGTCGACGGCAGGCCGCGCGAGCTGAAGCCGTGCGACCCCGACGCCCCGCTGGTCGCGGAGGTCGTGAAGACCTCCTCCGACCCGTACGTCGGCCGGCTCTCCCTGATCCGGCTCTTCTCCGGCACCCTGCGCGCCGACCAGACCGTGCACGTCTCCGGACACGGGCTCGCCGACCGCGGCCACGAGGACCACGACGTCGACGAGCGGATCGGCGCCCTGTCCACACCGTTCGGCAAACAGCAGCGGCCCGTCTCCCACGTCATCGCGGGCGACCTCGCGTGCGTGGCGAAACTCAGCCGCGCGGAGACCGGCGACACCCTGTCCGCCAAGGACGACCCGCTGCTCATGGAGCCGTGGGAGATGCCCGACCCGCTGCTGCCGCTGGCCATCCAGGCGCACAGCAAACCCGACGAGGACAAGCTCTCGCAGGGCCTGTCCCGGCTGGTGGCCGAGGACCCGACGATGCGGCTGGAACAGAACCAGGACACCCACCAGGTGGTGCTGTGGTGCCTGGGCGAGGCGCACGCGGACGTGGCCCTGGAACGGCTGCGCAGCCGCTACGGCGTCCAGGTCGACGTGGTACCGCACCGGGTGTCGCTCAGGGAGACGTTCGGCGGCAAGGCGGCCGGGCGCGGCCGGCACGTCAAACAGTCCGGCGGGCACGGGCAGTTCGCCATCTGCGAGATCGAGGTGGAGCCGCTGCCGAACGGCTCGGGCATCGAGTTCGTCGACAAGGTGGTCGGTGGCGCGGTGCCGCGCCAGTTCATCCCCTCCGTCGAGAAGGGCGTACGGGCCCAGGCCGTCAAGGGAGTCGCCGCGGGACATCCGCTGATCGACGTCCGCGTGACCCTCCTCGACGGCAAGGCGCACTCCGTGGACTCCTCCGACGCCGCGTTCCAGACGGCCGGCGCGCTGGCCCTGCGGGAGGCGGCCGCGGACGCGAAGATCCATCTGCTGGAGCCGGTGGCCGAGGTGAGCGTCCTGGTCGGCGACGACTACGTCGGCCCCGTGATGAGCGACCTGTCCGGCCGGCGCGGCCGGGTGCTCGGCACCGAGCAGTCACCCGGCGGACGCACCCTCATCAAGGCCGAGGTTCCCGAGATCGAGATCGGCCGGTACGCCGTCGACCTGCGCTCCCTCTCGCACGGCACCGCGCAGTTCAGCCGCCGGTACGCGCGGCACGAACCCATGCCGCCGAACGTGGCGGAACGGGTCAAGGAAGAGGCGCGCACCGCCTCGTAGCCGGCGCCGGGCGCCCCCGGGAGACCCGGCGGGCGCCCGCGTACGCCCCTCGCGCAGGGACGACTTCGGAATGCTTCACTCCGTGGTGGCGGACGGCTTCGGCCGTCCGCCTACGGACGACAGTGGGTACGGATACGCTGAAGACCTGATCAACAGGTGTGCGCAGCAAGGAAGTCGGGAAGGCCGCAAGACGACAGTCGCGGCGATCGGGGGCGGGAATGACCGTTGAGAGCGGTTACGCGGAGTTCTTCGGTCCGCAGGTGCCGCGCACGGGCGACGAGGGGCAGACCCCGACGTTCGCGCTGGCCTCGGCGGCCTACCGGGACAACGAGGCCGAGGAGATACTCAAGGCCAACAACGAGTGGCACAAGTCGGCCGTGAGCGCACCCAGGCTGAAGCTGTTCCGGCCGAACCTGGGCGAGGCGTTCTCCAGGGCGATCATCGACCGGATGCTCGGCTCCGGCCGCGCGCCGCTCATCCAGTCCTTCGGCACCCAGCCTCAGGTGGTGGTCGAGCACTCGCTGGCGGCGCACCGCATCCGCCGCGAGCGGGACAACTGGCTGAGCGCCGTCATGGTCCTGTGCGGACTGCTCTTCCTGCCCGGTCTGCTCGTATGGCTGCTGGTCTTCCAGATCCGTACGACGATGTCCAGGCGCGAGGACAAGCGGGCGGGCGCGCTGGCCACCACCCTGCTGGTCGCGGTGGGCGCCCTCGCCGTGCTGTTCCTGATCCGCATGCCGTTCGACGGCTTCTGGGGCTGGTACGCGCGCGCGGCGGTCGTCGCCCCGGTGCTGGGCTGGTTCTGGGCCAAGCAGATCTGCGAGCGCACGGCGAGGGACCTGCGCGAGCGCTGGGCCGGCCTGCTCTCCGGCAGCAGCGTCGGCGCCAAGGTGCCCGAGGCGGTGCCGAGCAGCCCCGGCGAGACGGCCGCCGAACAACTGCGCCAGTCCCTGGCCCGGCTCAGCGCCGAACAGCAGTCCAACTCCGTCTTCTACGCCGGGCCCAAGGGCATACTCGGCATGGGCACGCGCTGGGGCAGCTGGCAGCTCGCCGAGGACCTGGTGCCCGCCGACCCGGACCGGGAGATCAACCCGTTCCGCAGCTGGGACGTCGTCAAGTCCATCCACGACCGGCTGCGGATGCTGGAGCGCGGGCCGCTGCACACCGGCGGCTTCCCCAAGCCGTCGGTACGGCACTGGATCGTCACGCCCATCGGTGAGAACGCCGACGCGGTCTCCCGGCCCGAGGGCACGGACGTCGAGGCGTACCAGGTCAAGTCCCACGCCATACAGGACATCTGCAACAAGCAGCAGTTCGGCGCGGGCGACCGGCACTACCTGGGCGTGCAGTGGACGCTGTGGGACGGCCAGCTGGTGATCACCATGCTGATCACCGTGACCGTGCTGCACGAGACGCTGCGCATCGAGGTCACCGGGCACGCGCTGGGGCCGGTGCACTCGCTGTTCACCAGCAAGCCGGCGGCCAAGGAGAAGGAGGTCCAGAAGTCGATCAGGTTCTGGGAGACCCGGAAGGTGAAGCTCCCGCTGGTCGACTCGGACGAGGTGGTGCGCCTGGCCGCGCGGGCACCGCTGACCTGGTACCCGCCGCTGCTGTACTGGCTGGGCGGCAAGCTGAGCCTGCCGGAGCCGTTCGGCCTGCGGCACGCGTGGGCGGACAAGCCGTGGCGGCACCGGTTCATGGCGGACGACGCGTTGCGGGCGGCCGCGCCGGTGCTGCGGGTGGTGCACTCCGCCGCGATCAAGGTGCTGGAGGAGAACGGGGTGGACACGGAGAAGTTCGGGTCGCGGTCGTCGTTCCTCAGCACGGCGGTGCAGGACGCCTCGCCTCGGAAGGCGGACGTCTACGACGCGTAGGAGTCGCAGCCCGCGGGCAGTCGTGCCTCCCCCAGTGCCTCAAGGGCCTGGGAGGTGCCCCCAGGGCGATGGGGGTCCCCCGCTCATGGGGGGGTCCCCCCGCTCGAGCGAAGCCGAGAGTGAGGGGAGAAGCCGAGAGCGGGGGAGGGTGGGCGCGGGCACCCCGCGAGTGCCGGGCTGCGCGAACCCGCCCCCACCGGCACCGTGCACCGGGAGCAAAGCTCACAGCTACGCGGGCCACGCCTCCGCGAGCATCTTCCTCGTGTCCGCCAGGAGCTGAGGCAGGACCTTCGTGTGGCCGACCACCGGCATGAAGTTCGTGTCGCCGCCCCAGCGCGGGACGACGTGCTGGTGGAGGTGGGCGGCGATGCCCGCGCCCGCGACCGTGCCCTGGTTCATGCCGATGTTGAAGCCGTGCGCGCCCGACGCGGTACGCAGTGCCGTCATCGCCTGCTTGGTGAGCTCGGCGAGCTCCGCCGTCTCCTCCGCGGTGAGGTCCGTGTAGTCGGCCACGTGCCGGTACGGCACGGTCATCAGATGGCCGCCCGTGTACGGGTAGAGGTTGAGCACCGCGTAGACCCGCTCGCCGCGCCGCAGGATCAGCCCGTCCTCGTCGGACTTGGCCGGGATGGAGCAGAAGGGACAGCCGTCGTCGGCGCCCGGGCCGCTCGGCTTGTTCTCGCCCTGGATGTACGCCATCCGGTGGGGCGTCCACAGACGCTGGAACGCGTCCTGCGTCCCCACTCCCGACTGCTGCTCCGGCTCACTCGTCATGCGTGCAGCATATGGCGTCACCGGAGGACCACGGAAAAGGCCCCCGGGATCGCTCCCGGGGGCCTCGGAGTCGTCCGCGCGGTCAGACCTGGGTCCGCTCCTCGACGACCTTCGCGATCTTCGCGATGGCCTCGTCGACGGGGATGCCGTTCTCCTGGGAGCCGTCGCGGTAGCGGAAGGAGACGGCGCCGTTGGCCATGTCCTCGTCGCCCGCGATGACCATGAAGGGCACCTTCTGCTTCTGGGCGTTGCGGATCTTCTTCTGCATGCGGTCCGAGGAGGAGTCGACCTCGACCCGCAGCCCCTGCTTGCGGGCCGTGTCCGCGAACTTCTCCAGGTACTCGACGTGCGCGTCGCCGATCGGGATGCCGACCGCCTGGACCGGAGCCAGCCACGCCGGGAACGCGCCCGCGTAGTGCTCCAGGAGCACCGCGAAGAAGCGCTCGATGGATCCGAACAGCGCGCGGTGGATCATGACCGGGCGGGTCTTGGAGCCGTCCGCGCCGGTGTACTCCAGGTCGAAGCGCTCCGGCAGGTTGAAGTCGAGCTGGATGGTCGACATCTGCCAGGTGCGGCCGATGGCGTCCTTGGCCTGGACGGAGATCTTCGGGCCGTAGAAGGCGGCGCCGCCCGGGTCCGCCACGAGCTCCAGGTTCTGCTTCTCGGCGACCTGGCGCAGCGTCTCGGTGGCCTCCTCCCAGGCCTCGTCGGAGCCGACGAACTTCTCCGGGTCCTTGGTGGACAGCTCCAGGTAGAAGTCGTTCAGACCGTAGTCGCGCAGCAGGTTGAGGACGAAGGTGAGCGTCTTGTCGAGCTCCTCCGACATCTGCTCGCGGGTGCAGTAGATGTGCGCGTCGTCCTGGGTGAAGCCGCGGGCCCGGGTCAGGCCGTGCACCACGCCCGACTTCTCGTACCGGTACACGGTGCCGAACTCGAACAGACGCAGCGGCAGTTCACGGTAGGACCGTCCGCGCGCGTCGAAGATCAGGTTGTGCATCGGGCAGTTCATGGGCTTGAGGTAGTAGTCCACGCCCTCGTCGAGCTGCATGGGCGGGTACATGCCGTCGGCGTACCAGTCCAGGTGGCCCGAGGTCTCGAAGAGCTTCCCCTTCGTCGCGTGCGGGGTGTAGACGAACTCGTAGCCCTCCTCCTCGTGGCGGCGCCGCGAGTAGTCCTCCATGACCCGGCGGATGATGCCGCCCTTGGGGTGGAAGACGGCGAGGCCGGAGCCGATCTGCTCCGGGATGGAGAACAGGTCGAGCTCGGAGCCGAGCTTGCGGTGGTCGCGCTTCTCGGCCTCGGCGAGGAACTCCAGGTGCGCCTTGAGCTCGTCCTTGGTCGGCCAGGCGGTGCCGTAGATGCGCTGGAGCATCGGGTTCTTCTCGCTGCCGCGCCAGTAGGCGGCGGCGTTGCGCATCAGCTTGAAGGCCGGGATGTTCCGGGTGGTGGGCAGGTGGGGGCCCCGGCAGAGGTCCTTCCAGCACAGCTCGCCGGTCTTGGCGTCCAGGTTGTCGTAGATCGTCAGCTCGCCGGCGCCGACCTCGACGTCCGCGCCGTCGTCGTGCGAGGCGGAGCCCTTGAGGCCGATCAGCTCCAGCTTGTACGGCTCGTCGGCGAGCTCCTCGCGGGCGGCCTCGTCGGTGACCACGCGGCGGGAGAACTTCTGCCCGCGCTTCTGGATCTCCTGCATCTTCTTCTCGATGGCCTTGAGGTCATCGGGGTGGAAGGGCCTCTCGACGTCGAAGTCGTAGTAGAAGCCGTCCTTGACCGGCGGGCCGATGCCCAGCTTGGCCTCGGGGAACAGCTCCTGCACGGCCTGGGCCATGACGTGTGCGGTGGAGTGGCGCAGGATGTTCAGACCGTCCTCGGAGGAGATCTCCACCCCCTCGACGGTCTCGCCGTCCTTGACCTCGTAGGAGAGGTCCTTGAGCTCACCGGCCACGCGCGCGGCGATGACCGAGCGCTCGCCGGCGAAGAGCTCGGCGGCCGTAGTGCCCGTCGTCACCACGCGTTCTTCCCGCTCGGAATCGCGTTGGATGATCACACGGACGTCTGACACCGGTCTCTCCTGACTGAAGGCTGTGGTCGCGGCGCCATACCGGAGCGCACGCATGGGTGCGATCGTACCGACCCGGGCCCGCCGACCGCGAAATCGGTCCTCGCGGTCCGGTACCGGTTCCCGGTCCCCGCGGTCCGGTGTCAGTCCTCGCAGTCCGGTCCGCAGGCCTCGCCGAAGAAGGCGGCGGTCTCGGCGTTCGCCTGGAGCGCCTTCATCAGCCGGTCCCGTTCGGCCTCGTCGACCTGCACCGGTGCCAGCTCACCGACGTCGGTGAGTCGGCGGAAGCCGCCCCGGCTCTCCAGCCGCCCGCGCACCCGCACCGGCAGTCCGACGAGGTGGGCGTGTCCGGCGACGCGGTAGTCCTCCTCACCGAGTGCGATCCGGACGTGGCCGACCTCGGCCCCGGCGAGCACGCGCAGCCGGACCGTGCCCTCGCCGCGGTGCCCCGACCTGTGCATCCGGACCACCGTGCCGGTGATCCGCACCGTCGTCGACGGTTCCGCGCGCCGGTAGCGCAGGCCGGCCTCGAGCAGGACGGGCAGGTCGCCGGGTGAGAACTCGACCGGTTCCGCGGCGGCGCAGCCCTCGGGCACACCGGCCGCCGGGGCCCAGGCCACGGCGATCCGGGCGCCCTCCGTGCCCCGGACCAGGGCGACGAGGGCCTCGGTGAGCTCATGGCTGACGCCCGCC
>NZ_NCTE01000682.1 GCF_002114215.1 Streptomyces sp. 13-12-16 | reverse complement strand
AGTTGCTGGACCACTGGACGCTCGGCGCCCGCGAGTCCGCCGCGCTCGCCCGGCTGCTGGCGGACGCCGAGGGGCTGCGGCCGGTGGGCGGGGTGACGGACCGGCTGGGCCGGCCCGGCCAGGCCTACGTGTACGACGTCGGCTCCGGCATCCGCCACATGCTGATCCTGGACCCGTCCACGGGTGCCGTCCTCGGCCTGGAGCAGACGTTCACCACCGACCAGCCCGAGTACGGTGTGCGGGCGGGCGACGTCATGCAGTACAGCGCCTGGCTGCGCTGATCACCTCCGTACCGGCGTTCCTACTCGTCCCAGGCCTGGATCATCACCTGCCCGGTGATCTTCCCGTCCCGCAGCGTGAGCATCGACTCCGACAGCACCCGCACCCCGTCCGGGTACCGGCAGCTCTCGCAGTAGGCGGCGTGATCGCCCTGGACGACGCACGCCTCCAGCGTGTGCGTCATGTCGCGGCTGTAGACGTCGTCCAGCACGGCGGCGATCTCGTCCCGGCCGTGCAGGACCTTGGGGTGGCTGGGCTGGGTGTTGCGGTCCACGACGCGCAGTTCCGCGTCGTCCGCGTAGAGCGACACCAGGTTCGCCGACGTGTCCGCCTCGATGCCCCGGCGCAGCGTGTCGGTGCCGAAGACGGGTTGTGACGCGGTCGTCATGACGACCCACCTCCTCCGGAGGGCCGCGGCCCGGACCTCCGGCGGGCCGGGGCGACCTCCCCTACGAGCGTCCTCCGGCCCGCCGGGCAGGGCAAGCCGGGCCCCGCGCCGCCCGGCGCCGCTCACCCGGCCGTCGCCAGGAACTGCGTGGCCGCCAGCTCCGCGTACAGCGGATCGGCGGTCACCAGTTCCCGGTGCGTGCCGACGGCCCGTACCCGGCCCGCGTCCATCACCACGATCCGGTCGGCCGCCGTCACCGTGGACAGCCGGTGCGCGACGACCAGGACCGTCGTCGTACGCGCCACGTCGGCGACGGTGTCGCGCAGCGCCGCCTCGTTCACCGCGTCGAGCTGCGAGGTGGCCTCGTCGAGCAGCAGCAGCCGGGGGCGGCGCAGCAGGGCGCGGGCTATGGCGACCCGCTGGCGCTCCCCGCCGGACAGCTTGGTGCCGCGGTGCCCGACGAGGGTGTCGAGCCCGTCCGGCAGCCGGGACACCAGACCGTCGAGCCGGGTCGTCCTCAGCACCCGGGCCAGGGTGCCGTCGTCCGCCTCGGGGTTGCCCAGCAGCAGGTTGTCCCGCAGGGAGCCCGACAGCACCGGCGCGTCCTGCTCGACGTACCCGATGGCGGCCCGCAGCCGCGGCAGCTCCCAGTCGGCCAGATCACGGCCGTCGAGCGTGATCACGCCGGAGTCGGGGTCGTAGAACCGCTCGATGAGGGAGAAGACGGTGGTCTTGCCCGCGCCGGACGGGCCGACGAACGCGGTCATGCCCTGGGCGGGCACGGTGAACGTCACCCCGTGGTGGACGTACGGCAGGTCGTCGGCGTACCGGAAACGGACGTCCTCGAAGGCGAGCGCGGCGGGCGCCGTGCCGGTGTCGGGCAACCGCGCGGGCCCGGCGGCCGGTTCCGCGGGCAGCCGCAGCGCCTCCTGGATCCGGGCGAGGGCGGCACTGCCCGTCTGGTACTGCGTGAGCGCGCCGACGACCTGCTGGATCGGCGACATCAGATAGAACACGAACAGCAGGAACGCCACCAGCGTCCCGATGTCGATGGCGTCGGTCGCCACCCGCGCGCCGCCCACCGCGAGCACCGTGATGAACGCGATCTGCATCGCGAGACCGGCCGTGTTGCCCGCCGCGGCCGACCACTTGGCGGCGCGCACGCTCTGCCGCCACGACTCCTGCGCGGCCTCGTGCAGCGCGCGCTCCTCCCGCGGCTCGGCACCGGACGCCTTGACCGTGCGCAGCGCGCCGAGCACCCGCTCCAGCGAGGCACCCATCACACCGACCGCGTCCTGCGCCTGCCGGGAGGCCCGGTTGATGTGCGGCACGATCACCCCCAGCACCGTGCCCGCGAGCGCGATCACCCCCAGCGTGACACCCAGCAGCACCGGGTCCACGAAACCCATCAGCACCACGGTCGCGACCAGCGTCAGCCCGCCCGTGCCGAGACCGACCAGCGAGTCCGTGGTCACCTCGCGCAGCAGGGTGGTGTCGGAGGTGATGCGGGCCATCAGGTCGCCCGGCTCACTGCGGTCGACGGCGGTGATCCGCAGCCGCAGCAGATACGACGACAGCGAGCGCCGCGCCCCGAGCACCACCGACTCGGCGGTGCGCCGCAGCACGTACGAACCCAGCGCCCCCAGCACGGCGTTGGCGACCACGAGCGCCGACATCAGCAGCAGCGCGCCGGTGATCGCCCGGTCGTCCGAGAGGTCGTCGATCAGGTCCCGGGCCACCAGCGGCAGCATCAGCCCCGTCGCCCCGGTCATCAGGGACAGCACGGCGCCGCCCAGCAGGGCCCACCGGTGCGGTCGTACGTATCCGAGGAGCAGCCGCCAGGCGGGCGGGCCGGATTCCTCTGCCGCGATGCTCACGTCGCCCCCCTCGGCGTCGGTCGGAGGTTCAGGCTACGTCGCGGGGGCGGACCCGCCGCACGGCGGGCGGCGGAAGCGATCATTCCCGCGTAGGGTCGGGGGTACGGACACGGCCGATGAAGGAGTCAGCAGCATGGCGCAGGAAGTACGCGGCGTGATCGCACCCGGCAAGGACGAGCCGGTGCGGATCGAGACGATCGTCGTACCCGATCCCGGCCCCGGCGAGGCGGTCGTCCGGGTCCAGGCCTGCGGGGTGTGCCACACCGATCTGCACTACAAGCAGGGCGGGATCAGCGACGACTTCCCCTTCCTGCTCGGCCACGAGGCCGCGGGCGTGGTCGAGTCGGTCGGCGACGGCGTCACCGACGTCGAGCCCGGTGACTTCGTGATCCTCAACTGGCGCGCGGTGTGCGGGAAGTGCCGCGCCTGTCTGCGCGGACGCCCCTGGTACTGCTTCGACACCCACAACGCGAAGCAGAGGATGACCCTCACCGACGGCACCGAGCTCTCCCCGGCCCTGGGTATCGGCGCCTTCGCCGAGAAGACCCTGGTCGCCGCCGGACAGTGCACCAAGGTCGACCCGGCCGTCTCCGCGCAGGTCGCCGGGCTGCTCGGCTGCGGTGTGATGGCCGGCATCGGCGCCGCGATCAACACCGGGAACGTCGGCCGGGGCGACTCCGTCGCCGTCATCGGCTGCGGCGGCGTCGGGGACGCGGCGGTCGCCGGGTCCCGGCTGGCCGGAGCGGCGAAGATCATCGCCGTCGACATCGACGACCGCAAGCTCGAGACCGCCCGTTCCATGGGCGCCACCCACACCGTCAACTCCCGCGAGACCGACCCCGTCGAGGCGATCCGCGAACTCACCGGCGGCTTCGGCGCCGACGTCGTCATCGAGGCCGTGGGCCGCCCCGAGACCTACCGGCAGGCCTTCTACGCCCGCGACCTGGCCGGCACCGTCGTCCTGGTCGGCGTGCCCACCCCGGAGATGAAGCTCGAACTGCCGCTCCTCGACGTCTTCGGCCGCGGCGGCTCCCTGAAGTCCTCCTGGTACGGCGACTGCCTGCCCTCCCGCGACTTCCCGATGCTGATCGACCTCCACCTCCAGGGCCGCCTGGACCTGGGCGCGTTCGTCACCGAGACCATCCGGCTGGACGAGGTCGAGAAGGCGTTCGAGCGGATGCACCGGGGCGACGTGCTGCGCTCGGTGGTGGTGCTGTGATGGCCGCCCGCATCGAACGACTCGTCACCTCCGGGCAGTTCAGCCTCGACGGCGGCACCTGGGACGTCGACAACAACGTGTGGATCGTCGGCGACGACCACGAGGCGATCGTCATCGACGCCGCCCACGACGCCGACGCCATCGCCGAGGCGGTGGGGGACCGGCGCCTCACCGCCATCGTGTGCACCCACGCCCACAACGACCACATCGACGCCGCGCCCGCCCTCGCCGAGCGCACCGGCGCCACCATCTGGCTGCACCCCGACGACCTGCCGCTGTGGCAGCAGACCCACCCCGACCGCGACCCCGACTCCTGGCTCGTCGACGGCCAGGTGATCGAGGCCGCCGGCGCCGACCTCACCGTGCTGCACACCCCGGGGCACGCGCCCGGCGCGGTCTGCCTGTACGACCCGGGGCTGGGGGCCGTGTTCACCGGCGACACCCTCTTCCAGGGCGGTCCGGGCGCCACCGGCCGCTCCTTCTCCCACTTCCCGACGATCATCGACTCGATCCGGGACCGGCTGCTGACCCTCCCGCCCGGGACCGAGGTCCTCACCGGCCACGGCGACCCGACCACCATCGGCGCGGAGGCCCCGCACCTGGAGGAATGGATCGCACGCGGCCACTGAGCGGTCCGCCCGGGTGACCGGCGCGAAAAGGTGACAGAGGATGTCCGGCTTACCCGTCACGCTCGAAGCGACAGCAGAGAGCCGCTGACGGGAGGCCGTACATGTCGGAGCAGTTGAAGGGCAGGGTCGCACTGGTGGCCGGGGCGACCCGGGGCGCCGGACGGGGCATCGCCGTGGAACTGGGGGCGGCGGGCGCCACCGTGTACGTCACGGGCCGCACCACCCGCGAACGCCGCTCCGAGTACGACCGCCCCGAGACCATCGAGGACACCGCCGACCTGGTCACCGAGGCGGGCGGCCGGGGCATCGCGGTGCCGACCGACCACCTCGAACCGGGGCAGGTGAAGGCGCTCGTCGACCGGATCGCCGGCGAACAGGGCCGCCTGGACGTCCTCGTCAACGACATCTGGGGCGGCGAGACGCTCTTCGACTGGGAGGCACCCGTGTGGGAGCACGACCTGGACAAGGGACTGCGCCTGCTCCGCCTCGCCGTCGAGACCCACGCGATCACCAGCCACCACGCGCTGCCGTTGCTGCTGCGTCACCCCGGCGGACTGGTCGTCGAGGTCACCGACGGGACCGCCGACTACAACCGCGACCACTACCGCGTCTCCTTCTTCTACGACCTCGCCAAGTCCTCCGTCCTGCGCATGGCGTTCGCCCTCGGCCACGAACTCGGCCCGCGCGGCGCCACGGCCGTCGCCCTCACCCCGGGCTGGCTGCGCTCGGAGATCATGCTCGACCACTTCGGCGTCCGCGAGGACAACTGGCGCGACGCCCTCGACGACGTCCCCCACTTCGCCATCTCCGAGACCCCGCGCTACGTCGGACGGGCCGTCACCGCCCTCGCCGCCGACCCGGACGCGGCCCGCTTCAACGGCACCTCCCTCTCCAGCGGCGGACTCGCCCGGGAGTACGGCTTCACCGACCTCGACGGCAGCCGCCCGGACGCCTGGCGCTACCTCGTCGAGGTGCAGGACGCGGGCAAGCCGGCGGACGTCACCGGTTACCGCTGATCCCGTCCGCACCCTGCCGCCGTGATCACCGGGCGGTTACCTTCACCCCATGACGACGGACACGAGGCGCTTCGCGGGGTACGGGGTTCTGATCACCGGGGCGGCACGCGGCATCGGCGCGGCCACCGCCCTGCGCTTCGCCGAGGAGGGGGCGCGGGTCCTGGTGGCCGACGCGGACCCCGACGAGGCGGCCAGGACGGCGTCGGCGCTGCGGGGGCGGGGGCTCGCGGCCGAGCCCTTCGTCTGTGACGTGGCCGACCGCGCCATGGTCGAGGCGGCCGTGGCGCACGCCGTGGGCGCCTTCGGCTCGCTCGACGTCCTGGTGAACAACGCCGCCCACTGCACCCCGGACGCGTCCCGCTTCGAGGACCAGCCGGACGACGAGTGGGCCACGGACCTCGACGTCACCCTCACCGGCGCGTACCGCTGCTGCCGTGCCGCACTCCCGCACCTCGCCGCCTCCGGCCGGGGCGCGATCGTGAGCGTCGGCTCCGTCAACGGCCTCCAGGACTTCGGCAACCACGCCTACAGTGCGGCCAAGGCGGGCCTGATCTCCCTCACCCGCACCCTCGCCGGGCACGCGGCGCCCCGCGGGGTCCGGGTCAACCTCGTCGCCCCGGGCACCATCCGCACCCGCGCCTGGGCGGGCCGGGACGCGGAGCTCGAAGCGGCCCGGCACCTCTACCCGCTGGGCCGGGTCGGCGAGCCGGAGGACATCGCGGCGGCCGTCGCCTTCCTCGCCTCCCGCGACGCGGCGTGGATCACCGGCACCACCCTCACCGTCGACGGCGGCATCACGGCGGTCAACACGGGGTTCCGGCAGGCGCTGGACGGGATCCCACCGCGATAGCCGATCATTCCCGGCCCTGTTGACCGGGTGTCACCGTTCGGTCGCATCCCGGTCCGTCCGCACAACCGATTTTCCAGTCGGGTCGTCTACCTGGCAGAGTGCGCAGGCCATGCGCTCACTTCTGCGGAAAGGCAAAACGGACCATGGGGGACACAAGTAGACGGAGTGCCGTCATCCTCGGAGTCACCTCGCTGGTGGCCCCGCTCACACTCGCACTGGGTGCGACACCGGCGCAGGCCGCGAGCTGCACCACCTCGGCGGGCCCGTACCAGAAGAAGGTGGAGAAGTTCCTCGGCCGCCCGGCCGACGGAAAGCAGTCCTCCGCCGACTGCAAGGCCATCCGCGCCTTCCAGACCAAGCACGGCATCACGCCGAACATCGGGTACGCCGGCCCCGTGACCTGGGGCGTGATGGACCTGATGAACAAGCAGAAGGCCGTCGGGAAGAACCCGAACAAGTCAGGCAAGTGCCCTACCAACAAGGGCCGTATCGCCTGCGTGGACCTCACGCTCCAGCTCAGCTGGATCCAGGACGGCAAGAAGCTCGTCTACGGCCCCGTCCCGGTGCGCACGGGGCGCAACGGGTACGAGACCCGCACCGGCCTGAAGAAGATCTACTGGCGCAACATCGACCACGTCTCGACCATCTACGACGTGCCGATGCCCTACAGCCAGTTCTTCGACGGCGGCCAGGCCTTCCACTCGGTCGGCGTCAGCATGTGGAACCCGCCGGGCTCCCACGGCTGCGTCAACATGACGAAGACCGCCGCCAAGAAGTACTGGTCGCTGCTGAGGAACGGCGACGACGTCTACGTGTACGGCCGCAAGCCGGGCACCTGATCGTCTCGGGCGCCCGGTTCGCCGGGCGCCCCGCACCCGGGTGCTCCCCGCGGTCCGGATGTGAACTCGCCCACGTTCCTTGGCAGATGGACGTGATCAGTAACACTGCCCGAAATGTCCGATGAGCGTGCGATTGCTCACAGCGTCTTCACGTCCGGCGCCGTATGCTTCACGGCATGTCCACCACTGTTGAACCCTCCTCCGAGCGATCGGCTGCCGAGGTCAACGAGGAGATCCGGGCCCTGTGGCTCCGGTCGGGCGGGACACTGAGCGTCGAACAGCGCGAGGAGTACCAGCGCCTGGTCCAGGAGTGGGCCTCGGCCCTCCCGCAGCCGGCCAGGGCGGCCTGAGCGGCTGCCGACCGATCCCCTCGGATCGTGATCCCGTCCACGGGGCACCCGTGACCGAATGGGTGCCCTTCTCGCACTGACCTCGGCCCTCTGCTACGGCTTTGTCGACTTCGCCGGCGGGCTGCTGTCCCGCCGCGTGCCGCATGCCGCCGTCACCTTCCTCGGCCAGCTCGGCGGCCTCCTGCTCGCCGCGGGGGCCGCCCTCCTCCTGCCCGCCGCCGCCCTCGCCGGCTCCGACCTCCTCTGGGGCGCCCTGTCCGGCGTCGGCAGCGCCACCGCCATGCGCTTCCTCAACCGCGGCCTGAGTCACGGCGCGATGAGCGTGGTCGTACCGGTGAGCGCCGTCACGGGCGTCGCCCTGTCCGTCCTGTGCGGTGTCCTCCTCCTTGGTGACCGCCCCGGCGGCCTGGCCTGGGCGGGGATCGCCGTCACCGGACCCGCCCTGTGGTGGGTGGCCGGCGGCGGCACCCGGATGGGCCGGGAGGCCACGGACGGGCTCCTGGCCAGCGCCGGTGTCGCCGTGCAGTACGTCGCCCTCGGCCAGGCGGACCCCGTGAGCGGGCTGTGGCCGGTCGTCGCGGGCCGGGTCGCCGCCGTCCTCGTCCTGCTCCCCGGCGCCGTCCGCCACCCCGAGGCCCTCCGGCTGCCCGCGCGACC
>NZ_NCTE01000681.1 GCF_002114215.1 Streptomyces sp. 13-12-16 | reverse complement strand
AGGCGGGTGCCCTCCTGGACGCCGGCCGCACCGGCACCCTGGAGACCGGAGAGCAGGGCTCGCGTTGCGGAGCACCGCTCACCCTGCTGGTCGAGTCCTCCGTGCCCCCGCCCCGGATGATCGTCTTCGGTGCGATCGACTTCGCCGCGGCGCTGGTCCGGGTGGGCAAGTTCCTCGGCCACCACGTCACGGTGTGCGACGCACGCCCCGTCTTCGCCACCAGGGCCCGCTTCCCCGAGGCCGACGAGATCGTCGTCGAGTGGCCGCACACGTACCTGGAGCGCACGTCCGTCGACGCCCGCACGGTGCTGTGCGTCCTGACCCACGACGCGAAGTTCGACGTACCGCTGCTGAAGCTGGCGCTGCGGCTGCCGGTGGCGTACGTCGGCGCCATGGGCTCCCGTCGCACCCACCTGGACCGCGCCGCGCGCCTGCGCGACGTCGGGGTGAGCGACCTCGAACTGGCCCGCCTCAGGTCACCGATCGGCCTGGACCTGGGCGCCCGCACCCCGGAGGAGACGGCGCTGTCCATCGCGGCGGAGATCGTCGCCGACCGGCGCGGCGGCAGCGGCGTGTCCCTCACCGGGGCCCACACCCCGATCCACCACGACGGCGGGCCCGGACCGGCGGGCCGGATCGGGTCGGTGGCCTGAGCGCCCCGGAGCCGTCAGGCCTGCCGCAGCAGCCGGTTCACCGCCCGTCCGAACACCCGGCGGCCCGCCCGTGCCAGTACCGCCTCGAAGGCGGAGGGCAGGAAGCGGACGCCGATGTCCTCCCGCCACACCACCCGCGCCCGGCCGCCCGGCCCCGGCCGTACCTCGATCTCCGCCCAGCCGGTGACGACCCGGCCGCGCTTCTCCAGGCGGCAGAACCCCGGGGAGCCGTCCGCCGGGGGCCGCCACACCGTCACGTCCATCGGGTCGTCGAAGGAGAGCGGGCCGAGGCCCGTGCGGGCGATGATCCTCGTGCCCTCGCCGGTGGGCGGGGCGGTGGCCACCGTCATCCGGGTCAACGGGACCGCCTCCCCGTGGCGGGGCCACGTCGTGAGTCGGCGCCAGGCCTCGTCGGGGGACAGGGGTGCCGTGCGCTGGAGCTGGAAGGTGGCCACGGGGCGATCCTAGGGAATCCGGCCCGCCCGTCGGCGAGTCCGGGTACGGGTCACCCGCCCGGCCCAGTCCCGGGATCCCGGTACTACCGGTACACCTCGCCGGGCTCCGCCTTCCCCGGGGCGAGGAGCTGGGGGACCGTGACGAACACGTAGCCCCGCTTCTTCAGCTCGGTGATGATGCCGGGGACGGCCGGGACCGTGCCGTCGTAGAGGTCGTGGAGCAGGATGACGCCGTCGCGTGAGGCGTCGGCGAGGACGCGGCGGGTGATGAGGTCGGAGTCGGTGGTCGCGTAGTCCTTCGCGGTGACGCTCCACAGCACCTCCGACAGGCCCAGCTCGCGGCTGATGTCGTGCACCGTGTCGTCGGTGCGGCCCTGCGGCGGGCGCATCAGGGTGGGACGGCGGCCGGTGAGGCGTTCTATCTCCTCGTTGGGGCGCTCGAGTTCCTCGCGTACCTCGTCCGGTTCCAGGTCCGTCAGACGGCGGTGGGTCCAGGTGTGGTTGGCCACCTCGTGCCCCTCGTCGGCCATCCGCCGGACCAGCTCCGGGTACCGCTCGATGTGCCGCCTGCCCAGCAGGAAGAAGGTCGCCGGGACCTGTTCCTCCTTCAGGATGTCCAGCAGCCGGGCGGAGTGCTCGCTGGGTCCCGCGTCGAAGGTGAGCGCGATGCACTTGACCTCGCGGCAGTCGACGGTGCCGAAACGGGCCTGGACGTCGGTGGCGCGGACGGCGCTGGGGGCGGTCGTCTCCAGCCGCGTACAGCCGCTCAGTGCCGATGTCAGAGCCGTGGCCGCGATCACGGCCGCGATCGTCCGGAACGCGGTCCCCGGTCTTTTCGTCTTCCTGGTCGAAGAAGGCATGGCCGGACTGTACACATCGTCTATACATGGTGTGCATAGTCCGTTTTGTATGCCCTCACGCAGGGGGTGGGGGAGTGTGAGAGTCGTCACCGGGTCCGGTTCGCGGGTCGTCCCGTGGGTGACTCCGCCCGGCGCCGGCCCGATGTCCGGCCGATCCGTGAGCGCCCGGGGACCGGTCCGGGCGGGGGCCTCGGACCCGCCGTCGGCCGGTTCTCGCGGCCCGTGGCCGCCCGGGCCGCCTCACCCGTCCCGGCCCGAGCGGTTGCCCGCCGTCCGGTGAGGGTGCATACAGGTGCGTACTCGTGCAAAAC
>NZ_NCTE01000680.1 GCF_002114215.1 Streptomyces sp. 13-12-16 | reverse complement strand
GCCGTCGGCGGTGCCGGGCCGGCCGGTGCCGTCGGCACCGCGAGGATCGGCCCCGGCCCCGGCCCCGGTGCCGACCCCGGTCCCGGTCTCCGTGCCGGTTCCGGGTCCGCCCGCGTCCAGCGGGCCGTCCGTCGGTGCCGGGCACGGCCAGAACACGCCGTTCTCCTCCGCCAGCCTCCGGTAGGTGATCCCCGAGTAGTCCGCGGGCCCGCCCGCGCTGGCCCGGCGCAGCTCCTCGAAGACCTCCTCGGGGTCGGTCGGGAAGCCCTTCTCCAGGTTCCGGTCGCCGCCCAGCCGCGCGGCCAGCTCGTGCATGACCTCCAGGTCGCTGCGGACGCCCTCCGGCGGCGTGATCGCGCGCCGCCGCAGCAGCACCCTGCCCTCCAGGTTCGTCGTCGTCCCCGTCTCCTCCGCCCACTGCGTCACCGGCAGGACGACATCGGCGAGCGCGGCCGTCTCCGACAGCACCACGTCGCACACCGCCAGGAAGTCCAGTGAGCGGATCCGCTCCTCGACGTGCGCGGCGCGCGGTGCCGACACCACCGGGTTGGAGCCCATCAGCAGCAGCGAGCGGATGTCCGTACCGAGCGCGTCCAGCAGCTCGTACGCACTGCGCCCCGGCCCCGGCAGCGAGTCGGGGTCCACGCCCCACACCTCGGCGACGTGCGCCCGTGCCGCCGGATCCGTCAGCTTGCGGTAGCCGGGCAACTGGTCGGCCTTCTGGCCGTGTTCACGCCCGCCCTGTCCGTTGCCCTGCCCGGTCAGGCACCCGTACCCGGACAGCGGCCGGCCCGCCCGCCCCGTCGCCAGGCACAGGTTGATCCACGCGCCCACCGTGTCCGTGCCCTTGGACTGCTGCTCGGGTCCGCGCGCGGTGAGCACCATCGCGGCCTCCGGCTCGCAGAACATCCGTACGGCCTCCCGCAGTTCGGGGACGGGCACGCCGGTGATGCGCTCCACGTACTCCGGCCAGTGCGCCATCGCGGCGGCCCGGGTCTCCTCCCAGCCGCTGGTGCGCTCCCGGATGTACGCCTCGTCGGTGCGCCCCTCGGCGACGACCAGGTGCAGCAGACCCAGCGCCAGCGCGAGATCGGTGCCGGGACGCGGCGCCAGGTGCAGATCGGCCTGCTCGGCGGTCTTCGTGCGGCGCGGGTCCACGACGATCAGCGTGCCGCCGTTCTCCCTCAGCTCGGTGAAGTACCGCAGCGACGGCGGCATGGTCTCCGCCGGGTTCGACCCGACCAGGATCACGCAGCCGGTCCTCGGGACGTCCTCCAGCGGGAACGGCAGCCCGCGGTCGAGACCGAACGCCCTGCCGCCCGCCGCCGCGGCCGACGACATGCAGAACCGTCCGTTGTAGTCGATCTGGGAGGTCCCCAGCACCACCCGGGCGAACTTCCCCAGGCTGTACGCCTTCTCGTTGGTCAGCCCGCCCCCGCCGAACACCCCGACCGCGTCCGCCCCGTACTCCGCACGCGTCCGCCCGAGCCCCCCGGCGACCCGCGCCAGCGCCTCCTCCCAGGAGGCCGGCACCAGCGCGCCCCCCTCGGACCGCACCAGCGGCGAGGTCAGCCGCACGCTCGACGACAGCACGGCGGGCGCCGTGCGCCCCTTCCCGCACAGCGCCCCCCGGTTCACCGGGAAGTCCGCGCGCTCACTCACCTCGACGGCTCTCCCGTCGGGGGCCGGCGTCAGATTCATCCCGCACTGCAGGGCGCAGTAGGGGCAGTGCGTGGGCGTCACGGTGTCTCGCATGCGACCAGGCTGCGTCCCCGGTGTTACGCACCGCACCGGCCGTTGTTACACGCCGGGTACGGCGACCTCCCCGCCGGCCGTACCCCGCGGTGAGGGGTTCACCCGGCGCTCCGCGCGGACGCCTCCTCGAGCGCCCGCCCCACCCCCGGCTCCCTCGGCCCGAGGAAGCGCGGGTCCGGGCGGAAGGCGGCGTCCAGTGCCGCCTTGCCCGCCGCGAACAGTTCCCGGACGGTTCCGTAGTACCAGGTGACGTCGTGGCGGTCGTCCACGCCGATGCCGTACGAGGTGACGCCGGCCGTCTCGCACAGGGCCACCGCGCGGCGGATGTGGAAGCCCTGGCTGATCAGCACCGCGCGGTCCACGCCGAAGACCTTCTTCGCGCGGACGCAGGAGTCCCAGGTGTCGAAGCCCGCGTAGTCGCTGACGATCCGCGTGCCGGGGACGCCGTGCCGGGTGAGGTAGGCGCGCATCGCGTCCGGCTCGTCGTACTCCTCGCGGCTGTTGTCGCCGGTGACCAGGACCACCTCGATCCGCCCCGCGCGGTACAGCTCCACCGCCGCGTCCAGCCGGTGCGCGAGATACGGCGAGGGCTCCCCGTCCCACAGGCCCGCGCCGAAGACCACGGCGACGTCGGTGCGCGGCACGTCGGCGGTGGTGCGCAGCCGGTCGTCCGTCGTCACGCGCAGCCAGGTCGCCGGCAGCAGCGCCAGCACGCACACCGTCACCACCGCCCGCACCAGCCGCCGCCGCCCCGTACGGGTACGCGGCAGACGCGGACGGCGGACTTCGAAACGGCGCATCGGACGGGCCCTCCCCGGTCGGTCCTCGACCGTGAGAGACGCCTCGCCGAGCCTTCCGGTTCACGTCACGCACTGTGACCGGCTTCACGGTCGGCGCGAACCCCCGGGCCGAACCGCCTCACACCCGCCGCCGTCCACATGGTGAACCGCGGGAAAACACCCGTCACGCCCGCGCAACGGGAAGGCAACGTGCCGCGTCCACCATCGGTGCATGACGACGTACACCACGAACCCTCCCGCCCTCGTCGTCGTGGCCCACGGCAGCCGCGACCCGCGCGCGCTGAGCACCGTACGGCAGCTCCTGGACCGCGTCCGCGCACTGCGGCCGGGCCTGCCCGTGCACCTGGGCCACATCGAGCTGAACGCGCCCCTGCTCCCCGACACCCTCGCCGAGCTGGACGCGCACGGCACCGGCGCCGCCGTCCTCGTACCGCTGCTGCTCAGCCGGGGCTACCACGTCAAGCGGGACATCCCCGAGATGGCCGCCGGGGCACGGCTGCACGCGCGCGTGGCCGCGCCGCTCGGCCCGCACCCCCTGCTCGTGGACGCCCTGCACGCCCGCCTCACCGAGGCCGGCTGGCGCACCCCGGCGGACGGGGTGAC
>NZ_NCTE01000679.1 GCF_002114215.1 Streptomyces sp. 13-12-16 | reverse complement strand
CACGCCGAGCGCCCCGCCTCCGTCGTCGCCCGGTCCGGAGCCGACGCCCACGACACCGGCGCCCTCCCGGCCCACACCGGGCGACCCGCCGTCCTCACCCGGCCCGGACCCCACGACGGGCGGCCCGACACCCACCGGACCCACGCCCTCCACTCCGGTGGCGACCGGCCCGGAGGAGGACTCGCCGCCGCCCGCCACGGGCCCGGCCACGTCCTCCTAGGGGCGTCCTGGCGCCCCGGGCCGGAATCCCTCTGCCGGGCACGACGTCCGATCCGAGCAGCCCGTGCCTGCCGGCAGGCACGGGCTGCACCGACCGGGCGGCCGGCGACCCACCGGGGAATCCCCGGCTCAGGTCACCGGGGGTGCCGGGCGGGGTCCGCCGGATGCGGGGCCAGCAGGGGCAGCTGCGAGGCCAGCCGTTCCTCGCACAGCTCGACCAGACGGTCGTAGCCCGCCTTGCCCATCAGCTCGGTCAGCTCCGCGCGGTAGGAGACGTACACCGGGTCCCCGGCGCCGTGCGCCGAGGTGGCCGAGGTGCACCACCAGTGCAGGTCGTGGCCGCCCGGTCCCCAGCCCCGGCGGTCGTACTCACCGATCGACACCTGCAGCACGCGCGTGTCGTCGGGCCGGTCGATCCAGTCGTAGGTCCGCCGGACGGGAAGCTGCCAGCACACGTCCGGCTTGGTCTCCAGCGGCTCCCGGCCCTCCTTCAGGGCGAGGATGTGCAGCGAGCAGCCCATGCCGCCCGCGAAGCCCGGCCGGTTCTGGAAGATGCAGGAGCCCTGGAACGGGCGGGTCTGACGGTCGCCGTCCTCGTCCTCCGAGACCCAGCCGTTCCTCGTGCCCTCCGCGTGGTGCTGCCAGATGTCCGGAGTGAGCCTCGCCACGTGACCGGCGACCCGCTTCTCGTCGTCCTCGTCCGAGAAGTGGGCACCCAGGGTGCAGCAGCCGTCGTCCGCGCGGCCCGCCTGGATGCCCTGGCAGCCGCTGCCGAAGATGCAGTTCCAGCGAGAGGTCAGCCATGTCAGATCGCAGCGGAAGACCTGCTCGTCGTCCGCCGGATCGGGAAACTCCACCCACGCGCGGGCGAAGTCGAGCCCCTTCTCGTCGTCCACCGGCGCCGTTCCCGGCGCCCGCGGTGCTGTCGCCCGCGAAGAACCCTCGGCCAGTCCGGCCTTCTTGTCCTTCTTGGCCTTCTTGTCCGTCTTTTCGTCCTTCGCCTTTTTCGTCTTTGGCACCCGTCCAGGGTAAGTCGCCCGCGCTCCCCGCCGGGACCGGCTCGGCCTCTACGGAAGAGGCATCACACCGCGCGGCGGGCAGTAGCGTTCCGTACATGAGACTCGGTGTCCTCGACGTGGGTTCGAACACGGTGCATCTGCTGGTGGTGGACGCGCACCCCGGCGCGCGCCCGCTGCCCGCGCACTCGCACAAGGCGGAACTGCGCCTCGCCCAACTCCTCGACGACGACGGGGCCGTCGGCGCCGACGGCGTCGACAGGCTGGTCGCGGTCGTCCACGAGGCGCTCCAGGCCGCCGAGGACAAGGGCGTCGAGGAGCTGCTGCCGTTCGCGACCTCCGCGGTGCGCGACGCCGGCAACGCCGACGACGTCCTCACGCGCGTGCGCGAGGAGACCGGGGTCGAACTGCAGGTGCTCAGCGGCGACGAGGAGGCCCGGCTCACCTTCCTCGCCGCCCGCCGCTGGTTCGGCTGGTCGGCCGGGAAACTGCTCGTCATCGACATCGGCGGCGGCTCCCTGGAGATCGCCTACGGCATGGACGAGGAGCCCGAC
>NZ_NCTE01000678.1 GCF_002114215.1 Streptomyces sp. 13-12-16 | reverse complement strand
CGCCGGGGGCCGGCTCAGGCGTCCGCGCGTGTGCGGGGGTGACCCGTCGGCCGGTCACGGACGGGTTCCGGCCGGCCGTGGCCACGGTGTACGTCCCGTGAGGAGCGGGCGGGCGGTCTCCTGTGTGGCGTCCGGGTCGAAGTGTCCTGTCCGCCATGCCGTCGACCGCATGGCACCGCGATGGCGGTACGCGCGTACGACGCGGCGGTGATCGGGCCGGGTGACGAAGCCCAGCAGATCCTTCTCGTCGCGCCACACGGAGACCGAGCCGGAGCGCGGACGCGGCAGATCCGTCGTGGTCCACAGCCACAGGCCGATCGCCCCGTCGACGTCCTGCCAGGTGCGTCGCAGGGCGAGCCCCGCGACGTGGACGCAGGCCGCCGCCCAGGGCCGGTGCGGGGTGAATTCGGTGACGCTCACGACGACCTCGCCGTCCCCGTCGGCGGGGCGTCCGGCCGGACCGGGCTTCCAGGGCGCGAACCGGACGGCGGTCGGCATGGCGAGTTCCTCCACTGAACGAACAACAAACTGCACGGTCGTTCGTGCTAATGTATCGGCCTCTGGCGTCGAGCGAGGAGCGGCCGGTATGCAGCCCACCGAGGCCCTGGCGAGCATCACCCTCAACGGACTCTCCCGTGCCTCGGGACGGCTGGCGGGAGCGAGCGCGTTCGCCCTGTTCCACAGGCCGCTCGTCCGCAGCCGTATGCGGACCGCCGAGCGCGCGCTGGCCGAGCGGGCGCGGACCGGACGCATCCGGGTCGGCGACAAGCAGGCGGTGACCTACCGGTGGGGCGACGGCACGCGTCCCGTCCTGCTGGTGCACGGCTGGCAGTCGCGCGGATCCCGCCTGTCCGACTTCGTCCCGGGGCTGCTCGACCGGGGGTACTCGGTCGTCACGTTCGACGCGCCGGGCCACGGTGACGCCACCGGCCGGAGCACCACGATCCTCGAGTACCGGGACGTCATCGCCGCGCTCCACGACGAGTACGGGACGTTCGAGGCGCTGGTGGCGCACTCCCTGGGCGCGCTCGGGTCCTTCTTCGCGCTGCGGCAAGGGGTGAAGGCGGAGCGGATCGTCACCATCGGCGGTGTGTGCGACTTCTCCTACCTGGTGGACGAGTTCTGCTCCGAACTGCGGCTGAACTCCCGGCTGAAGGGCCAGTTGTACGAGCGGATCGGGGCGGAACTCTTCCCCGACGCGCCGGCCGACCGGATGCCCTTCTCCGTGACCCACACGACCGGCGAGGTGAACGCGCCGCTCCTGGTCATCCACGACGAGGACGACACGCGGATCGGTGTGGCGCAGGGACGGCGACTGGCCGGCGCGTTCGACGCGCGGGCCCGTCTGGTCGCCACGACCGGCCTGGGGCACCGGCGTATCCTCGGTGACCCCGAAGTCGTGCGCACGGTCCTGGAGTTCGTCGCGGAGGGGGCGAGCCGGTCCGGCGCCGCGGGCAGGGAGACGGCCTCGGCCGAGTGACCCCGTGTTCGCCTTCGCGACATAGTGACCGCACGATCGTCCACTTATTTGCTACACTCGGGCAACCTCATCGCACCAGGGGCCGGCCCGAGGAAGCAGGTAGACATGGGCGCCACGCAGCCGCGCGTCGACGGGCGGATCGCGCGCGGGAACCAGACCCGCCGGCTGATTCTCGGACGCGCTGTGGACATCGCGTCCGTCGAGGGCCTGGAAGGGCTGTCGCTGGGGCGCCTCGCGAACGAGCTGAAGCTCAGCAAGAGTGGCGTGTTCGCCGTGTTCGGATCCAAGGAGGACCTGCAGCTCGCCACCATCCGGGCGGCCATCGAGGTCTACCTGGAGCACGTCGTCCAGCCGGCCCGCGACGTACCGCCGGGGATCGGCCGTCTGTGGACGGTGTGTGCCGCCTGGCTCACCTACTCCCGCGAGCGCGTCTTCCCGGGCGGCTGCTTCTTCTACTCCGTCATCGCCGAGTACGACGCCCGCGAGGGCAAGGTCCACGACGCCCTCACCGCCGCCCGCGCCAACTGGTTCTCCTACCTCGAGCAGACCGTCCGCGAGGCACAGGAAGCGGGCGGGATCGAGAAGGACACCGACGTACCGCAGCTCGTCTTCGAGATCGTCGCCCTGCTCGAGATGGCCAACGCCGAGTCCGTCCTGTACGACGAGTACGTCTCCTACGACCGGGCCGCCACGGCCATCAGGAACCGTCTGCGCGACGTGGCCACCGATCCGTCGCTGCTGCCCGGCACCACCTGAGACCGGGACGGCCGCCGCCGCGCCGGACGGCTTCGGCCGGCGCCGGGCACGGCGGTCGGCCCC
>NZ_NCTE01000677.1:3728-6438 GCF_002114215.1 Streptomyces sp. 13-12-16 | reverse complement strand
CGTCGCTTCGCCGCCGCGCTCGCCGAACTGTCCGGCACCCCCGCCGTCGTCGCCGAACTGCCCGAGGCGCTCGCCGCGCACAGTGCCCTGCTGGCCGGCCGGCTCGCCGCCGGCGCGGACCCGGACGACTTCTTCCGCGACCGCGTGGAGGAAGCACCCGCCCTGCACGCGCGCGTGGTGCTGCTCCGCGACCGTCCCATCGGCGGCCTCACCGCCGCCCCCGCCGCCCGTGACCTGGCGCTCACCCACGACACGCCGATCAGCGAACTGGAACCGGAGGCGGGCGGCGAACTGGAGACCCTCGCGGAACTGATCGCCGTCACGGATTTCGCCGCCGTTTACCTGGCGCTCGCCTCAGGAGCCTGATCATGCCCGGGACCCCCTGAGACCCTCCCTCCGCGCGGACGCACGACACGCACGACACCGCGCGCCCGCACGAGAACCGGCAGAAGGAACGCAGAGAACCTCATGGACCGCCTCGACAACACCGTCCGCCCCTACGCCTGGGGTTCCACCACCGCCCTCCCGCGACTGCTCGGCACAGAACCGACCGGCGAGCCGCAGGCGGAGATGTGGATGGGCGCCCACCCCGGCGCACCCTCGCGCACCGGTCGGGGCACCCTCGTCGAGGTCATCGACGCCGACCCGGAGCGGGAACTCGGCCCGGACTCGGTCGCCAGGTTCGGCCCCCGCCTGCCCTTCCTGCTCAAACTCCTCGCCGCCGGAGCCCCGCTCTCCCTCCAGGTCCACCCCGACCTGACGCAGGCGAAGGAGGGCCACGCGGACGAGGAGCGCCGCGGCGTCCCCGTGACCGCCCCGCACCGCAACTACAAGGACGCCAACCACAAGCCCGAACTGATCTGCGCCCTGACCGAGTTCGACGGACTGTGCGGTTTCCGCGACCCGCGGCGCGCCGCCGCGCTCCTCGACGGCCTCGGCGTCGACTCCCTCAAGCCGTACGTCGACCTGCTGCACGCCCAACCCGAAGAGGCGGCCCTGCGCGAGGTCCTCACCGCGATCCTCACCGCAGACCCCGAGGAGATGACCCGCACCGTCACGGAGACCGCCGCTGCCTGCGACCGCCTCGGCGGCGACTACGCCCCGTACGCCGACATCGCCCACCACTACCCGGGCGACCCCGGCGTCCTCGCCGCGATGCTCCTCAACCACGTCCGCCTCCAGCCCGGCGAGGCCCTCTTCCTCGGCGCCGGCGTCCCGCACGCCTACCTCGACGGCCTCGGCGTCGAGATCATGGCCAACTCCGACAACGTCCTGCGCTGCGGCCTCACCCCCAAGCACGTCGACGTCCCCGAACTCCTGCGCATCGTCCGCTTCGAGGCCGGCGACCCCGGCGTGCTGCGCCCCGAGGCGGGCCCGGACGGCGAGGAGGTCTACGAGACCCCCATCGACGAGTTCCGCCTCTCCCGCTACGTCCTCCCCGCGGGCGGCGCCACCCACGACCTCACCCTGACCACCCCGCAGATCCTGCTCTGCACCGCCGGCTCCGTACGGACGGGCGAGCACGACCTGACCCCGGGCGCATCCGTTTTCGTCCCTTCGGGTGAAGAGGTCGAAGTGTCCGGTGCCGGAACCCTGTTCAGGGCCACCGTCGTCGCCTGATCGTCCCGTGACGGCGACCTGACACGCCGTCGCCGAGCCGGGCTGCAACAATGGCCCACCGTCAAAGGACGGACAGAGTCCCGGGCGGCGTACGCACACGCCTGCCCGGGCCCCACACGGCGTACGAAGGGACAACGCGAACACATGAGCGCGTCAGGCGGCACCAAGGCGATCGTGGCGGCACTCGCCGCCAACCTCGCTATCGCGGTAGCGAAGTTCGTGGCGTTCCTCTTCAGCGGCTCCTCGTCGATGCTCGCCGAGTCCGTGCACTCGCTCGCCGACTCCGGCAACCAGGGGCTGCTGCTGGTGGGCGGCAAGAGGGCCCAGCGCCAGGCGACCCCGCAGCACCCCTTCGGCTACGGCCGCGAGCGCTACATCTACGCCTTCCTCGTCTCCATCGTGCTCTTCTCGGTCGGCGGCATGTTCGCCCTCTACGAGGGCTACGAGAAGATCAAGCACCCGCACGAGCTGGAGCACTGGTACTGGCCGGTCGGCGTCCTCGTCTTCGCGATCATCGCCGAGACCTTCTCCTTCCGCACCGCCATCAAGGAGTCCAACACCCTGCGCGGCGGGCGCTCCTGGAAGGAGTTCGTCCGCCACGCCAAGGCACCCGAGCTGCCGGTCGTCCTCCTGGAGGACCTCGGCGCACTGGTGGGCCTGATCCTCGCCCTCGGCGGTGTCGGCATGGCCCTGGCCACCGGCGACAGCGTCTGGGACGGCATCGGCACCCTCTGCATCGGCGTCCTGCTCATCCTGATCGCCCTGATCCTCGCCGTCGAGACGAAGTCGCTGCTGCTCGGTGAGGCCGCGGGCCCCGAGGCGACCCGGAAGATCGAGGCCGCCGTCGTCGACGGCGACACCGTCACCCGCATCATCCACATGCGCACCCTCCACATCGGTCCCGAGGAGCTGCTGGTCGCCGCGAAGATCGCCGTCCGGCACGACGACACGGCCACCGAGATCGCCTCCGCCATCGACGCCGCCGAGTCCCGCATCCGCGAGGCCGTCCCGATCGCCCGCGTGATCTACCTCGAGCCCGACATCTACAGCGAGACCGAGGCCGCCAAGGGAGCCGACCCCGAGGCCACCC
>NZ_NCTE01000677.1:0-3559 GCF_002114215.1 Streptomyces sp. 13-12-16 | reverse complement strand
GAGGGGGGGGCCCGCCACATCACAGTGGCGGGCCCCTCCGTCGTCCGGGGCGGCCCCGCGCCTCAGAAGTGCGAGGGCCACAGCTCCGTGTCGAACTCCGCCGGCCGGTGCCGCCTGGTCCGCCCCGCGAGCGCACAGATCAGGCCCGCGATCGCCAGCAGCAGCCCGAACAGCGTGGCCCCGGCGAGCAGCACCACACCCAGGCGGTCCTCCGTCACCCGGCCCCGCACCGCCTCCACGGGCACCGTGCCGCCGTGGTCGTCGGCGAAGAAGCGGGAGTCCCGCGAGTTCAGACGGTGGTCGCCCAGCAGGAACAGCCGCCCCTGCGGCACCCGGACGTCGTACCGCTGCGGAAAGGGGCCGTTGGCGTCCCCGTCCTTGACGTACGGCTCCTCGAACGCCCTGCCGTTCACCGTGAGCCGCCGCGCGGACCCCTCGCCCCCGCAGCACACGATCCGGTCACCGCCCACCCCGATGACCCGCTGCACGACGAGGCCGCCTCCCGGATAGCGGTCGGGCGCCGAGAACAGCACCACGTCGCCGCGCCGCACCTCGTCCCCGTCCACGCGTGCGTAGAAGACGTCGTCACCGAGCCGGTACGTCGGCGCCATGCTCCCGCCCCGCACATCGGCCATCCCGTAGTTCAGCCGCAGCGCCCCCAGGGACGCCACCACCGACAGCAGTCCCGCCGCGAGCATCACCCACCCCGTGACCAGCATTCCCCGCCCCGTGCCCACGCCCGGACCCCTCCCCGCACGGACCACCCGCGCGGGGTGAGGCTAGCGGCCCGCCCGGCGACGGCCGCCGGGGGACTGGTGCGGGGCGCCCGCCAGATCGGCCTGATGTGTACGCGGGCGGACTGGGGTCGGCCGGGCCCGGCGGTGTAGCTTGGGACGGAGCCAGACGTCGCTGCTGATGGCGGTCGGGCGGTCCCACCGCGGACCGGCCGAGGGAGAGAGGGCCTCCGACGGACTGCGCTGCGCACACGCGGGCATGCCTGTGTCCTCCTCAGGGCACCCCTGTGTCCGCCGCCGCGCAGACCAGCCGTACCCACCTCGACCCACACCCCGAGGAGCAGCTCGCAATGACGACTGTCGACAACCGACAGGACTTCAAGGTCGCAGACCTCTCCCTGGCCGAGTTCGGCCGCAAGGAGATCACCCTCGCCGAGCACGAGATGCCCGGCCTGATGGCGATCCGCAAGGAGTACGCCGACGCCCAGCCCCTGGCCGGCGCCCGCGTCACCGGCTCCCTGCACATGACCGTGCAGACCGCCGTCCTCATCGAGACCCTGGTCGCCCTCGGCGCCCGGGTCCGCTGGGCGTCCTGCAACATCTTCTCCACCCAGGACCACGCCGCGGCCGCCATCGCCGTCGGCCCGAACGGTACGCCCGACAACCCGCAGGGCGTCCCCGTCTTCGCCTGGAAGGGCGAGACCCTGGAGGAGTACTGGTGGTGCACGGAGCAGGCGCTGACCTGGCCGGACAGCCCCACCGGCGGCCCCAACATGATCCTCGACGACGGCGGTGACGCCACCCTCCTCGTCCACAAGGGCGTCGAGTACGAGAAGGACGGCAAGGCCCCCTCGCCCGACACCGCCGAGTCCGACGAGCACCGCGTCATCCTCGAGCTGCTCAACCGCACCCTGGGCGAGAGCCCGCAGAAGTGGACCCAGCTCGCCTCCGAGATCCGCGGTGTCACCGAGGAGACCACGACCGGCGTCCACCGCCTGTACGAGATGCAGCGCGAGGGCACCCTCCTGTTCCCGGCGATCAACGTCAACGACGCCGTCACCAAGTCGAAGTTCGACAACAAGTACGGCTGCCGCCACTCCCTGGTCGACGGCATCAACCGCGCCACCGACACCCTGATCGGCGGCAAGACCGCGGTCGTGTTCGGCTACGGCGACGTGGGCAAGGGCTGCGCGGAGTCCCTGCGCGGTCAGGGCGCCCGCGTGATCGTCACCGAGATCGACCCGATCTGCGCCCTGCAGGCCGCGATGGACGGCTACCAGGTCACGACGCTCGACGAGGTCGTCGACAAGGCCGACATCTTCGTCACCACGACCGGCAACAAGGACATCATCATGGCCGCCGACATGGCCAAGATGAAGCACCAGGCCATCGTCGGCAACATCGGCCACTTCGACAACGAGATCGACATGGCCGGCCTCGCCAAGGTCCCCGGCATCGTCAAGGACGAGATCAAGCCGCAGGTCCACACCTGGACCTTCCCCGACGGCAAGAAGATCATCGTCCTCTCCGAGGGCCGCCTGCTGAACCTGGGCAACGCCACCGGCCACCCGTCGTTCGTGATGTCCAACTCCTTCGCGGACCAGACGCTGGCCCAGATCGAGCTGTTCACCAAGCCCGACGAGTACCCGACCGGCGTCTACGTGCTGCCCAAGCACCTCGACGAGAAGGTCGCCCGCCTCCACCTCGACGCACTCGGCGTCAAGCTGACCACGCTCCGCCCGGAGCAGGCCGAGTACATCGGCGTGCAGGTCGAGGGCCCGTTCAAGTCGGACCACTACCGCTACTGAGCCCACGCTCCCGCCGCGGCGAGCGCGTCCGCGCACCGGACGCGCTCCCCGGCGGCAGGTCCTCCGAGGCAGGCCCCCGCACCCCCGTGCCGGGGGCCTGCCCCTTTGGCGGACCGGCGACCGGCCCAGCCCGTCACGACCCAGGACCCCCATGCCCCGCGGCCGCTATTCGCTCCACGATCCGCACGATCACACCCCCCTCGCGGAAGAACACTTCCACTGCGCCCCCGGCCCTTCCGGCTGGCGCTACGTCTCCCAGCTCACCGCCCCCGCAGGCGATCACCTGGGCTCGGTCGACCTCGCCCTCGACGAACTCGGCCGCCCCATCCGCCTCGAACTCCACGCCGCGAGCTGGCAGGTCCGCGGCGCCGCCCTCGACGGCGTCACCTGGGTCCGCACCGACCCCACCGGGACCCACGCCACCGAAGGCAATGTGCGCGCCCACGCCTTCACCGGCTCGTCCCCCGCCTTTCTCGTCGCCACCGCCCGCCTCCTGCGCCTCACCCCCTCGGCATCGGCCACCCGCGTACGCCTCGTCGCCTTCACGGACCCGGTCCTCGCCCCGCGCACCCTGGACCAGTCCTGGGCGCTGGTGAAAAGAGAAGCACACGCCACTGACAACGGCCCCCTGACCGTGGACGAATACCAGGTCACAGCCCTGGACACGGGTGAGCAGCACTCCGTGCACCTCGCCGGGGACGTGGTCCTCGCGGCCCCCGGCATCGAACTGGAGGACCTCGAATCACCACCGTCGGTCCTCGACTGACCAGCGACTCCCGAAGGCACCTACGCCGGCGGGGCGAACCCCGTCGAGGGCCGACCGGCCGACGGTCCCTCCTGCGGCGGGGCGGCCCGCTCCCCGCGCACCGCGGTTCCCGGATCGGCCGACGGATACACAGCCGGCCGCACATCCGGCGCGACGGCCGCAGCGGGGTACACCGGCGGGGCGCAGGCACCCGCAGAACCAGCCGCACCCACGGGCCCGCCACCCCCGGCCGGCCCCTGCCCGAACGCCCG
>NZ_NCTE01000676.1 GCF_002114215.1 Streptomyces sp. 13-12-16 | reverse complement strand
TCGCGGTGCTGCTCACCGGCTGTCAGGGCGCGCCGGGCGGCGCCGAGGAGGACGGCGGGCCGGGCGAGCGGCGTACGGCGCCGCCGGTCCGGCAGTCCGGGTACGGGGCGGTGTTCCTCGCGATCGACGAGTGCAGCTCCTTCGGCCGGACCAGCTTCACCGAGGTGTCCTGCACGAGCGAACGGGCGGCGGCCCGGGTGGTCGCCCGCCACGACGGGACCGTGCGCGACGGGCCGCGCTGCCCGGCCACCACCGACTTCGTGCTGCACATCAGCGAGCAGCGCCCCTCCTTCGACGAGGACGGCGACGGCGCGGTGCCGCGCGGCTACGCCTGCATGCGCCACCTCCAGCCGCCGCACCCCGGCGATCCGGGCGGCGGGGGCGGGCCGCGCACCATCGTCGGCGACTGCGTCTACGACCTGGGCGACGGCAAGGTCCGCGAGACCGCGTGCGACGGCAGCGAGCAGCGGGAACCGGAGTTCAAAGTGGTGAAGGCCGTGGACGACCGGTCCGAGTGCCCGGCGTCCACGGCCCTCTACGTCCGCCTCGGCGGCACGTCACCGGTGGGCTGCGCCCGCCCGGTGTAGTGCCGCCCCGCCCCCGTTACGGGCGCAGCGTCCGCTCCTGCTCGACGTTCCGCTTGTCCAGCTCGGCGTCGAACTTCGCCAGCGGCTTCGCGGCCGCCGGGTTCTCCCGCACCGTGCTCGGGGCGACGTCCGCCCAGTCCAGGATGCGGGCCGTGGCCAGCGCCTTCTCCTCGGCGACCAGACCGGCCACGTTCGCGCCGTGGTTCATGCCGGGCGCGGTGAACACGTACGCGTCACGCGCGCCCTTGCCGAGACGGAACGGCTCGGCGCCCCACGGGTCGTTCTCGCCGTACACGAACAGCATCTGCCGGGCGTTGTGGCGGACCCAGGAGTCGACGTCCCGCATGACCCACGGCTCGAACCTCATGTCGATCGAGCGGGGCACGAAGTTGCGCGGCGGCTGGTAGCCGTAGCGGACGTACTTCTTCTCGATGTGCGGGAAGTGGATGGTCGGCGCGCCGAGCTGCGTACCGGCCTGGTAGTAGTACGGCGTGTACGGGCTCAGGCCCTGGTCCGTGTAGAACGAGAATCCGGAGATCGTGTCGATCGAGGTCCAGATCTCGTCGTCGGTGGCGTTCTTCGCGTCCGCCGGGATGTCCGCGCAGTCGGCGAGGGTGCTGTACTGCCAGAAGCCCCACACGTAGTCGAGGACGACGGCCTCGTACGCCCGGTCCAGGCTGCCGATGGTGTCGAAGGTGTAGCCGTTCTCGGCGGCGACCGCCTCGTACTTCTTCTCCAGCGGCGCCCGGCGCACCAGCGCCTCGCGCTGCACGGCGTTCAGCCGGTCGTGGCACTCCTTGGTGCCGACGGTGCGGAAGAAGCGGTCGTAGGCCGAGTCCTCCTTGTTCACCACGTCGTTGGGGGCGACGTAGGCGACCACGCCGTCCATGTCACGCGGGTAGAAGCGCTCGTAGTAGGTGGCGGTCATGCCGCCCTTGGAGCCGCCGGTGGAGATCCAGTTCTCCGAGTAGATCTTCTTCAGGGCCTCGAAGATGCGGTGCTGGTCGCTGGCGGCCTGCCAGATGTCCAGCTTCGACCAGTCGGCCGGCTCGGGCCGGGACGGGGTGAAGAAGCGGTACTCCATGGAGACCTGGTTGCCGTCCACGATCTGGGTCGGCTCGGCGCGCCGCGGCGTCGTGGAGACGCTGTAGCCGCCCGTGTAGAAGACGGTCGGCCGCGCGGTGTCCTTGTGCAGCACGGTGATCCGCTGCTCGAACGTGCCCTTGGAGGGCCTGCGGTGGTCGACCGGCTGGGTGTAGTTGAGGACGAAGAAGCGGTACCCGGTGTACGGCTTCTCCTCGATCAGGCTCATGCCCGGAACGGAGAGCAGTCTCTCCTTGATGTCAGTGGTGCCGGTGGCCTCCGGCTCGGCGGCGGTGGCCGCCCCGGCCGTACTCAGTGTGCCTATGAGCACCGTGAGCGCCAGCAGCCATCTGAGCGCCTTGCGCATGCGCACTCCCCTGTGAGACAGATGTGCGCCGGAAGCTACTGGACCAACTCCCCGCAGCACCAGGGGACATAGGGATAACCCTCGGTCGGATGCCGGGTCAGCACAGGATCCAGCCGGAGCTGACGGACCCTCCGCCGACACTGCCCTTCACCCATACGCAGCGGCGGCCGGCGTGCACGGTCACCGGTCCGGCGTGGTGCTTGAAGTTGCCCTCGTCGACGACCGGGCGGCCCCCGCGCGCCCGCACGCTCACCGACATCTTCCGTTTGGTGCCGGGCTTCTTGGCGAGGGTGACGGCACAGACGTAACCGCCCCGCTTGTAGACGACGACCGAACCGGTGGAGAACGGCAGCGTGCGCACCTTGCGCCCGGCGCAGTACGCGGCGGCGTGCGCGTCCTCGGGCGCGGCGACGGCGAGCAGCCCCGAGGCGATCAGCACCGCAAGGACCGGCGCGAGTCGCCGGCGTATCGCTCCACTGCCCACAGTCGTCCTCCCGTACCGCGCCCGCCGCGTCAGGCGGCGTACGCGTGTACGGACGCATGACGTACGCCGGATGGTTGCGCGCGCCCGCCCCCTGGGAGCGGGGCCGCTCCTCACGCCGGCGCCGGCACGTCCTCCCCGACGAAGGTCCGCCACAGCGCGGCGTACTTGCCGCCCAGCCGCAGCAGTTCGTCGTGCGTGCCGTCCTCCACGACCCGGCCGTGGTCCATCACGACCACCCGGTCGGCACGGGCGGCGGTGGTCAGGCGGTGGGCGACGACCAGCGTCGTACGGCGTCCTGCCAGGCGGTCGGTCGCCTGGTTGACCTGCGCCTCGGTCGCCAGGTCGAGCGCGGCCGTCGCCTCGTCGAGCAGCAGCACGTCCGGGTCGACGAGTTCGGCGCGGGCGAGCGCGATGAGCTGGCGCTGTCCGGCGGACAGGTTGCGGCCGCGTTCGGCGACCTCGTGGAGGTAGCCGCCGTCCAGCGTGGCGATCATCTCGTGCGCGCCGACCGCGCGGGCCGCCGCCTCCACCTCGGCGTCGGAGGCGTCCGGGCGGCCGTAGGCGATGGCGTCGCGGACGGTGCCGGGGAAGAGGTACGCCTCCTGCGGTACGACCCCGAGCCGGTGCCGGTAGGCGGTGATGTCCAGGTCCCTCAGGTCCGTGCCGTCGACGGTGACCCGTCCGCCGGTCGGGTCGTAGAACCGGGCGACCAGCTTGACCAGGGTGGACTTCCCGGCGCCGGTCTCGCCGACGAAGGCGACGGTCTGCCCGGCCGGGATGGTGAGGTCGATGCCGTCGAGGGCCTCCTCGCCGTCCCCGTAGGCGAAGCGCACGTCCTCGAAGGCGATCTCACCGCGCAGGGACGGCACGTCGAGCGGCTTCGCGGCGGTCCCCGTGGAGGCCGGCTCCCGCAGCAGCTCCTGGATGCGGCCCAGTGAGACGGACGCCTGCTGGTAGCCGTCGAAGACCTGGGAGAGCTGCTGCACCGGCGCGAAGAACAGGTCGATGTAGAGCAGGTAGGCGACCAGCGAGCCGATCGCCAGCGTCCCGTCGTCGACCCGGCCCCCGCCCACGACCAGCACGGCCACGGCGGCGATCGAGGACAGGAACTGCACGAACGGGAAGTACACCGAGATCAGCCACTGGCCCCGTATGCGCGCCTCGCGGTAGTCGGCGCTGCGTCCGGCGAACCGGCGTCCGCCGTCCCGCTCGCGGCGGAACGCCTGCACGATCCGCAGTCCCGCCACCGACTCCTGCAGATCGGCGTTGACCACCGACACCCGCTCCCGCGCCAGCTCGTACGCCTTCACGCTGGCCCGGCGGAAGAAGTACGTGCCGACGATCAGCGGGGGCAGGGTGGCGAAGACGACGAGGGCGAGTCCGACGTCGAGGACCAGCAGGGCGGCCATGATGCCGAAGAAGGTGACCACCGAGACGAACGCCGTGACCAGGCCCGTCTGCAGGAACGTCGACAGCGCGTCGACGTCCGTCGTCATCCGGGTCATGATCCGGCCGGTCAGCTCGCGCTCGTAGTAGTCCAGGCCGAGCCGCTGGAGCTGGGCGAAGATCTTCAGCCGCAGTGCGTAGAGGACGCGTTCGCCGGTGCGTCCGGTCATCCGGGTCTCGCCGATCTGCGCCGCCCACTGGGCGATCACGGTGAGCAGGCCCAGCAGGGAGGCCGCCCAGACCGCGCCGAGGGCGGCCTGCGTGACGCCCTGGTCGATGCCGTGCCGGATCAGCACCGGCAGCAGCAGGCCCATCCCGGCGTCCACGGCGACCAGGCCGAGGCTGATGAGGAGGGGGGTGCGGAAGCCGCGCAGGAGGCGGCGCAGGCCGTAGGAGTCCTCCGGGCGGACGGCCCGGTCCTCGTCGACGTCGGGGACGTCGTCCGCCGGGGGCAGCGCCGCCACCTGGGCGAGGAGTTCCGGGGTGGCCGGGGTGCCGGCCAGCGCGGCGTCCTTGGGCTCGCGGTCACCGGTCCACAGCCGGGGCGTGACCCCGCGCTCGGCGTCGAACTCGGCGTCCAGCTCCGCGCGGACCGAGGTGTCCTCCTCGCGCGGCCCGGCGGGCGGGGTGTGGCCCGGGGAGACGGCGCCCAGCTCGTCGGGGTCGGTGAGCAGCCTGCGGTAGAGGGCGGAGCGCCGCTGGAGCTCGTCGTGGGTGCCGATGTCGGCGAGCCGGCCGTCGTCGAGGACGGCGATGCGGTCGGCGAGGTTGAGGGTGGAGCGGCGGTGGGCTATCAGCAGCGTCGTACGGCCCCGCATGACCCCCTTCAGGGCCTCGTGGATCTCGTGCTCGACGCGGGCGTCCACGGCGGAGGTGGCGTCGTCCAGGACCAGCAGGCGCGGGTCGGTGAGGATGGCGCGGGCCAGGGCGACGCGCTGGCGCTGGCCGCCGGAGAGGGTCAGGCCGTGCTCGCCGACGGTGGTGTCGTAGCCGTCGGGCAGCTCGTCGATGAACCGGTCGGCCCGGGCCGCGCGGGCGGCGGCGGTGATCTGTTCGTCGGTGGCGTCCGGGCGGCCGTACGCGATGTTGGCGCGGACGGTGTCGGAGAAGAGGAAGGAGTCCTCGGGGACCAGCCCGATCGCGGCCCGCAGGGACTCGGTGGTCAGCTCGCGCACGTCGTGTCCGCCGACGAGGACGGCGCCGTGGGTGACGTCGTAGAAGCGCGGCAGGAGCAGGGAGACGGTGGACTTGCCGGAGCCGGAGGCGCCGACGACGGCGAGGGTCTCCCCGGGGCGGATCTCGAAGGAGAGACCGTCCAGGACCGGCCGGTCGGGGTCGTAGCCGAAGGAGACGTCGTCGAACTCGACGGTCGCCGGGGCGTCGGCGGGCAGTTCCCTGGTGCCGTCGGTCAGGGACGGCTCGGTGTCTATCAGTTCCAGGACGCGTTCGGTGCCGGCGCGGGCCTGCTGGCCGACGGTGAGGACCATGGCGAGCATCCGGACCGGGCCGACGAGCTGGGCCAGGTAGGTGGAGAAGGCGACGAACGTGCCGAGCGTGATGTGCCCGCGTACGGCGAGCCAGCCGCCGAGCGCCAGCATCGCCACCTGGCCGAGGGCGGGTACGGCCTGGAGGGCCGGGGTGTACCGGGAGTTCAGTCTGATGGTGCGCAGCCGCCCGGCGAACAGCCGCCGTCCGACCTCGCGCAGCTTGCCGGTCTCCTGCTCCTCCTGCCCGAAGCCCTTCACCACGCGCACGCCGCTGACCGCGCCGTCGACCACTCCGGCCACGACCCCCGCCTGTGCCTGCGCGTACCAGGTGGAGGGGTGCAGCCGGGTGCGGCTGCGCTTGGCGATCCACCACAGGGCGGGGGCGACGGCGAGGGCGACGGCGGTGAGCGGCAGCGACAGCCACGCCATGATCACGAGGGAGATCAGGAACAGCAGGAGGTTGCCGATGGTCATCGGCAGCATGAAGAGCAGGCTCTGGATGAGCTGGAGGTCGCTGGTGGCGCGTCCGACGACCTGCCCGGTGGACAGCTCGTCCTGGCGTCTGCCGTCGAGCCGGGTGATCGTCCCGTACATCTCGGTCCGCAGGTCGTGCTGGACGTCGAGGGCGAGTCGGCCGCCGTAGTAGCGGCGGACGTAGGTGAGGACGTAGACGGCGAGCGCGGCCCCGACGAGCAGGCCGGCCCAGGTGGTCATGTCCTTCGTCTTGTCGCCGATGACGTCGTCGATGATCACCTTGGTGATCAGCGGGACCAGCGCCATGACGGCCATGCCGCCGAGGGAGGAGCCCAGCGCGAGGACCACGTCCTTGGGATGACGCCACGCGTATGCGGCCAGTCGCCGTGCCCATCCCCGTTGCGGTGTCACGCGGTGCCCTCCGATCGTCCTGATCTACCGGAAGGCACCAACACCGCCGGAAGCGGATTTCATCCCTCCGCAACATTCGGGCGGCCGGCTCAGATGCGGTACGCGCCCGTCTCCGGCACGCCCTGCTCGGCGGCGAGCGCCGTGAGCGCCACGACGCCCCGGCCGCGGACGGCGGTCCCCGGGCCCAGGGCGAAGGGGTTCGTCGCGCCCAGCCGGAGCGCGAGGTCCGGGGCCATGTACGGGGCGGTGTCCTCCCAGTCGGCCGCCTCCTCCTCGTCCCTCGTCCACTCGGCGTGCAGCGCGAGCTCCTCGGGGAGCCGCTCGCCCAGCTCGGGGATCCGCCCGCCGCCCTGGGCGGAGGCGTCGAAGCGGCGGACCACGGCCCCCTCCTCGGCCAGCGCCCAGCCGGATCCGCCGCCGTGCTCGCCGTAGTGGTACGCCTGGGCCCGGCCGTACCGGCGGCTCAGTGCGGTGAGGGCGCCGAGCACCTCGTCGGCGCGTTCCGGATGGACGGGGTTGCACCACGGCCCCAGGACCAGCGTCCAGCCGTCCACCTCGGGAGTGACGTACACGCGGCGGGGGTCGGGCCAGTCGTCGCTGTCGTGGAGGACGACGCTGTACCCCAGCGCGAACGTCACGAGCCGTTCGCCGGACAGCCCCAGCACCTCGGCGATCCCCTCCCGGTCCCCGCCGGGAACCGCCATCCAGGAGGCGGAGCACGCCTCCAGGGGTTCGGGCCGGTCGTCGATCGCCTTGACGCGGATCAGTCGTGCGACGGCCGCCCGGTCCCGCTCGGACAGGGCCTCCTCGCCGCCGGCCGAGGCCAGCGCCGCGAGGGCGCCCGCCCGCAGGGCTCCGGGCCCGTCGCGCCGTACCCGCCGGAGCGGTTCGAGGACGGCGTCCCCCAGCATCGGCAGCACCCACAGGGCGCGCTGGGCCACGTCCGGGTCCGGGTCGGCGACCAGGGGGACGAGCGCCTCGATCACCGGAGCGATGTCGCCCCGGTACGCGGGGGTACGGCCGAACTCCACCGAGCACGCGGACTGGATGCCGAAGGCGGCGGACTCGCGGACGGCCGCCGAGGGGTGGGACAGCGCCTCGACGTAACGTTCCACGGCGCCCAGGCCGCTGAACGCCGCGCTCACCCGCCGCCGCGCCCCCTCGTCCCGCACCGTCTCCAGGGCCGCCAGCACGTCGTCGTAGGCCGCGGGTCCGATGGCGTGCAGGAGCAGCTTGATCCGGAACCGGTCCACCGGCGAGTCCTCGTCCAGCATCTCGCGCAGCAGGGACGGCACCGCCGCCGCCCCGAGCGACACCAGGGCCTCCCGGGCGGCCTCCCGCCGCTCCGGATCCTCCAGGTCCCCGATGAGGTCCCCGACCAGCTCCACGTCACTGCCTCCTGTCGATCGGGTGCGCGGGTGGCGATCACTATGCCAGCGGCGCACCTGACGTCCCGTCCGCAGGAGCCGACGGGAGGACGCGGGGACCGGCGAGGAGGGCGGGGCCCCGTCACGCAACCGCCACCTTCCCTTCACGCCCCGGACCGCATGCTCATGTCACTCTCTGCGGTATCACTCAGACGTCAACCCGCGTAGATCGGATACCCCCCATGCCCGTGATCCGCATATCCGCAGGCCGGCGCCGGAAAGCGGTGGCGCTCGCCACGGCCGCCGTCCTCGCCGGCCTCGTCGCCCCGACACTGAACGCTCCCTCCGCCGGCGCCGCGACCACCGCGTACGACGACACCTACTACGCCGACGCGATCGGCAAGTCCGGCACGGCGCTCAAGGACTCCCTGCACACGATCATCAGCGACCAGACGAAGATCTCGTACTCGGCCGTCTGGAACGCCCTGAAGGTCACCGACCAGGACCCGAACAACAGCGACAACGTGATCCTGCTGTACTCGGGCATCTCCCGCAGCAAGTCCCTCAACGGCGGTGACGTGGGCGACTGGAACCGCGAGCACGTGTGGGCCAAGTCCCACGGCGACTTCGGCACCTCCACCGGTCCCGGCACCGACCTGCACCACCTGCGCCCCGAGGACGTCCGGGTCAACTCCGTCCGCGGCAACAAGGACTTCGACGACGGCGGCAGCTCGTTCACCGACAGCGGCGGCAGCCTGACCGACTCGAACTCCTTCGAGCCGCGCGACGCGGTCAAGGGCGACGTGGCCCGCATGATCCTCTACATGGCCGTCCGCTACGAGGGCACCGACGGCTGGCCCGACCTGGAGCCCAACGACTCCGTCACCAACGGCAGCAACCCGTACCACGGCCGCCTCTCGGTCCTGAAGCAGTGGCACGAGCAGGACCCGCCGAGCGCGTTCGAGGAGAACCGCAACGAGGTCATCCACGACTCCTACCAGCACAACCGCAACCCGTTCATCGACCACCCGGAGTGGGTCGAGTCGATCTGGTAGCCGGACGCCGGTGTCACGGTGGCCGGCGCCGGGGCAGACTTCCTCATGGCTGATGCGACACCGAGCGATCACACACTTTCGGGACGACTGCTCGCCGCGCTCTGGACGCTGCGGCTCCTCGCCACTTCGGAGGGTTCACCTCCCGAGCCCGGGGAGTTCCTCTCGAAGAAGGTCCCGGCGCAACTGCTGGACGAGGAGCTGTCCCGCTTGTCGGCCCACCTCGTCCGGGCGAGGAGCCGAGGAGGTGAACACTGGGAGGCCGCGGTGACCGTCTACCGCGAGGTACCGGACCTCCTGCCGCCGTCCCGCCTGCCCCGCGACACCATGAGCCCCGGCGAGCAGGCGGCCTTCTCCGCGGGCTACGCCGAGCGTCTCGCCCACGACAGGAAAGAGTTCGGCAAGCTGCTGGGGTGAGGCGGTCAGAAGTCACTCCCCGGGCGGAAGCAGGTCCGTCCGGGACGCCGAGCGCACCCGTGTCCGCGGGCGCGGTGTCACCCCGGCGCGAGCGGCACCGCCCGGGACGCCGAGCGCACCCGTGTCCGCGGGCGCGGTGTCATCCCGGTGCGGGCGGCTCCGCGCGGACCTCGGCGTACCAGGCGCGGGCCGCGGCGGTCTCGGGGTGGTCCTCGCCCAGGATCGCGGCCCGCTGCTCGGCCACCTCGCGTGCGCTGCCGGCGGCCTGCTCCCGCTTGCCCTGCGCGTACTGGGCGCGGCTGAGCTGGATGAGCACCCCGAGGACCAGCGGATGGTCGTCCCCGTACCCGGCCCGCTGTCCGGCGAGCACCCGGCGGAAGAGGACCTCCGCCTCGGCGCCCCGGCCGGAGCGCAGGAGCCCCCGCGCCAGTGCGTCACGCGCCCACACGGTCACCAGGTGGTCGGGGCCGAGACGGCGTTCGCAGTCCTCCACCAGTTCCTCGGCCGCTGCCACGTAGTGGTCGAACTCGTTCTGCGCGGCGCGCAGTTCCAGCATCTCGCAGCGGGTCTTGAGGGTGGCGACGTGGTCCTCGCCGAGCGCGTGGCGGCGACCGTCCAGGACCGTTTCCAGCAGCGTACGGGCTTGTGCCAGGTCGCCCAGGCGGTGCAGCACCCGCTGCAGTTCGTAGGCCGCGTCCAGGGTGCGCGCGTCATGGGGGCCGAGCGTGCGCAACGCGTCCCGGTGGACCGGCCGCAGGAGGTCGGCGGCTTCGGCGTACCGGCCGAGTCTGAACAGGACGGGCCCCTGGCCCGACCGGGCCTCGATGGTCGCCGGGTGCTCGTCCCCCAGGTGCTCCGCGGCGGTCCTCGCGGCGGTGGAGGCCAGGGCCAGCGCGGCGGTCCAGTCCCCCGCCTCGTACACCAGTCGTGCGACGCGCGCCGCGATCCGTACGGATTCCGCCGTCACCAGGCCGTGGCGGTGGGACCGGTGCAGCAGGCCGGCCGCGTGCGGCGCGAGGAGCCGCACCTGGGAGCGGGCCCGCGGTGACGCGGCGCCCTCCGGCGGCAGCGCC
>NZ_NCTE01000675.1 GCF_002114215.1 Streptomyces sp. 13-12-16 | reverse complement strand
CCAGGACATCGGTGGATACGGCGGACTGGTGTACCTGCGCTCGCGGGACCGGCGCTCGCTGGTGCTGTGCGTGGTGGCCGGCGTTCCGCGGTCGCTGCTGATGACCTGGTGGCGGGTGCCCGTGGGCGGCGCGCTGCCCATGTCCGAGGCGTACCGCAGGAGCGAGAGCCTGTGGCTGCCGGACGAGCGGGCCATGATGCTGCGCTTCCCGCAGTTCACCGCCGCGCTGCCGTACTCGTTCGGTTCCGCCTTCCACCCGGTGCACGTCGACGGCGAACCCGTGGGCGTCCTGTCCGTCCTGCGGTCGGCCGCCGGGGAGCCGCCGGACGAACGGGTGGTGCGGGCGGCGCTGCGCGACGCGGGGCGGGACATGGAGGAGCGCCTCACCGAGTTCGCCCGCCGGATGCCCGGCAGGGAGGGCGCGGAGGCCGTCGCGTACGGCATCGACTACGACGACCAGCCGGTCAGCGTGAAGCTGCCCACCCCCTCCCTCGGGGCCGTGTCGGTCGGCATGGTCGAGTGGGACCTGGACGGCGACCGGTGGACCGGGGACGACGACGCGCTGTCCCTGCTGGGTGTCGCCCGGGAGGAGTTCGGCGGCACCATGGCGGAGGTCGAGGGCCGGGTGTCCCCCGACGACCTGTACGAACTGCGGGCGGGCCGGCGGGAGGCGGCGGACACCGGGCAGATCAGGGGCCGGCACTTCAGGGTGCTGGACCAGGCCGGGGACGACGGGCGGGTCCGCTACCGGCCGGTCGAACTGTGGGGGCACGTCGTACGGGTGGAGGGGACCGCCCGGCTCCTGGTGGGCGCCCTCGTCGACGCGGCCGGCGGGGTCACCGCGGCGGAGGCCGCCGAGCGGCTGCCCGACGGGGTGTTCTCCCTGGACCAGGACGGCCGGGTCGTCTACGCCAACCGCCGTTGCCAGGAACTGCTGGGCTACGACCTGGAACACATGCTCGGCCACTATCCGTGGGAGGTGCTCACCTGGCTGCGCGATCCGGCGTACGAGGACCGCTACCGGGCGGCGATGCTGTCTCAGGAGCCGGTGTCGTACCTGGTGCAGGACCCGGACGGCGTCTGGCTGGGGTTCGTGCTCTATCCCGGGGTGCACGGGCTGACCGGCCGCGTCTTCCGCACCAGCGCCCCCGCCGGGGCCGAGCCGGGACGGCCCCTGGTCCCGCCGGGCGGAGAGGCGGCAGCGGCGCCCGAGCTGGTCGCGACGGCCCGCGCGGGAGCCCTCTACCACGTCGTGCAGATGGCCAGTGTGCTGACCGAGGCCGTCACCGTCCGGGACGTCTGCCTGGCCGTCGCCGAGCAGCTCCTGCCCGCGTTCGGCGCGCAGGAGATCGCCCTGTACACGATCCGGGACAGCCGGATGCACCTGCTGTGGGAGTCCGGCTACCAGGAGCACTTCCTCGACAGTTTCGAAGGGGTCCCGCTCAACGCGAACCTGCCCGGTGTGCACGCCCTGACCACCCGGCTGCCGCTCTTCTTCGAGTCGCCGGAGGCGCTGGTCAACGCCTACCCCCAGCTCCTCCTGGACTCGATGAGCGCCTGGGCGTTCCTGCCGCTGATCGCCTCCGGCCATCCGGTCGGCTCCTGCATCCTCGGCTGGAACGCGCCGCACCGGTTCACCCCCGAGGAGCGCACCGCGCTGACCGCGCTGGGCGGGCTGACCGCGCAGGCGATGGAGCGGGCCCGGCTGTACGACGCCGAGTCCGCCGTGGCGCGGGGGCTGCAGGAGGGACTGCTGCCGCACCGGCTGCCCGCCATCGACGGGCTGCTCACCACCGGCCGCTATCTGCCGGGCACCCAGGGCATGGCCATCGGGGGCGACTGGTACGACGTGATCCGGACCGGACGGGGGGTGGCGCTGGTCATCGGTGACGTCGAGGGGCACAGCGTCGGGGCCGCCGCCGTCATGGGACAGCTGCGCAGCGCGGTGCACGCCTTCGCCGCCAGCGGCCGGCCGCCGCAGGAGGTCATCACCCACACCAACCGGCTGCTGGCGGAGCTGGAGACGGACGTCTTCGCCACCTGCTGCTACATCGAGCTCGACCCGGTCACCGGCCGTGCCGCGGCCGTCCGGGCGGGCCATCCGCCGCCCCTGCTGCGCCACCCCGACGGGCACACGGAGAGCCTGGACCTGCCCGGTGGCGTGCTGCTCGGGGTGCAGCCGGAGGCCGTCTACCCGGTCACGGAACTCACCCTGGCGCCCGGCAGCGTTCTCGCGCTGTACACGGACGGGCTCGTCGAGACGCCCGGTGCCGACATCGAGACGGGCATCGAGGTGGTCCGGCGCTGTCTGGCGCGCAGCCGCACCGACTCGGTCGAGGAGCTCGCCGACCGGCTGGTCGGAACGGCCCGCCGGACCGAGGACCGCCCGGACGACGTGGCGCTGCTGCTGACGGCGTACGACTGGCGGCCCGGCCGCTGACCGCCGCCCGGCCGCCGGTCGTCGGACGGGCGGTGCGCGCGTGGCGCGGAGCGGGAGGGCGGT
>NZ_NCTE01000674.1:5783-11703 GCF_002114215.1 Streptomyces sp. 13-12-16 | reverse complement strand
GCGAGCGGGGGTACGGGTCGGGCCCGCCACCGGGTGGGGTGGGCGGGCCCGAGGGGTGTGGCGGGGCGGAGTCACTCCGCGAGGGCCGCCTCCGCGTCCAGCGTCGCGGCGACCGCCTGGATCACCGCGGCGATCTTGAACGCCTCCTGGACGACCTCACGCTCCACGCCGGCCTTGCGCAGCACCTGCTCGTGGGAGTCGAGACACATGCCGCAGCCGTTGATCGCGGAGACCGCGAAGGACCAGAACTCGAAGTCGACCTTGTCGACGCCCGGGTTGCCGATGACGTTCATCCGCAGACCGGCGCGCAGGTTGCCGTACTCGTGGTCCGACAGCAGGTGACGCGTCCGGTAGAAGACGTTGTTCATCGCCATCACCGCGGCGGCGGCCTTCGCGGCGGTGTACGCCTCCGGCGACAGGTTCGCCTTCGCCTCCGGCTCCAGCTCGCGCAGCACGATGGCCGAGCGCGAGGCGATCGCCGTCGACAGCACCGTGCCCCAGAGCTGCTGGGCCGGCAGGTCGGAGTTACCGATGACCGAGCCCAGGTTGAGCTTCAGGTCCTTGGCGTAGTCCGGTATGCGGGACTTCAGGGAGTCGAGGGACATGTCAGCTCACTCCCCGGCCAGCAGCGCGACCGGGTCCAGGGTCTCGTCGCCCTTGGACCAGTTGCACGGGCAGAGCTCGTCGGTCTGCAGGGCGTCCAGGACCCGCAGGACCTCCTTGGGGTTACGGCCGACGGAGCCGGCGGTCACCATGGAGAACTGGATCTCGTTGTTCTGGTCCACGATGAACACGGCGCGCTTGGCGAAGCCGTCCTCGCCCTCGATGCCGAGGTCGCGCATCAGCTCGTGCTTGGAGTCCGCCATCATCGGGAACGGCAGGTCGCGCAGGTCGTCGTGGTCCTTGCGCCAGGCGTGGTGGACGAACTCGGAGTCGCCGGAGAAGCCGAGGACCTGGGCGTCACGGTCGGCGAACTCGTCGTTCAGCTTGCCGAAGGCGGCGATCTCGGTCGGGCACACGAAGGTGAAGTCCTTGGGCCACGCGAACACGATCTTCCACTTGCCCTCGTAGGTCTTGTGGTCGATCGTCTCGAACTCCTTGCCCTTCTCCAGCGAGACGCAGGCGGTCAGTTCGAACTCGGGGAACTTGTCACCGACAGTGAGCACAGGCTCTCCTTGCAGCGAGGAAATACCCGGATTGCGGGCTTTTCCCATGGGTTGGACCTTGTTGATGTTGGCACATCGCGCATTGATTAGTGAAATAGCTACACTCGGTCGTGTTGATCGGAGGTAGCTATCAGTGACCGTTGGCAAGAGGCGCAGGCAGCCCAGCTTCGCCCAGCTCCGCGCGTTCGCCGCGGTGGCCGAGCATCTGCACTTCCGGGACGCCGCCTCGGCGATCGGGATGAGTCAGCCGGCGCTGTCGGGGGCCGTGTCGACGCTGGAGGAGACGCTCGGCGTCACCCTCGTGGAGCGTACGACGCGCAAGGTGCTGCTCTCACCGGCCGGTGAGCGGCTCGCCGCCCGCGCCAAGGCCGTACTCGGTGAAGTCGACGCGCTGATGGAGGAGGCGGACGCGCTGCGGGCGCCGTTCACCGGGGTGCTGCGGCTCGGCGTCATCCCGACCGTCGCGCCCTATCTGCTGCCGACGATCCTGCGGCTGGTCCGCGGCCGCTACCCGCTCCTCGACCTCCAGGTGCACGAGGAGCAGACCGCGAACCTGCTGGACGGACTGGCCGCCGGCCGGCTCGACCTGCTGCTGCTCGCCGTGCCCCTCGGGGTCCCCGGCGTGACCGAGATCCCCCTCTTCGACGAGGACTTCGTGCTGGTCACCCCGCTCGGCCACCGGCTCGGCGGCCGGGAGGGCGTCCCCCGCGCGGTGCTGCGCGAGCTGAACCTGCTGCTGCTCGACGAGGGCCACTGCCTGCGCGACCAGGCCCTGGACATCTGCCGGGAGGCCGGGCGGGCCGACGTCCCGGCCACGACGACGGCGGCCGGACTGGCCACACTCGTCCAGCTGGTCGCGGGCGGCCTCGGGGTGACCCTGCTGCCGCACACCGCCGTCCAGGTCGAGACCGCCCGCTCCAACCGGCTGCTCACCGCCCGCTTCACCGATCCGGCCCCCAGCCGCCGCATCGCCCTCGCCATGCGCACGGGCACGGTGAGGGCGGCGGAGCACAAGGAGCTGGCGGCGGCCCTGCGGGCGGCGATGCGGGACCTTCCGGTACGGATAGTGGGGAGCTGAACGCCCCGCGGTCCGTACCGTTCACTCACTCCGTCCGCAGGCCGTCCGGGCGCATCATGCGCAGCAGCGGGGGCAGGCTCAGCAGCGTCACCGCGAGGACCACGCCCGCGCCGACGCCGGTCATCCTCAGTACGCTCGCCCAGTCCACATCCACCGGTGTCGCGGTCATCTTCAGCAGCACCGTGCCCAGGGTCACGCCCACCACCGAGGCCAGCAGCAGGCCCAGGCCGATCGGTATCGCCGTCTGCCAGAACACCGACAGGCTCAGGGTGCGCCGGCGGGTGCCGAAGGCGACCAGGGCGGACAGCAGTCTGCGGCGTTCCCGCAACTGCTCCAGCTGGGAGACCAGCAGGCTCGCCCCGATCAGCGCCAGCACGGCGGTGGCGCCGACGAACAGGCCCTGGCGGATGGACTCGTAGCGGTCGGCGCGCTCGGTCGCGTACCAGGTCATCGGCTCCGCCAGCGGGTCGATCGCGTACGCCGTGTTCCGCACGTACTCGCGGGCGTGGGGCACCGAGTCGTCCACCGACAGGTACAGCTCCCCGGTGACGGCCTTGCCCAGGGGCGCGGTCAGCGCGCCCGGGGTCATCAGGAAGCCGCCGCGCAGGGTGCCCGTCGGGTCCTTGACGGAGTCGGCCTGCTGGAGCGTCTTCGGAACGGTCCAGACGACGTTCTCGGTCTCGCCGTCCTCGCCGGTGGTCTCCAGGTACAGCTTCTGGCCCGGTTCGCTCAGCGACGGCGTGTCGGTGTCGTACTCGCCGCCCCGGACCGCGAACGTGTCGCCGTCCTCGCACGAGGGCAGCTTCGCCACCTCGCGCAGGGTGGCGCAGTCACCGACGGTCAGCTCCGCGGAGCGCTCGGGTTCCTGGTCCCAGGGCCGGTCCGAGAAGTAGGCCTCGGAGAGCGTGTAGACCTTGCGCACCCCCTCGGTCTTCTCGAACTCGGCGGCGGCCGCGGCGGTTTCGACGCCCTCCGGGATGCGCACCTGCATCTGGGCCATCGACACGTCGTAACCCGTGTCCTTGGTGTAGGTGTCCTCGACCCCGGTGAACAGCATCTGGAGCGCGATCGCTCCGGCCACGGCCACGGCGATGCCGTTGACCAGGCGTGCCGCCGCCCCGCTGCTCAGCTGGAGGCGGCGCACCGCCAGTTGCCAGGACACGCTGCCCGTGCCGAGCCGGGCGACGACCGTCTCCACGATCCACGGCAGCAGCGCGGTGACCCCGACGAGCAGGCAGATGACCCCGCCGGTGACCAGGTACTGGTTGAACTCCCCGTTCTCCCCGCCCTGGCCGATCATGGGGAACAGCATCCCGATCCCGGCGAGCGGCAGCAGCAGCCGCCACCACAGCCGGCGGCGGGTGGGCCGTGCCGTGCGCACCACGCCCAGCGGCTCGATGACCACCCCGCGCAGCGCGAGCAGGGTCACCAGCACGGCGGCCGTGGGAACCGCCACCGCGACCAGCAGCGCGAGCAGCGGCGAGGGGTTCAGATAGCTCGGGAAGACACTGATGCCCTGCACCTCGAAGGAGGACCCGAGTTCACGTCCCGCGAGGAAGAACCCGGTGCCGAACACCAGACCGAGCAGTGCCCCGGCGAGCGCCTCGCCCGCGGCGATCCGCCGGGTCATGCCACCGTCGGAGCCGACCAGCCGGAGCGCCGCCAGCCTGCGGTCGCGCCGTTCGCCGCCGAACCGTACCGCCGCGGCGATGAACACGGCGACCGGCATCAGCAGCACCACGAAGACGACCAGGACCAGCAGCACCAGGACCGGATCCGTCTCCTCTTCCATGGGGTTGGGGTCCCCGAAGGACTCCAGACGCGTCGCCGTGGACTTGCCGATCCGCTCCGCGAGTTTCTCGCCGCCCGCGTAGTAGGCGAGTTCCTGCGAACCGATCAGCCCCTGCTCACCGATCGTCCCCACCAGGTCGTACGGGATCCGTTCGCGCAGCAGCGCGCCGCTGTCGGACTCCAGCAGCTCCTTGAGCGCGGGGGAGACGACCATGTCGCCCGGCGCCGGGAACTCCCGCAGGCCCGGCGGGAGGGGGGCCTCGGCGCCCTCAGGCTCCAGCAGCCGGCCGCGGACGTCGCGGTCGTCGAACTCGGTGTCGGTCATCGCGACGATCAGGGAGCGGTCGGACTTGTGCTCGATCTCCTGGCCGAAGGAGTAGTCGAGGCGCGCCTCCTCCCGCCGGTCCCGCTCCGCCAGCGCGCCCGGGAGGGCGGTGGTGAGCAGCAGCAGCGCCACGCCCAGCCCGACGCCGACGGCGGTGAGCAGCGCGCGGATCCAGCCCTCGCGTCCGCCGGCGAAGGCGAACCGGCTCCCCATGGCCAGATCACGGGCCCACTGCCGTGCGGCATTCATATGGCGCGCTCCATGTCCCGCGACTTCCCGTCGCGCACGACGACCTCGCGGTCGGAGTACGCGGCCACCCGCGCCTCGTGCGTGACCAGGACGACGGCGGCGTTGGTGGACCGGGCGGCCTCGGTGAGCAGCTCCATCACCCGCTCGCCGTTGAGCGAGTCCAGCGCGCCGGTCGGCTCGTCGGCGAACAGCACCCGTGGGCCGGTGACCAGCGACCGGGCCACGGCGACCCGCTGCCCCTGACCGCCGGAGACCTCGCCGGGGCGCTTCTTGCGGACGTCGTCGACCTCCAGGCGCTCCATCCAGGCCAGCGCGGCCCGTTCGGCCTCCTTGCGGGGCGTGCCGTTCAGCCGCAGCGGCAGGGCGACGTTCTCCACACAGGTGAGCTCCGGGACGAGCTGCCCGAACTGGAAGACGAAGCCGAACTCCGAACGCCGCAGCGCGCTGCGCTCGGAGTCGTTCATCGCGGTCAGCTCGCGCCCGTTGTAGGTGATCGACCCGGAGTCGGGGGTGACGATGCCGGCGAGGCAGTGCAGCAGCGTGGACTTGCCCGAGCCGGAGGGGCCCATCACGGCGACGACCTCGCCGGGGTGGATGGAGAAGCCGGCGCCGTCGAGCGCGGTGGTGGGGCCGTAGGCCTTGCGCAGGTCCTGGGCGGTGAGCAGGGAGCCGGCGGGGACGGGAGCGGTCATCGGGTCACCGCCGCACGGAGCTTGTCGAGACGCGCCGCGGTCAGCTCCAGCCAGCGCAGATCGGCCTCGAGGTGGAACAGGGCGTGGTCGCAGATGAGCTGGTCGGCGAGGTCGCCGTTGCGCTTGCGGTCGGTGAGGATCCGCATGCCGCGCAGATGCTCCGAGCGCTGGGTGTCGAGGATGTCGGCGGCGTTCCGGCTGGTGAGCAGGGCGAGGACGACCTTGGTGTAGAGCGTCGACTGGAGGTACGGCTCCGGCTTCTCCGGTGTGGCGAGCCAGCGCTCGACATCGGTGATGCCGGCCTCGGTGATCGCGTACCGCTTGCGCTCGGGGCCGCCGCCGGCCTCGATGCCGTCGACCTCGACGAGCCCGTTCTTCAGCAGCCGGGACATCGTCGAGTAGACCTGGCCGTAATGCAGCGGCCGGTCGTGACCGAACTTCTCGTCGAAGGCCCGCTTCAGGTCGTAACCGTGACGCGGGCCGGACTCCAGGAGTCCCAGGAGGGTGTGACCGATGGACATGCGGAGCACTCTACACACGGTGTATACGCGGTGTGTATACACGGAGTGTGCAGGTGGCGCCGGGGCGTACGGAGACGCAGGTGGGAGGCGATTGTCAC
>NZ_NCTE01000674.1:0-5553 GCF_002114215.1 Streptomyces sp. 13-12-16 | reverse complement strand
GGGCCGGCGCCCGCCGCAGCAGGAACTCGATCTGCGCGTTGGCGGAGCGCAAGTCGTCGTTCGCCCACCGCGCCAGTGCCTCGTACACCGACGGGTCCAGCCGCAGCAGCACCTGCTTGCGCTGCGGCCGGCCCTGGGGGGCCGGGCCCCCGGACGGAGTCGTCACTGGTAGAGCGTCCCGGTGTTGAGGACCGGCTGCGCGGAGCGGTCACCGCACAGCACCACCATCAGGTTGGACACCATCGCCGCCTTCCGTTCGGGATCCAGCTCCACGATGTCCTGCTCGGCGATCCGGGCCAGTGCCGACTCCACCATGCCCACGGCACCCTCCACGATCTTCTGCCGGGCCGCCACCACGGCACCCGCCTGCTGCCGCTGGAGCATCGCCGAGGCGATCTCCGGAGCGTACGCGAGGTGGGTGAACCGGGACTCGATGATCTGCACCCCGGCCGCCTCCACGCGCGCGTGCAGTTCGACGGCGAGCTTCTCGGTGATCTCCTCGGCGTTGCCGCGCAGCGAGAGGCCGTCCTCGTCGTGGGCGTCGTAGGGGTACTCGATGGCGATGTGCCGCACGGCCGCCTCGGTCTGGGTGGAGACGAACTCGACGTAGTCGTCGACCTCGAAGGTGGCCTGGGCGGTGTCCTCCACCCGCCACACCACGACCGCGGCCAGCTCGATCGGGTTGCCGTAGGCGTCGTTCACCTTCAGGACCGCGGTCTCGTGGTTGCGCACCCGCGTGGAGATCTTCCTGCGCGAGGTGAGGGGGTTCACCCAGCGCAGTCCGTCCTGCCGGATCGTGCCCCGGTAGCGGCCGAAGAGCTGCACCACCCGCGCCTCGCCCGGCGCCACCATGTTCAGCCCGCACATGGCGAGGAACGCGGCGACGGCGACCAGGACGCCGCCGATGATCAGTACGGCCTTGGCGCCGGCCCCGTCGACCGCCGTGGCGGTGACGATCAGCGCGGCGCCGGCCAGCAGGCCGAGGAGGCCGAGCAGCAGTGCCAGTCCGCCGCCGATGCTGTGCGCCGCGAACTCCCGCACGCGTGGGGCCGGCATCTCGGGCACATCGGCCGTGACCTGGGTGTCGTGTGTGGACATGGGTGTTCCCCCGTTTCTCCGGGCGCCCGCCGAGCGGCTAGCACCTGTCTAGCTAAGTGATATCAGATTACCCCGTCCCGGCAACCTCACGCCCCTCTCGGACGTCGGTTCCGTTGGAGCGGGTGCTGATTGTCACGCCCGTAAAGGCCGGATCGGCGGCTCTTTGTCATAGCTCCCGGTGTTAGCTTTCTGAGCTGACCCGAGCGGCGAACTGGTGTGGCCACAGAGCACACACGAACGAAGCGGAGCGGAACGGACGCATGGGACGAGCGGAAGAAAGACGCGCACGACAGCGCGGTGGGCGCCGTGCGGCACCCCAGGGCCGCCGTTCGTCGGGCGCGGCCGGACGCGGCGGCATACGCCGCCTCTTCACCTGGAAGAAGATCCTCGGCACGTTCTTCGGCCTCTGCCTGCTCGGCATGGGCGCCTTCATCGTGCTGTACATGGTGATCGACATCCCCGAGGGGAACGCCGACGCCGAACTGCAGGGCAACGTCTACAAGTACAGCGACGGCTCGATCATGGCCCGCCGGGGCTACAACCGCGAGATCGTCGACCTCGCCAAGGTGCCCAAGGACGTCCAGCGCACCTTCGTCGCCGCCGAGAACAAGTCCTTCTACAAGGACTCCGGCGTCGACCTCAAGGGCACCGCGCGCGGTCTGCTCAACACGGTCTCCGGCAAGGGCGCGCAGGGCGGTTCGACGATCACCCAGCAGTACGTCAAGAACTACTACCTGACGCAGGAACAGACGGTCACCCGCAAGCTGAAGGAACTGGTCATCTCCCTGAAGCTGGACCGGGAGAAGTCCAAGGACTACATCCTCGCCGGCTACATCAACACCAGCTACTACGGCCGCGGCGCCTACGGGATCCAGGCCGCCGCGCAGGCCTACTACCGCGTCGACGCCGAGGACCTGACCGTCGAGCAGGGCGCGTACCTCGCCGCGCTGCTCCAGGCGCCGAACCAGTACGACTGGGCGATCGCCAGCGACACCGGCAAGAAGCTCGCCCAGGAGCGCTGGAACTACGTCCTGGACAACATGGTCGGGGAGGAGTGGCTGGACCGTGCCGACCGCCAGGGCATGAAGTTCCCGGTCCCCGAGGAACCCAAGGCCGTTCCCGGGATGGAGGGCCAGACCGGGTACCTGGTCGAGGCCGCCAACACCGCGCTCAAGCAGCAGCTCGTCGCCCAGGGCGTCGCCGAGGACACGAAGCAGGCCGACGCCATGCTGGACCTCGGCGGCTACACCATCACGCTGAACATCGACAAGAAGAAGCAGAAGGCGCTGGAGGAGGCGGTCAAGACCAAGCTCACCAGCAGGCTCGACCCCGACAAGCGCAAGGTCGACGCCGACGTCCAGGCCGGCGCCGTCTCCGTGGACCCGAAGACGGGCGCGGTCCTGGCGATGTACGGCGGCGTGGACTACGTGAAGCACTACCGGAACAACGCCACCCGCGACGACTACCAGCCCGCCTCCACCTTCAAGCCGCTGATCCTCGCCGCGGCCGTGGACCAGGACGCCGAGACCCAGGACGGCGTGCCGATCACGGCGAACACCATCTACGACGGCACGAGCGAGCGCCCCGTGATGGACGGCGACAAGGAGGTCGGCTTCGCACCCCCCAACGAGGACGACCGGAGTTACGGCGACGTCACCGTCCAGGAGGCGATGAACAAGTCCGTCAACTCGGTCTTCGCGCAGATGGGCACCGACGTCGGCATGACCGAGGTGGTCGAGACCGCGGGCGAACTCGGCATGGAGACCGAGGGCATGCCCGCCGTGCCCGCGCAGACCCTGGGCACCATGGGCGCGAGCCCGCTGGAGATGGCCGGCGTCTACGCGACCCTCGACAACCACGGCAAAAAGGTCACCCCGGCGATCGTGAAGTCGGTCGAGCACAAGGACCGCGCGGTCGAGTTCCCCGACCCGATCGGCGAGCAGGTCATCAGCCGCGAGGCCGCCGACACGGTGACCTCCGTGCTCACCGGCGTGGTCGACGACGGTACGGCCCAGAAGTCCGTGCGGGACAACCCGCTGCGCGACGGCCAGGCGGTCGCCGGCAAGACCGGTACGTCCGACAACAACAAGTCGGCCTGGTTCACCGGCTTCACCCCCGGACTGGTCACCTCCGTCGGCCTGTTCGGCGAGGACGACAAGACCGGCAAGCAGGTCCCGATGTACGAGGCAGCCGGCGTCGACTACCGCGTCAACGGCGGTGGCCCCCCGGCGGAGATCTGGGCCGCCTACACCTTCGGCGTCATGGACGAGGTCACCGAGTTCGACCTGGACACCAAGCAGGGCAACGCGGTGAAGAAGCCGAGCAGCTCGCCGCCGGTCTCGCAGTCGCCGTCCGGGACGCCGAGCGACGAGCCGACGAGCGAGGAACCGACCACCGAGGCGCCGCCGGAGACCTCCGCGCCGCCGACGTCCGAGCCGCCGACCTCCGCGCCGCCGACGTCGGAGCCGCCGCCGGACCCGACCACCTCCACATCGCCGACGTTCGAGCTTCCCGGGGGCCCGGGGGGCCCGGGGGACGACGAGGAGCCGTAGACGAGGGACACGAGGGGCGCCCGGTGACCACACCGGGCGCCCCTCGTCATGGCCTACGACGGTTCAGCTGCGGTTCAGCTCGAACCACACCACCTTGCCCGTGCTCAGCCGGGTCGCGCCCCAGCGCCGGGCCAGCCGGTTCACCAGGTACAGCCCGCGCCCGCCCTCGTCGGTGGCCCGCGCCTGCCGCAGCCGCGGGAGCTGCGGCACGTCGTCACCGACCTCGCAGCGCAGCACGTCGGTGCGCAGCAGCCGCAGGGTGACCGGCCGCGTGGCATAGCGCACGGCGTTCGTCACCACCTCGCTGACCAGCAGCTCCACCGAGTCGCTCAGCTCCTCCATGCCCCAGCGGGACAGCGCCCGCCGGGCCAGCCGACGGGCCCGGCCGGGGGCCGCGTCCTCCGGCTCCAGGAACCAGTACGCCACGTCGCTCGGCGCGATCCCGTCGAAACGGGCGGCGAGCAGCGCGATGTCGTCGTCCCGGTCGCCCGGACCGAGCATGTCCAGCACCTCGTCGCAGAGCGCCTCGAGCGGCGGCGGATGGTCCGGGCCGGTGAGCTGCGCGGTCGCGGCGAGCTTCTCCCGGAGCTGCTCGATACCGGTCCACACGTCCCGCAGCCGGGACTCCACCAGGCCGTCGGTGTACAGCAGGAGGGTCGCCCCGGCGGGCGCGTCCAGCTCGACGGCCTCGAAGTCCACCCCGCCCACGCCGATCGGGGCGCCCGCGGGCACCCGCAGCACCTCGGCGCGTCCGCCCAGCTCCAGCAGGACGGGCGGCGGGTGGCCGGCGTTGGCGATGGTGATGCGGTGCGACACCGGGTCGTACACCGCGTAGAGGCAGGTCGCCATGCGGTCCACGCCGAGCCGCTGCGCCTGCTCGTCGAGGTGGTGCAGCACCTCCTGCGGGGGCAGGTCGAGCCCGGCGAGGGTCTGTGCGGTGGTGCGGAGCTGGCCCATGATCGCCGCCGAGGTCATGGAGTGGCCCATGACGTCACCGACGACCAGCGCGACCCGGCTGCCGGGCAGCGGGATGGCGTCGTACCAGTCGCCGCCGACCCGCGCGGTCTCCGCGGCCGGGAGGTAGCGCGAGGCGAGCCGTACGCCGGTGCAGCGCGGCAGGTTCTCCGGCAGCATCGTGCGCTGCAGCTCGTCGGCGATGTACGCCTCCCGCCCGTACAGCACCGCCTTGTCGATGCCGAGGGCGCTGTGCGTGGCGAGCTGTGCGGCGACCAGCAGGTCGTCGGCCTCGAACGGGATGCGCTCCGGGCGGCGCAGGAACAGGGCCGCGCCGATCACCCGCCGCCGGCCGCGCAGCGGCGCGAGGATCGCCCGCTGTCCCTCCGGTACGGCCGACGCGCCCTCCTCGCCGAGGAGTTCGGGCAGTGCGGCACGGGCCGCGGGCGCGTCCGTGAAGACCGGCCGTACGCCGCGCAGCACCTCGGCGAGCGCGCTGCCGGGCCGTACGGTGCACAGTTCCGCGCCGACCGAGTCCAGCTCGGACGGCTCCGGCGGGGCGACCGGGGCGAACCCGCCCTCGGTGTCCCGTTCGGCCGGGATCCGGTCGGTGCGGCGCAACCGCAGCACCAGCGGGCCGGTGGGCCGCTCGTCGCCGACCGGCAGGGGATCGCGCAGATAGACCAGGATCGCGTCGGAGAAGGTGGGCACGGTGGCCCGGCACAGCCCCATCACGATCTCGTCCAGGTCGATGCCGCGGGCGATCCGCCGGGTCGCGGCACCGACGAACCGCAGCCGGTCCCCGTCCCTGCGCATCGGCGTGGGCCGTCCGGGCTTCGCCTGCTGCCCGGTACGGCGCTCCGTGCCGTCGGGGCCCTGGACCGGCCGGCCGTGGTCCGCGGCCGGCTGCACCGGGATGCCCTCGGGCGCGGGGCGCGGTCGGTGCGCG
>NZ_NCTE01000673.1:977-6372 GCF_002114215.1 Streptomyces sp. 13-12-16 | reverse complement strand
ACTCCCCGGTCCGGCCGATGCCCGGCGCGATCTCGATGACCCGCGGCGGCTGCCCGCACGCCCCCGGCGCAGCGTCCGCGCCGGCACACGAACCCGTGCTCGGCCGCGCGGCAGCCGCCGCCCTCGTGGTCGCCGACGGCGTCGACGCCCGGGCTCACACGATCACGGTCTTGATCCACTCCGCGGGCGAAGGCGCTCGCCGTGACGATGCGGTGAGCGTACACGCACGTGATGAACTCTTGGTGACCGGTGTTCCGGTTTCCCCGGTGACCCTCTCCGCGACGCACGGAAATGGCTGACGCCTCGGCCGCGTCGGGCGGAGAATGTTGCTGCAAAGTTAATTTCTCGAGCGGTCTCGAGGAATGCGATCCGCGCGGACCCCGTACGGCGGTAAAATCTCAGGTGAACTTCTCTGTCGCCCCACCGGGGCCACGCTTTGCCTTCAGCCGCAGAGGGGAGCGATCACTGATGCGACCGCACCGGCAGTGCGGTCGGCCGAGGAAAGGGCCGTGCGGCAACCGGAAAGTAATATTCCCCTTCGTGGAGTCGAAGAAGACGCCGGAACGCCTACCGTAGTCTCTTTTTTGAAGGGAGCCGACGCTCCGGGTCCGGCCCACCCTCTGGTCAATTACGCCCCGCCGCCGACGAAAGCACAGTTCAGACCAGTAAAGAGGGCGCGTGAGGCGCCGTGTCCCCCTCCCTCGCGCCACGCCCGAATATTTCGCTGCTAGACATGACCCGAACGAATGTCACAAACTTGCAGCGCTTCCGTCTCCAGCCGCGCTGGAGACGGGCTGGCTCCGTACTCATGATCACGGGGGTGTGTCAAGCAGTGTCACAGGAGCGCAGCAAGTTACTTGTACAGCTCGACGATCTACTGATCCAAATCTCGCGTGGCAGCGGTGTCGTCGCCACCATCAGCGGTTCAAGCGCAACAGGCAAGACGACGGTGCTCGACGTCCTGACGAAGCGGGCCGCCTCCGCGGGCGTCATGGTGCTCAGCGTGGTGAGTTCACCCCATGAGCGCCATGTCCCCTACAGCGCGCTCGCCCAGCTCACGCATTCGATCAACGCCCACTCCTCCGCCAACGAGGTTCCGTGCACCGGGGACGCGGGCACCGCCCGTCCCGACGGGCCCACAGGCACCACCACCGCTCCCACCCTGCCCGAGGCCCAGGACGACCCTCTCACCGTCGCACGGCGGACGTACCGGATGATCGCCGAACTCGCCTCCCGGCGACCCGTCCTGATCACGGTGGACGACATCCAGCACACCGACCCGGCCACCCTCCCCTGCCTGCGCTACCTGACTCAGCGCCTGAGCCGGCTGCCACTGGCGCTGGTGTTCACGTACGGTGTCTCCGTCGACAGCCAGCCACCTCCCATCCTGCACGACCTGCTGTACCGGACGAACGCGCGGCACTTCCACCTGGAGCCGTTCTCGCCCCAGGGCGTCAAGGAACTGGCCGCGAGCCAGCTCCCGTCCCTCCCCCCGGACCGTGTCATCGCCGGGATCCACAGGCTGAGCGGCGGAAATCCCCTGCTCGCCCAGGCGCTCATCGAGGAGCACCGGCTGCGCGTCACCTTCGAATCCGCCGCGGAGTTGACGTCCGGCGAGGGCGACGGCGCCGTCCCCCGGCCGATCCGCGAGGAAGAGCTGCCGATGGGCCCCGTCTTCCACCGGGCGGTCCTCGCCTACCTGCACCGGCTCGGACCGCGCGCGGTCCGGCTCGCCCAGTGCCTCGCACTGCTGGGCGATGCGGCCACCCCCGTCCTGCTGAGCCAGCTCAGCGGCATCGGCACGGAGTTGCTGAAGCGGTACACCCGGCTGTTCTCCGGTGTCGGCGCGCTGAGCGGGGCCCGGCTGCGGCAGGCGGGCCTGCGGCAGGCGATCCTCGGCGAGATGCCCCACGACAAGGTGACGCAACTGCGGTACCGCGCTGCCCGCCTGCTGTACGACAACGGGGCACCGCCACAGGCGGTCGCCGTGCACCTGACCGGCATCGGCCCGCTGGACGAGGAGTGGGTGCTGCCCGTCCTGCGTGCGGCCGCCGGCCAGGCCCTGGAGGAGGGTGCGCTGCCGCGGGCCATCCGGTACCTGGAGCTGGCCGGCGAATGCTCCTCGACCGAGACACAGCGCCTCTCGGTGAAGTCGCAGTACGCCTACGGTCAGTGGCAACTCAGTCCCGCCGACTCCGCCCTGCACTTCCTCGGCCTCAAGGACCCGATACTCGAAGGGAAACTGACGGGCGACGACGCCTGGTGGATCGCCGAGGGCATGCTGTTCCACCTCAGCTTCGACGAAGCCGTGGAGGTCGTCGACCACCTCACCGACAGCGGTGGGCAGCCGGCGACCGCGCTGCACAGCACCCGGATGCTGATGGCCTCGGAGGTCCCCGGAGTGCTCGACCGGCTGAGCCGTCCGCTGGTGGCCACCACCGTTCCGGCGACGTCCCACTCCGAACTGCGCGCCAGGCACTCCCTCGCCCTCGTCCTGGAGCGGGGGGCCGACGAGTACGCCGTAGCCCTGGCCGACCAGGTGTTCCAGAGCACCCGGAGCCGACCGACCTCGCAGCTCAGCGGTCTGCCGAAAGCGCTGCTGGCCCTGTGCTACGCGGACCGGATCGACGCCGCCGACAAGTGGTACGAGCTTGTCGCCGCCGACGCGGGAAACTCCGACGCCCCCGGCTGGCGGGCTCAGGGCGAGTGCGTCGGCGCGCTCATCGCGCTGCGGCGCGGACGGCTGGCCGAGGCCGTGCGCCGGGCGGAGACGGCCTACGACCGGTTGTCCGGACCGAAGTGGAACGTCAGCAGTGCGATGGCAGTGGCCATACTCATAGAAGCCCACACCGCCAAAGGCGACCATCGGGCCGCGGCCAAGTACCTGACGTCCGAGCCGCCGCCCGCACTGTTCCTCACCCGCGCGGGGCTGCACTACCTGTACGCGCGGGGCCTGCACCACCTCGCGACCGGCACTCCGTACCTGGCGCTCACCGATTTCCAGGAGTGCGGCCGGCTGATGCGGCGCTGGAACCTGGACACACCGGCCCTCGCGCCCTGGCGGCTGGGTGAGGCCGACGCATGGCTGCGGCTGGGCGAGAAGGACCGGGCGGCCCGGCTCGTCGAGGAACAGCTCGCGAGGCCGGACACCGGACTCACGCGGTCCCGCGGGATGACCCTGCACGCACTCGCCCTGACGCAGGCGGACACGAAGCAACTCCCCGTGCTGCGGGAGGCGTTCCGGCTGCTGGAGGCCTGTGGCGCACGGTACGAGGCCGCTGCGGTCCTGGCCGACCTGAGCCGCGCCTACCAGCGGCTGGGTGACAACCGGGCACGGCCGACCGCGCGGCGGGCATGGCGGCTCGCCAAGGCCTGCCAGGCGGAATCCCTGTGCCAGTCGCTGCTGCCGACGTCCACGCCCCGGAGCGTCGGCGCACGGGGGAGCGTGGGTCCCCGGGACAGCTACCACGCGGGCCAGAACGACTTCGACGGGCTCAGCGAGTCCGAACGGCGCGTCGCCGGCCTCGCCACCCAGGGGTACGCCAACCGCGAGATCGCCGAGAAGCTGTTCATCACCGTCAGCACCGTGGAGCAGCACCTGACCCGCGTCTACCGCAAGATGGGCATCAGGAACCGGGAGCAGCTCCTGCAGGCGACCCACACCGTCGACTACAAGTCCGCTTGAGCCGTCGGCCCGTCGTCCGCCCGACCCGTCCCAACGGGTCGGGCGGACTTCACATGCGGTGCCCGTGTTCGTTCGCGCGACTTCGGCTTCGACCCGGAGCCCACGAACGACACGGCTGCCCCGGCCGTCGACCGACCGGTTCACGGGTGCGGAGCGACCACCCGGCTGCTCCGCACCCAGGCCGCACAGGGCGTCGAGGACGTACGGTTCGACCGGGCCCGGCGATCACTGACTTCGGACCACCGTGAGGGAGCCATGGCCGTCACGTACCTGATGCCCGCTCGGCTGCCCGAAGATCGTCCGGGGCGGCGGTCGAACTGCTCGCGGTCCGTGACGTGCGGTGACGGTGTGCGGCGTCAGGGGAGGCCCGTGCCCGTGCGGGAGGCAGGAATCGAGGGCCTCGGCACGGCCTGGAACAGGGTCGTCCGCGGCCTCGGCGAGGTTCCGCACGCGCTTTGACCGCTGTCCGTGACCGTCTGGCCGACTGCTCGGGGGCGGGCCCGCACACGCCTGCTCAAGCCCTTGGCGAACCGCTCCTGACCTGGCCTTTCCCGAAGCCGCGCATAGGGTGGGGAAGTCCTGCCGGGCACCAGGGGAAGGGGACTTCGTGAGCGAGGGTGCCAGCAGATACGACGCCACTCATGTCGCAGTACTGGAGGGGCGTGAGGCCATTCGGAAACGGCCCGGGATGTACGTCGGTTCGACCGGCGTGCGGGGCCTGCACCACATGTTGTTCGAGGTCGTCGGCTGGTCGGTGAACGGGGTGCTGGCCGGCGGTGGCGGCTGTGTCGACGTCACCCTCACGCCCGACGGCGGCGTCCGTGTCACCGACGACGGGCCGGGCGTCCCCGTCGAAGCGGCCGGGGACGTCGGCGGTGACGGCCTCGAAACCCTGCTGACCCGCCCGTACGCCGGGAGCGGTCCCGGCTGCCGCCGCACCGTGAACTGGAGCGCCTTCGGCATGGGCCCCTGTGTCACCAACGCTCTGTCGAGCCGTCTCACGGCCGAGGTGCGGCGCGGACAGGTGCGCTGGGTCCAGGAGTACGTACGCGGCGCCGCTGTCGCTCCGCCCGCCGCCGCCGGACCGGCGACCGGCGGCGGGATCTCCATCGCCTTCTGGCCCGACGGGGGCATCTTCGACACGACGGAGTGCTCGTTCGCGGTACTGGCCGAACGCTTCAGAGAGGTGGCCCTGTTGAACCGGGGCCTGAGTATCTCCCTGACCGACGAACGCCCCCGGGGCGGCCCTCGGTCGGTACGGTTCCAATTCTCCGGCGGACCGGGGGACCTCGTCGCCCTCCTCGATGCGGAAACCGGAGCGCACGTCCCCCCGGACATCATCGCCTTCGAGCGGGAGGACGCGCGGATGGCGGGGACGGTGGAGGTGGCCCTGAGCTGGCGCGGCCTGGGTGAGGAACGGATCCGGGCCTTCGCCGACAGCGTGCCCACCCCCGGGGGCGGCACGCACGCGGACGGGTTCCGCGCGGGGGTGACGGCCGCCGTCAACACGTACGCGCGTCGGCGAGGGCTGCTGACGGCGGCGGACCCCGACCTCACCACCGACCACATCGGCAAGGGACTGACAGCGGTCGTCTCGGTGAAACTGGACAGCCCCGAATACCAGGGCGCCACCCGCGGCGAGCTGGGTGGCGCCACCGTGCACGACTGCGTCGAGCAGGCCGTCCGGGAGCACCTCGGCACATGGCTGGC
>NZ_NCTE01000673.1:0-671 GCF_002114215.1 Streptomyces sp. 13-12-16 | reverse complement strand
GCGGGCCGCCGCCGCCGCCGTGCGGGGCCCCGCCGGTCCCACCATGCGGGCCATCGGCGACCACTGCCTGGACACCGCACGGCGGGGTGCACCCTTCCTCTCCTGATAGAAAGGTGACTGTGAGTGATGTTCTGGCCGGAGGGATGGAGCGCGGCGACGGCGGCCGACGGCGCCCGGCCCGTCGGCCCCGGACGGTCGACGGGCGCACCGGCGGGGCTCGGACGGCCGGGGGTCTTCTCGTCTCGCGGACTCGCGGCGACCGCTTGTGACCAGCCCTGATCACTCCTTGTCCGCTCTCGACCCCTCGCTCGGGAGGGTTATCGGTCTGTCGTACGAAGCCTCATACCAGAGCGCGATGCTGTCCGCATGAGTTTGTCAACTGCCCACCGCACATGATGCGGTGGCGACTACGTTGAGTGTCGGTCGGGCGGCACCGCGGCACCTCACGCCGTAGGGCGCTTCTGCGTCGAGAGGCCGCGTCCAACAGTCGGATCAGGGAGCGGGGACCGGTACGTGCAGCCACAAGGCGGACGAGGGAGTGGACGGGGCGCGGGGCCCCGACGCCCGGGCCCGGCCGGTGCCCCGGGTCCGGCCGGAGCGCGGGGCACCGTCGGCACCACGGTCATGGCCCACGAGCCGGACCGCGCCGGTGCGGACCCCGCCGACACCAG
>NZ_NCTE01000067.1 GCF_002114215.1 Streptomyces sp. 13-12-16 | reverse complement strand
GTGCGTGGGCAGGTTCAAGGCGTCGGCGACGGCGCGCAGGCAGTCGTCCAGGGTCTTGTTCCGGCAGGACAGCGCCAGATCGACGGAGCCCAGGGGCGGGAGCGCCGAGCTGGGGGTGTCGTGGAGCGCGCCCTCCTCCTCGGCGGCGGCGCGCAACGCGGGCACCGACAGTGTGGCGATCCGGCCGAGCAGCGCGGATTTGCCCGTGCCGGGCGATCCGGTGATCGCGAACAGTCCGCGCTCGGCGTGCTGCAGATAGCCGACGACGCGTCGCAGCAGTCGCTCACGGCCGCAGAAGTACCATCCGGTCTCCCCCACTTCGATTCCCCGGGCGGAGAGCACGAGATGCTGGTCCACGTCCGCCGAACGCAGTCGGCGCAGCCGCTTGGTCTCCACGTCCTCGTCGGGAACGGTCGCCGACGGGTGCAGCGGGTTGCGCAGTGCGGGGACGGGTGCGCCCAGTGCACGGAACGCCGTCGCGGCGTCGTGGTCCGACAGGATCCGGGTGATCGCGTCGGCCAGTTCGTCGGAGCGGATGGTCTCGTCGTGTTCCGTCCAGCGCCGGTCCTCCGGCCCGTGCCGCACCACGTGCTCCAGTGTCTCCGCGAACAGCCCGTCCTCGGCGCTGTCGTAGCCGCGGGCCGAGGCGATCACCGCGAATCGCCGCTCGGGCCCGGCGGCGCTGGTGCGGTCCAGCACTTCGCAGATCTCGGCGGCGACCCGGGAGGCGGCCGCCCCGCCGGCACAGCAGTCGAGGAGGATGAGGACCTCGTGGAACTCCCGGTTCGCCAGGAAGCGGGCGAGGGCCTTCGCAGTGATCGCGCTGAGCCCGTCCAGGCGGGTGCCCGGGGAGTCGGCGGCGATCAGGAAGTGCTCGCCCGCGTCGACGCAGCCGTGCCCCGTCCAGTACAGGACCAGCCGCGAGCCACCGCCGTGCCAGGCCCGTAACCGCCGGGTGATGGTGGCGACGTCACCGCCGTCCGCCAGATCCGGCAGCTCGTGACCGTAGCCGAGGCCGCGGAACAGCCGGTACAGGCGTTCCACACTGGCCGACACGTGGTTCAGCTTCGGCCAGCTCGCGTCCTGGTAGTCACCGATGCCGACCAGGACGAAGCGGCCGTCGTCCGTCATGCGCGCCACCGCACTTGGTGCTCCCCCGTCGCCGTACTCCCTGCTTTCCCGACGGCGCCTGTGCGCCACCGCACGGGACGGACCCGTGGGCGCGGTCGTAGCATGAGCCTGCCGTCGGCCAGCCGCATGGTACGACCGAACGAACAGCAGGGGGAATCGGTGCCGACACTTCCGGTGACGGACCTGGTCGTGGTCCTGCCCGGCATCATGGGCAGTGTCCTGGCCAAGGACGGGCGCGAGGTGTGGAACCACACACTCGCGGTGGCCGGACGGCACGCGCTGGGCCGACTGCACGAGGTGCGGGCCCTGACCCTGCCACGCGGCATCGGGGACTCCGACCCCGAGGACGGTGTCGAGGCGGTCGGGCTGCTCAAAGGGCTGCACATCCTGCCGGGTGTCTCCGCGATCGACGGCTACGGCACGCTCCTGGGCTTCCTGGAACGGCGGTTGCGCGTGTCCGAGCGGAACGGCAACCTCCTGCCCTTTCCCTACGACTGGCGGCTCTCGGTCCGGCTGAACGCGCGCAGGCTCGCCGCCAGGGTGGAACCGGCACTCACCGCCTGGCGTGAGCGTGTCGGTGACCCCACGGCACAAGCAGTGTTCATCGCCCACTCGATGGGGGGCCTGGTCGCCCGCTACTACCTGGACGTCCTCGGCGGCAGCCGGCACGCCCGCGGCCTCGTCACCATCGGTACGCCCTACAGGGGGTCAGTGAACGCGCTCACCTCCCTGCACGGGGGTGTGGCCCCGCGCCTGGGTCGGTTCTCCGAGCCGTTCACGAGGCTGGCACGTTCCATGCCGTCGCTGCACCAGCTTCTGCCCACCTGGCGGTGCCTGGCCGGCCCTGACGGCCTTCGCTCCGACTTGGATCACGTCCGTGTCTCAGGCGTGGACGGCGACATGGCCGCCGACGCACTGCGGTTCCATGACGAGCTGGACCGTGCCGACGGTGAGGGCTATGCCCTGCACGTCTTCGGCGGCTACCGGCAGCCCACACGCCAGTCGGCGCGGCTCGGCGCCGGAACCCTCGACGGCTTGCGGGACGTGGACGGCACCGACCACTTCGGCGACGGCACGGTCCCTCGGTTCTCCTGCTTCCCGGTCCAGTCGTCCGACGACTCCACCGTGCGCTTCTTCGCCCAGAAACACGGGGCTCTGCAGAACGAACGGGCCCTGCTCAACCAGGTGGAGGCCCTGCTCACCGCGTGCGATCCACGCGAGTTCCTCGACGGCAGGCGGGAGCTGTCGGTCGACGTGCCCGAGGTCGTCGAAGGGCCGGACTGCCCCGTCGAGGTGACGGCCGACGACGACCGGCTCCTGCTGTCCGCTGACGCGGAGGACATCGAGACGGGCCGAACCGGCGCACGCAGGACCTTGCGCAACCACGGGGACGGCCGCTACGGCACCCGTCTCACACTGCCCGGCCCGGGGACCTGGCGGGTGACCGTGGGAGACCCGGTGAACACCGGGCGGGTGAACGACGTGAGCAGCATCGTGCTGGTGGCACAGCCGTGACATGTGGCGGCACGGTCCGGTTTTCCTTCACTAGGATTCACCCATGCCCCAGCTTGCCTTCGACATCGGCTTCTTCGCCGAACTCCCCAAGCTCCAGCCGCCGGTCAGGAAGGGGGTCCTGGACGCCTGGGAGAAGTTCGGCCGGCTCACCCTCGACCAGCTCTTCAAGGACCAGGGGCTGAAACTGGAGAGCCTGACGAAGGCGAAGGACAAGCAGATCCGGACGATCCGCATCGACCAGTTCTGGCGCGGTGTGGTGCTCGCGCCGCCGTCCGGGGACACCTTCGTCCTGCTGCGGGTCATGCCGCACGACAAGGCCATCGACTGGGCGATGAAGCAGAAGTCCAGCATCAACGAGGTCACGCGGGCGGTCGAGATCCGGGACGCGGCGACCCTGGACGAGATCACGCCCGCGTACGAGCGGGTGGCGGAGTCGTCGTCGAAGCCACGGTTGTTCGCGAAGTTCTCCGACGGGGACCTGACCGCGCTCGGCATCGACGCCGAGACGATGCGGCAGGCCCGGTCGCTGGTCGACCAGGAGCAGCTGGACGTCTTCGCGCCGCTGCTGCCGCAGGACCAGCGGGAGGTGCTGCAGTACCTCGCCGCGGGCTGCACGGTGGAGGAGGTCTGGCAGGACATCGTGGCGCCCGCCCTGCAGGCGTCCACGCAGCCGGTGGACACGCGGGACTACGAGACGGCGATCCAGCACACCCGGGCCCGTATCGCGCTGGTGACGGCCCCCGAGGAACTGCGGGACATCCTCGAGAAGCCCTTCGCGGCCTGGCGGGTCTTCCTGCACCCCTCCCAGCGGAAGGTGGCGTACCGGGCGTCGTACTCGGGGCCCGCTCAGGTTACGGGCGGGCCGGGCACCGGTAAGACCGTCGTGGCGCTGCACCGGGTCAAGCACCTGCTCGGGCACCTGCGCGACGGGGAGCGCATCCTGCTGACGACGTACACCAACGCGCTCGTCAACGCGCTCCGTTCGGGTCTGGAGTCCCTGGTGGACGACCCGGAGCTGCGCGAGCGCGTGGACATCTCGACGGTGGACGGCTTCGCCAGCCGTGTCGTCGCGGAGGCGCCGGGCGCGGTGGCCTTGCGTCCGCTGATGAGCAACGAGGAGGTGAGCCGCTGGGGCAAGGCCGCCAAGGCGACGGGCTTCACCGGCAGCGCGCAGTTCCTCGCCCAGGAGTACCGGCACGTCGTCCTGGCCCAGGGCATCACCACCCTCGCCGAGTACGAGGTGGCGGACCGGCGGGGCCGCGGCAGCCGGCTGACGGCGGCCGAGCGGCCGCTGGTGTGGGAGACGGTGGAGCGGTTCACGGCCGGCCTGGCGAAGGACGGGTGCCGCACCTGGCTGCAGACGTGCGCGGAGGCGGCACGGCTGCTGGAGGAGAAGGGACCGCAGTACCGGCACGTCGTGGTGGACGAGGCACAGGACCTGCATCCGGCGCAGTGGCGGCTGCTGCGCGCCGCCGTCCCGGCCCGCCCGGACGACCTGTTCATCGCGGGCGACCCGCACCAGCGCATCTACGACTCGAAGGTGTCGCTGAAGTCGCTCGGCATCAAGGTGACCGGGCGGTCGGTGAAGCTGCGCAAGAACTACCGCAGCACGCAGGAGATCCTGCGCTGGTCCACGGCCCTGCTGGTCGGCCGCCCGATCGCTCAGCTCGAGGACGAGGGCCGCAACGAGACCCTGCTCGGTTACCGCTCCGCCCTGCACGGGGACGGGCCCGTCGTGCTCGGCGCGACGACCGAGGAGGCCGAGCTGGACGCGCTCGTGGCCCAGGTGCGGATGTGGCTGGACGCGGGGGTCGGCGCGGGTGAGATCGGGGTGAGCGCCCGGTTCAACAAGACGTGCGGGAAGGCGGTGGCACACCTGAAGGACGCCGGCGTCTCCGCGGTGACCCTGCGCAACGCCTCCGGCGGCTCCTCCACGGCCGAGGAGACGGCCGTACGGGTCGGCACCATGCACTCGTTCAAGGGCCTGGAGTTCCGCTGCGTCGCGGTCATCGGCGTCAACGACGAGGCGCTGCCGTTCCCGAAGGCGGTCACTCCTCCCGAGGTGGACCCCAAGCAGTACGAGACGGACATGCTGTCCGAACGCTGTCTGCTGTTCGTCGCCTGCACGCGGGCGCGGGACAGTCTCTTCGTGTCCTGGTCGGGTGAACCGAGCACCTTCCTGACCGAGGCGGGCGTCACCGCCGTCTGATCCCCCTCGGCACGGCACCACTCTCCAGCGCTCAGTCACTCGGGAGAGCTCTCTTCTTGCGGCGGTTTCCGCGCGCTCGCACCCACGACAGGTCTGGAACCTTCACACATCAATTACTGTTCGATTGACACTGCTTTCAGCATCATGGTTGAGTGCTCACGCTTCCGATGATGTCTGGGGGACGTCATCGGAAGCACCTGTCCTCCATGCCCGGCTGAACCCGGAGTGCCCTGGCGTCACGGCCCGCTCGACGCCTCGCCGCCCGGGCGTGCCGTACCGTCACACCTCAGGAAAACCATGAAGATCAAGCGCGTTCGCATCGAGAACTTCTGCTGCCTGCGCAGCCTCGACGTCTCCTTCGACTCCATCACCTCGCTCATCGGCCCGACGGGCGTCGGCAAGTCCACCGTCCTGCGTGCCCTCGACTGGTTCTTCAACGGTGAGAAGGGCGGGTCCCTCGGCGAGGAGGACGTCCACTCGGCGGCGGAGACCAAACGGATCCGCGTGGAGGTCGAGTTCGACGGCCTCACCGCTTCCGACCGGGCCGCCCTCGGTCACTACGCACCCGACGGGCTGGAAACCCTGAGCATCTGGCGCACCTGGGAGAACGGAGAGGACCGGATCACGGGCAAGGCCCTGGCCTATCCGCCCTTCGAGCGGATCCGGGAGGGGGCCGGCAGCCGGGAGAAGACGGCCGCGTACAAGGCCTTACGCGAGCAGGACCCGGCACTCGGCCTGCCCGCCGTCCGCGGCTGGGACGCCGCCGAAGCGGAGATGCGCTCCTGGGAGGCGAGGAACCGGGACCGGCTCACCGAGGCCGAGGTGGAAGGCACGCACTTCTTCGGATTCGCCGGCCAGGGGCTGCTCGGCAAGCTGATCGACTTCGTCTTCATCTCGGCCGACCTGCGGGCCTACGAGGAGACCGACGACAACAAGGCGTCCGTGGTGGGGCGGATCCTCGAGCACGCGGTCGACCGCTCGGAGGCGGAAGCCCACTTCACTGCCATCGACGAGGAGGCCCAAGCCGCCCGCGAAAAGGTGCACAGGGAGATCTACGCACCGGTGCTGGCGAGGCTGTCCGGAGCCCTGTCCGCGGAGGTCGGCCGGTTCACCGTGGGACGGGACGTCGTCGTCACCCCGACCGCCCAGGTGCCCAAGCGGGCCAGGACCGCGTTCGCGGTCAGCATCCGCGACGGGGCGGCTCTGACCCCGGTCCGCCGCCAGGGCCACGGATTCCAGCGCGCGCTGATCATCGCGGCGCTCACCTACCTCTCCGAATGCCGCCGGCCCGAGAGCGGAACGCGCTCCCTGTGCCTGGCGATCGAGGAGCCCGAGTTGTTCCAGCACCCGGCACAGACCCGGGTCTTCGCACAGGTGTTGCGCAGCCTGGTCGCGACGGCCGGGGACCGGACCCAGGTGATGTACGCGACGCACAGCCCGGTGTTCATCGACCCTTCCCACTACCAGCAGGTCCGCAGGCTGTACCGGGTCACGGGCGGCGAGCACCCCGACGTAGGCCTGAGGACCCTCGGTGAGGAGCAGTTGCGGACAGCGCTCGACGGACACGTCGACGAGCGGTCCATCGCACGCCGAGGGACCACGCGGTACGTGAAGGACCTCGCCGAGGCCCTGTTCTCCGATGTGGCCGTGCTCGTGGAAGGTGTCACGGACGAAGCCGTCCTGCTGGCCTTCGCCGAGCGTCAGGGGCGCAACCTCGGGGCAGAGGGCATCTGTGTGCTGAGTACCGAGGGCAAGAACAACATGATGCTCTGCCACGCGATCCTGACGGGTTTCGGCGTGCGCTGCTACCTCGTGTTCGACGCGGACACCGGGCCCCAAAGGGGTCAGGGCGGCGTCAATCCGCAGCATGAGGCCGAGAACATGAGGATCCTCGGCTACCTCGGAGTACCTGTCGTGCCCAGGCCCGCGACCGCGTCCGAGACCGAGTACACCGTTTTCGAGGACGACCTCGAGACCTGCCTCAGAGACGAGTGGCCCGCTTGGAGCGCCCGCTGCCGGGAGCTGACCAAGCTGGAAGCCGGCTACGTCGCGGGCAAGCACGTACCCACCTACGCCGAAGCCGCACGCACCGCCGACGGCGAACCGAAGCTGCTGCACGCGCTGCTGGAGAACGTGAGGGCCATGGCAGGACAGCCGACGCCCAGGGCCTAGCGCGCATACACGAGGTTCATGCCATTCCTGTCGGAAGCCGACCGTAGGCTGTCGCTGGAGAAAAAGGGGAGACGATGACTGACGACCGCAAGGGAACCGTTCCGGTGTGGATGCTGGCGACCGGTGATGCCCGGGTGCCCGCATTGGCCGATGACGGGCCGATGACGGCTGAACGCCTGGCCGAACTGCGCAGTGTGCTGGCCGGCCTGGCCGAGGAACCGATCGCCACGCTCGAGGCGCACCCGCTGCCCGACCGGCTCGACCGCGGCCGGGGCATCCCGCTCGATGCCGCAAGTCCCCTGGCGCAGCATCTGTCGCAGCTCATCACACAGTCAGCTCGGAGCTCCTCCGCGTCGGCACCGGCTGTCAGCGAAGGCCTGTACCGCATGGTGATTCCGGCGAAGGTCGCCGCCCAGTTCGGTCAGGGCGTCATTCGCCCGATGGCGGCAAAGGGCACGGTCTGTGCCTTCCGCGGCCCGTTGGTGGACTCGGCGGGGAAAATCGTCGGTGGCGCGAAGTTCGTGCCGGTCGGTCCAGCGGCATCAGCGGGCGCGGTCGGTGGAGCCGGGGCGACAGCAGGTGTGGCGATCGGCGGCAGTGCGATGCTCACCGTGGCCGCGCCGCTCGTCCTCATGGCCGTAGCGGTGGGGGTGAGCGCGCATGCCGACGGCAAGCGTCAGCAGGCGATCGAGCACATCACAGAACTGCTGGAGCAACTGCAGGAGCAGGAACTCGAACAAGAGCAGAGCGCACTCGACGGCTGCCGCGACGCCATCAACAAGGCCACCGCCATCCTGCTCGACCAGGGCAAGCCCGGTGTCTCGCTGGGTCTGGACTCGGCAGTGCATGCCATCAACTCGGCGCTGGGCGCTGTCGATCGCCGCCTTGCCAAGTGGCAGAGCGCACTCGACAAGCTGCCGGAGGGCCAGGCCGTCGATCTCGGCACGCTGACCAAGTCGTTCCCCGGCATCGACGACCATGGCGGCGTCTTCCGTGCCCACCTCGAACTCGCCACCCTGGCCATTGCGTTGAAGCGTCGGGTCGTCGTTCTGCAGGCCGTCGAGCACGCCCAGAGCGACCCCGGCAACCTGTTCGAGAACTTCACCCGCGCGCTCAAGCGCGACCAGCAGCGCCTCGACGAACTGGAGTCGGGTATCGCCGGTGTCCTGGTCCGCCTGTCGATGCTGGAGCTGGCCCGCCCGAGCGGATTGCGGCCCGTCTTCACGACCGCGGAAGTCGACCGCCTGATGCGCGCGGCCCACCGGATTCACCAGCTGGGCGACGGCGCCATGGTCGACAGCCGCTCGACGGACGTGGCGATCGAGATCGCCCGCGACGAGGACGGCTCGGTGGTCGTGTTCCCGGCGCTGCCCGCGTAAGCGGCCGGCCCCCTCGCACTCACCTGGTGAGTGGTGGAGGCGGGTACTCCAGCACTCGTGCGCGAAGTGGCGTGGCCCGGAGAAACAGGCCACGTCCTTCGCGCCGGGTGCCGCTGCCGAAGCGTCGCTTGACACCCTGCGCACGCGACATCTGGCGGGCTTGGACCGCCTCGACGGCCGGCACCCGGAAATCGACCTCGGCCTTGCCCTCGCTCCGGTCGATCACCTCGGATCGAGGACCTCGTACCAGAGGGCCGCGAGTCCCACCGGAGCACGGCAGTCGACGGCCGACTCGGTGAACCTGCTTGTCATGCCCCCTGGACAGTGCGAACACCGGGACACGCTCAGGTCTTCCGGACAACTGCTCCCGGGGCACGACCACCCGGGCCCGTCCTGTCCCTCCCTACCGGATGCTCCGCAGTTCCTCACCGGTGGCCGTGACAGTCCAGAAGGACCAGCCCTTGCGGTACAGGACGACCTGCGGATCGAGCGCCCGAACCACGGCTACGGCCGCTCCACCGGGGTTGTCGTACGTGCCCCGGCCGGGCCCTGACGGGATCGTCACCGCGCCGGACGAGAGGTCGTAGAGGCCGTCGACGTGCCAGCCGCCGTAGACGGCATGAATCGCCATCTCCTGTCCTCCGGTGCGTGCAGGCGTGTCCGCTGGGCGCAGGACCGGTGCGGTGGATTCCTCCGCGATCAACTCGTCGTCGGCCGGGGGCTCGTCGGCGTCGCGGCGCGGAACCTGCTCGTCAGGGACCGGCAGACCGAGAAGTTCGTTGAGCACACCGGCCAGCAAACGCCGTCGCGCAGCCAGGAACTCGGGGAAGCGGTCGAGGGAGCGCAGGTCGGGATCGCTGGGAATCCACTGTTCGGCAAGGCGGTCAGGCGCGATCCCTCCCATGTACTCGAAGGGCAGCTTCGAACCGATCATCTTGTTGGTCTGCCCCGTCACGAACGCCAGGTTGGCCAGGCTGTTCCACTCCTCCTTCGCATAGACCGACTGCACCTGGGCGCGCGGGAACACGTGATGGAACTCGATCTTGGCTCCGCTGCTCATCGGCTGGTCGCTGATGGCGATGTTGGTGGCCCAGTCCCGGGCCTTGTCACGCAGGGCGGCGATGTAGAGCAGCCGGAAGAAGGCGTGCGTGGAGTACTTCTGTTCCAGGTCCCGCGCATGCAGAGGGGTGTCCACAGAACGGTTGCCCGAGGCACGGCGGATCAGCTCGGTGAACAGCTCCTCGCCGTCCCTGGTTCGCAACAGACGTGCTTCCGCGTCGAGTTTCGTCTCGACCTGCAAGGAGTAGTGACTGAAGGCCATCGCCGTGTAGACCCAGCGGCGCAGCAGCGCCTGCTCGTTGCCCTGGAGTTTCCCTTCACGCTGGTGCAGGAGCAGAGCGGGCACGATGATGACGTTGGGCGACGTCAGGATTCCGGAACGAGGGATTCCGCATTCCTCCCGCAGGAAGTCGATGGCGAACCGAAGTGCTTTCTCGGCGGCCTGCCAGGCCTCCTTGAGTGCGACTTCGTCGACTGCCGCCCCGATCAGCTTGATGTGCCGGGCGCTGGTACCCGCGAGCAGGCTCATCAGGCGCAGGACGGCTTCTCGGTCGAGGGAGAAATCGCTGTCACGCAGGTACTGGTGGAAGGCGTCCATGGTGGCCAGACCGTCCGCCCAGCGAGCGGCGATGGCACTGTAGACGAGATCCCCCTTGGAAAGCCGACGGCCGCCTTTGTTGAGACGGGCGAAGAGTTCGGCGACCTCCTCATAGTCGTCCGACTCGTAGGTGATCACGGCGATCTGCTGCCTGCGGATGTCGTGCACCTTCTGCAGACGCTGCATCCACTCGCCGAAGTCCGGGTCGGAGTAATCCACTCCGGCTTCCTTGAGGACCTCGTGGTACTGCACGTTCTCCTGCAGCAGCGTGGAGACACGGAACAGCATGGGGTCCCTGCCCTGGACCGCACTCGGATTGACGAACTCCTGGGTGCGCACGTCGAAGCGCAAGTCGATGAGCCGTCCGTCCGCCTTCGACTCCGGTCGGTACACCCAGGCAAGGGAAGTCAACCGCTGCTGGCCGTCGAGCAGATAAAGGGGCTGGTGCGGCGACTTGTCGGCCTGGACCACCGCAGCGGTCTTGAAGGGGACTGTCAGATTGGTCTTCCACAGGAGCAGGGCGCCGACGGGATAGCCCCGGTAGAGGGAGTCGAAGAGGTCGCGTACGTCGGGTCTCATCCAGACGAAGTCGCGCTGAATGGAGGGAATGACGACCCTGCCGTGCAACAGGTCCTCCACCTGAGAAACGATCTTCTCGTTCGCCAGCCCCATGCCGCCCCCACCTGTGAGTGATCTGTTCCCACGCAGAGTATCCGTCACAGTGGCCCTCAACTCCCCCCGTATGAACGTGCAATGGTTCAGGAGCTGCCTCAGGCGACCGTTGACGTATCAGCCTTGAGCCCTTCGCATGGCGCGACGTCTTTTTGACCAAACGTGTTTACGGGACGCGTGTTCGATCGAGAAGTCGACGACCAGCCGGCGCAGGACGGCCCCCGGCGCCGACGCGTCACGACGGCGCCGGCTCCGTCGCCCCGCACTCGGGCACCCCGTCGAGCCAGGCCGCCCCCTTGATGTAGATGTTGGTCATCCACGCCCTGTAGTCCGGCAGGTAGGACCACACGTCGTTGGTGTAGCCGTCGGAGGTGACCTCTTCGGCGTGTTTCTGGCACTGGACGCGGACGGTGGTGGAGTACGGGAAGGCGTAGACGCGGGCGGCGCCGAGGGAGGGTTGGGCCTTGGTCCACACGCCGGTGCCCCAGGTCTGGTGGATGTGACCGGTGACCGGCCCGGTGTCGACGCGGACGGCGCCGAAGTAGTCGCCGCCGAGGCGGACGTCGCTGACCATGATCCTGGTGCCGGACTCCTTGGCCTCGACCATCCTGCCCGCGCCCAGGTAGACGGCGATGTGGTGCAGGTCCTGCGAGGTGCCCCAGGCGAGCAGGTCGCCCGGGACCAGCGGGGCCAGGCCCTCGGCGGCGGTGAAGCGGGCCGCGGCGCGGTGCGTGTAGTACTGCTGGCTGGCCACACCGTTGAGGATGTCGGAGCCCGCCGCCTCGGCGTACGCGTGGCGGACCAGGCCCGAGCAGTCGAAGCCGAGCCGTTCGGGGTCGTGTGCGCTGTCCGGGTCGGTCGGGTCGACCTGGCCGTACGTGGGACCCGGCCGGGCGCCGTGCCCGCCGCCCCACGTGTACCAGGTGCCGGCCGCGACCTCGGCGCAGGCGGCGGCGATCGCGCGCTCGGCCGCCGCGGAGGCCCCGGGGGCGA
>NZ_NCTE01000672.1 GCF_002114215.1 Streptomyces sp. 13-12-16 | reverse complement strand
CGCGTCGGTCGCGGAGCCGCCGAGCGCCCGCCAGTCCGCGTCCCGGCCCGAGCGGGCGGCGATGCGGACGGCGACGCCCCCGGCGGGGCGGCCGGCGCTGGTGTCCAGGATGTGCGTGGACACGGAGGCGGTGGTGTCGGTGCTCATGCGGGTCGGTCCTCTTCGGCTTCGGCTTCGGCTTCGGATCCGGCTTCGGCCTCGGCCTCGCCCTCGACGAGACGGGCCAGCCGGATGCGGTTGATCCTCCCCAGTTCGGTGCGGACGATCTCGCGCTCCCGCTCCGGCGTGTTGCCGAGGCGTTCCCGGAGGGCGTCGCGCATCTGCTCGCCGGTCCGGCCGGTGGCGCAGATGAGGAAGACGTGGCCGAACCTCTCCTGGTAGGCCAGGTTCAGTTCGAGCATCTCGGCCTTCAGCGCCTGCGGTGCGCCGGCCATGCCGCTCTGTTCCCGGGCGGAGGCCGGGTCCCCCGGTTCCGGGCGGCCGATCGGCGGGTGCCCGGCCATCGCCTCTTCCAGTCCGGCCGTGGTCAGACCGGCCGTGGCGGCGTCACTGGCGGCGTACAGGTCGTCGGCGGTGGGGTACGGGCGGGCGGCGAGCAGTCGCCGGGCCCATGCCGTGGAGGCGCAGGCCTCGTGGAGTGCGGCGAGGGCCGCGTGCTCCTCCAGGGCGTTGAAACGGGCCAGGCCCAGAGGTGGGGAAGTCGACGTCACGGAAGCCTCCGTGGCCGCGAGCGGCCTTCGTGTCGAACGGGCGTGCCGACAGTGAACGCCGTCACGAACAACACGTCAACAGTTTGTTGAAAATTCGGCGGGAGAAAGAGGAACGCCCGCCGCCCGGGAGGTTCAGGCGCCCTTCTCGCGGTTGAGGTAGTTGTAGACGGTGAAGCGGCTGACCCCCAGCGCGCTCGCCACGGTCTCCACGCCGTGCCGCACGGCGAAGGCGCCGCGCGCCTCCAGACCGCGCACGATCTCCTGCTTGGTCTTGCGGTCCAGGTCCGCGAGCGGTCTGCCCTTCCCCCGCTCCAGCGCCGCGAGGATGTGGTCGAGGGAGTCCGCGAGCTGCGGCAGCCGTACGGCGACGACGGCGGCGCCCTCCCAGGAGAGCACCACGTCGTCGGTTCCGGCCTCGTCCGGCGGGAGCATCTCGCCCCCCATGGCGTCGACCAGTGGTTTCACCGCCGCGATGAAGGCCTCGTCACCGGTGCCGGTCACCGGTCACCCTCCTCGACGACGTTGACCTGGAGCGAGATCCGGGTGGCGCCGGCGGTCAGCGCCCTGCGCAGCACCGCGTCCACGGCGCCGAGCACCGCGTCGGCGCCGCCCTCGGCGGTGTTGCCGAACGGTCCGACGTCCACCGCGTCCAGCTCCGCCGCCTCGACGACCTCCCGCGCGACCACCGCGTGCGCGGGCGCCTCGTCGAGGTCGAAGGGCTCGGTCGTGAACTCCACTCTCAATCGCACGCGCACAACCTAACGCGCGGCGCGGTTTCCGGGACCGCCGGGAAGCCGTGCGAAGGCTTCCCGGCGGCCCGGCCCCCTTGACAAGCCCGGAGGGCCGACGGCAACCTTCCATTAAGCAGAAACGAATTTCCACTATACGGAATTTCAGGAAGGGTGCGTCCGATGGGATTCGCAGACCAGCGCTTCACCGTCAACCTGTCGATCCTCTTCACGGAACTCCCCCTCCTGGAGCGCCCGGCGGCAGCCGCCGCGGCCGGCTTCACCGCGGTCGAGCTGTGGTGGCCCTGGGTCGACTCCCCCGTCCCCGAGCGGTCCGAGCTGGACGCGCTGCGCAGGGCGGTCCGGGACGCGGGCGTACGGCTCACGGGCCTGAACCTCTACGCCGGACGGCTGCCCGGACCCGACCGGGGCGCGCTGTCCGTACCCGGCGAGGAGTCGGAGCGGTTCCGCGCCAACGTCGACGTGGCCGCCGATCTCGCCGGCTCCCTGGGCTGTACGGCCCTGAACGCGCTGTACGGCAACCGCGTCGACGGCGTGGACCCGGCCGAGCAGGACGCGCTCGCCCTGGAGAACCTCGCCCTGGCGGCCCGGGCCGCCGACCGGATCGGCGCGGTCCTGCTGATCGAGGCGCTGAACAGGCCCGAGTCGCCGCTGTACCCGCTGGTGTCGGCCCCGGCCGCCGTGGCGGTCGCCGACAAGGTCGACGCGGCCACGGGGCTGGGCAACGCCCGCTTCCTGATGGACCTGTACCACCTGGCGATGAACGGCGAGGACCTGCCGGCGGTGATCGACCGGTACGCCGGGAGGACCGGTCACGTGCAGATCGCCGACAGCCCCGGCCGCGGCGCCCCCGGCACCGGTTCGCTCCCGCTGGAGGACCTGCTGGACCGGCTGCGCGAGGCCGGTTACGACGGCCGGGTCGGCCTGGAGTACAAGCCCGGCGAGCGCACCGGCGCGGAGGCCTTCGGCTGGCTGCCCCGCTGACCACACCCCTTTCGTACGGAGAGGCACCCTCACATGACCACTCTTCCCCCTTCCTCCCGCCCGACGGTCGCCTGGATCGGCCTCGGCATCATGGGCTCCCCCATGTCCGAGAACCTGATCAAGGCGGGCTACGACGTCACCGGCCACACCCTGGAGCGGGCGAAGCTGGACCGGCTGGCCGCCGCCGGCGGCACCGCCGCCGCCTCCCTCGCCGAGGCGGTGCGGGACGCCGACGTGATCATCACGATGGTTCCCGCCTCCCCCCAGGTCGAGGCCGTCGCGTACGGTCCCGACGGCATCCTGGAGAACGCCCGGCCCGGCGCCCTGCTGATCGACATGTCCTCGATCACCCCGCAGACGTCGGTCGACCTGGCCGCCGCCGCGAAGGACAAGGGCATCCGGGTGCTGGACGCCCCCGTGTCGGGCGGTGAGGCGGGCGCCGTCGAGGCGGTGCTGTCCATCATGGTCGGCGGCGAGCGGGCCGACTTCGAGGAGGCGAAGCCGCTCTTCGAGGCGCTCGGAAAGACGATCGTGCTGTGCGGTCCGCACGGGTCCGGACAGACCGTGAAGGCCGCCAACCAGCTCATCGTCGCCGTCAACATCCAGGCGTGCGCCGAGGCCGTGGTCTTCCTGGAGAAGTCGGGCGTGGACCTGACGGCGGCGCTCGACGTCCTGAACGGCGGACTGGCCGGCTCGACCGTGCTGACCCGCAAGAAGGACAACTTCCTGAACCGGGACTTCCAGCCGGGCTTCCGTATCGACCTGCACCACAAGGACATGGGCATCGTCACCGACGCCGCCCGCGCCGTCGGCGCGGCACTGCCCGTCGGTGCCGCGGTCGCCCAGCTGGTGGCGAGCCTGCGCGCACAGGGCGACGGCGGACTGGACCACTCCGCGCTGCTGCGGGCGGTCGAGCGGCTCTCCGGCGCACGGGTCTGACCGCCCCGCGCCCCGCACAGACCTCCGGGCGG
>NZ_NCTE01000671.1 GCF_002114215.1 Streptomyces sp. 13-12-16 | reverse complement strand
TGGGTATTCTGCGTGTTCGTTGTGTGTAGTGGCTTGCTCATTCTCACGTGAGGGGCCCTTACACCGGTCCACCGGACCGATGACCAGCGACCAGCGCCCGGTTTGCGTCACCGTGGTGCGGTCAAGGCTGTCGTGATCGTCTTCGGTGACCTTGTCAGGACCATTCACTGAAGAAGCGAAGGCTACGAACCGTGCGTACGTACAGCCCCAAGCCCGGCGATGTGACGCGCCAGTGGCACGTCATCGACGCTCAGGACGTCGTCCTGGGTCGTCTGGCCTCCACTGCGGCCTCCATCCTGCGCGGCAAGCACAAGCCGATCTACGCGCCCCACGTCGACACCGGTGACTTCGTCATCATCATCAACGCCGACAAGGTGCACCTCTCGGGCAACAAGCGGACCCAGAAGATGGCGTACCGCCACTCGGGCTACCCGGGTGGTCTGCGCTCCGTCCGCTACGACGAGCTGCTCGCGAAGAACCCCGAGAAGGCCATCGAGAAGGCCGTCAAGGGCATGCTCCCCAAGAACACCCTGGGCCGTCAGATGCTCTCGAAGCTGAAGGTCTACTCGGGCGACCAGCACCCGCACGCTGCCCAGCAGCCGGTGCCGTTCGAGATCACCCAGGTCGCGCAGTAAGTCCGGCCACCCCCTAAGACTGAACAGAATCTGAGGAGAATCGTGGCCGAGACCACTGCCGAGCAGCCGCTCGAAGAGCTTGACATCGACAGCTACACCACCGAGTCCGAGGTGCCCGTCGAGGGCGAGTACACCTCGGAGTCCATGGCCTCCCGCTTCGGTGAGCCCCAGCCGGCCGCCGGCCTGGGCCGCCGCAAGAACGCCATCGCCCGCGTCCGGATCGTCCCGGGCACCGGCAAGTGGAAGATCAACGGTCGCACCCTCGAGGACTACTTCCCGAACAAGGTGCACCAGCAGGAAGTCAACGAGCCCTTCAAGGTGCTCGAGCTCGAGGGCCGCTACGACGTCATCGCCCGCATCGCGGGTGGCGGTGTCTCCGGTCAGGCCGGTGCGCTCCGTCTCGGTGTCGCCCGTGCGCTGAACGAGGCGGACGTCGACAACAACCGCGGCCCGCTGAAGAAGGCCGGCTTCCTCAAGCGCGACGACCGTGCGGTCGAGCGCAAGAAGGCCGGTCTCAAGAAGGCCCGTAAGGCCCCGCAGTACAGCAAGCGCTAAATCACAGGCGCTCGCGCGTACTCCGAACGCCCCGGCGGCACGCCACAGTGCTGTCGGGGCGTTCGTTTATTCATCGCTGTGGGCGTATAACGGCACAAGGCGCTCAAAGGCTAATGTGATCGGATGGTCGGGCATGTCGCTGCGGCGGATGTCCGGAGGCGCGGGATGCGGAGCCGCACGCGCATCACGACCGTCGAACACAGCACAAGCTCCGTCAGCGGTACGACCGGCGACCGCGCGGACGGGCCCAGCGCCCCGGCACGGCCTCGGCGACGGCTTTCGATACTGACGCTTCCTCAGGAGGACAAGTGGGACGACTCTTCGGCACGGACGGCGTGCGCGGTGTCGCCAACGCGGACCTGACGGCGGAGATGGCGCTCGGCCTGTCCGTCGCCGCCGCGCACGTACTGGCCGAGGCGGGCACGTTCGAAGGACACCGGCCCACCGCCGTGGTCGGACGTGACCCACGCGCGTCCGGAGAGTTCCTGGAGGCCGCCGTCGTCGCGGGCCTCGCCAGCGCGGGCGTGGACGTCCTGCGGGTCGGCGTGCTGCCGACACCGGCCGTGGCGCACCTCACCGGCGCGCTCGGCGCCGACCTCGGCGTCATGCTCTCCGCCAGCCACAACGCCATGCCGGACAACGGCATCAAGTTCTTCGCCCGCGGCGGCCACAAGCTCGCCGACGAGCTGGAGGACCGCATCGAGTCCGTGTACGAGGAGCACCGCACCGGCGCCCCCTGGGACCGCCCGACCGGCGCCGGCGTCGGCCGCGTACGGGACTACGAGGAGGGGCTCGAACGTTACGTCGCCCACCTCGTCGGCGTCCTCCCGAACCGGCTGGACGGTCTGAGGATCGTCCTCGACGAGGCGCACGGCGCCGCCGCGAAGGTCTCGCCGGAGGCGTTCACCCGGGCCGGGGCCGAGGTCGTCACCATCGGCGCCGACCCGGACGGGCTCAACATCAACGACGGCTGCGGCTCGACCCACCTCGACCTGCTGAAGGCCGCGGTCGTCGAGCACGGGGCCGCGCTGGGCATCGCCCACGACGGCGACGCCGACCGGTGCCTGGCCGTGGACCACACCGGTGAGGAGGTCGACGGCGACCAGATCCTCGCCGTGCTCGCGCTGGCGATGCGGGAGCGTTCCGCACTGCGCTCCGACACCGTCGTCGCGACCGTGATGTCCAACCTCGGCTTCAAGCTCGCCATGGAGCGCGAGGGCATCCGGTTCGTGCAGACCGCGGTCGGCGACCGGTACGTCCTGGAGGAGATGAAGGAGAAGGGCTACGCCCTCGGCGGCGAGCAGTCCGGCCACGTCATCGTCCTCGACCACGCGACGACCGGCGACGGCACGCTCACCGGCCTGCTGCTCGCGGCACGGGTCGCCGGCACCGGCCGTACCCTGCGGGACCTGGCCTCGGTGATGGAGCGCCTCCCGCAGGTCCTCGTCAACGTCCCGGACGTCGACAAGTCCCGCGTGAAGACCTCCGCGGAACTCGCCACGGCCGTCACCGAGGCCGAGCGCGAACTGGGCGGGACGGGCCGCGTACTCCTCCGCCCCTCCGGCACGGAACCGCTGGTCCGCGTCATGGTCGAGGCGGCGGACATCGACCAGGCCCGCTCGGTCGCGAGCCGCCTGGCGGACGCGGTGAAGTCGGCGCTGGGGTAGCCGCCGCGGGCTCCGTACGGCGAAGGCCCGTGCCCCTGTCGACAGGGGCACGGGCCTTCGCCGAGTGGTGCGTCGTATGCGCGTCGGAGGCCGGACGGCGGCGCTCGGCCCGGACCCCGGCCTTCGACCACGGGGCGAACAGCCGTCGAGCGGCGGCTCCCGACGGGTTCGGACGGCGGCTTCAAGCCGTCCACTCGACGAGTGTGTCGAACTCGTCGACATGGTGCTCCCCGTACCCGAACCGCTCGCCGATCGCCCGGTACCTCCCGTACTGCCCCGGCGTGACCGGTACGGACAGCGGCCGCAGCACCCGGAGGAACAGACGGAAGCCGAGGTCGGGGTCGACCCGGCTGACCACCTGCTCCAGGGCGGCCGTGACCTTCCCCGCCGGGACCGGCTGCCAGTGGGGGCTGATGGCCTTGTCCGCCACCGTGAGCGCCGTCTCCCGGACTTCCGGCAGCACCAGGTCCGCCCCGTCCGTCCGGGCGGGCGGAACCACGGGGGTGTACGCGGGGGCGGCTCCTCCCAGCCGTTCCTCGCACACGTCCGCGACCAGCCGTAGCCAGTCGCGTCCGTCGACGCGCAGTGCCCCGTCCGAGACGGCGACCCACAGGGTGGTGATCGTCTCGTCGGACAGCGGGGAGTGCAGCAGACGCAGCGCGTCCTCCAGCAGGAGGGCCGCCGTCGTACCCGGGGACTGACCGGGCTCGTCCCCGTCCACCACCCGGTGGATCTCCTCGCGGGCGACTCCGGCGTGCCAGTCCTGATGGGCGTTCCCGGCGAGCAGGGAAAGACCGAAGTCCCATGAAGTGTCACGGCGGGTGGTGTCGATGGGCGGCCAGTCGACGTCGAGACCTTCGCGGACGACCGCGACCGGGTGGCCGAGCCGCTCGCCGAGCCCACGGAACCTGTCGTACCGCTCCTTCGGGACGCGTACGGAGCACGCTTTCAGGGCCCGCAGGAAGAGCCGGAAGCCGACATCGACGTCGGCCAGCGCGACCACCTGCTCCAGCCCCGGAACGAGATCCGGTGAGGCGCAGGCGCCGGCCAGGTCCGCGGCCACCCCCCGGATCTCCGTCACCACCTCACGGCACAGGTCCGCGTCCCGGACCGGCCGGACCGGAGGGGGGACGTAGGAGCGTCTGTTCTGCCGGAGACGGTTCACGGACAGATCCGAGAGGGACCGCAGCCATGCGCGGGTGTCCAGGCCATGGTCGGCCGGATCGAAGATCCGGCCGACCGCGGCCAGCCACACCGTGCGGAGGACCTCGTCCGGCAACGGGCCGTCCAGCAGACGTCGGGCGTCCTCCCCCAGTTCCACGGCCTCCTCGCCGTCGGACCCGTCCGCCGACCGGGCCGCGACCGCGAGCGCGGTCGCGAGGTCGACGGCGGGCCGGTCCGGGGAGCACAGGTGCTCCGCCAGGGCGGTGAGTCCGAAGTCACCGGAGTAACCCAGCTCGACGTACGTCGGACGGTGCTGCGACATGAATCGTGTCCTCCGCGGGGGGTGTCCTACTTCGGGTAGGCCGTCTTGACGACGAACCCGTACCGGCCCTGGCCGTTGTGGCCCTTGACCTTCATCAGGATGACCGTGACCTCGTTACCGGCATCCTCGATCGTCCTCCCGTCCGGGTGGTACCGCTTGCCCAGGGAGGGATAGGCATCCCACTTCCCCGTGATCGGCCGGTACTGCTCACCGTCCCTGGCCTTCGCCGCCCAGTCCTGGAACTTCTTCCACTTGTCCTCGTCGAAGACCTTCTGGCCGCTCGCGGTCCGCTTGCTGAAGAAGTCGCCCACCACGCGGTCCACGGCCTGCTGGGCGATGTCCTGACTCGTCCAGACCGTGTTGGGCGTGCCTGTCTCCCGGGCGATCCGGAAGGCCTCGGCCGCATTCGGCCGCACGTGCTTCTCCAGCGTGTGGATCTCGTAATCCTGCAGGGCCCTGAGGTCCTCGTCCCCCAGGTTCAGGCAGTTGTGGACCATCACGTCCGCCGCCCGGCGCCCCTCGGTGCGCACGTAGAACGTGTGCAGGTCGTCGACGGTGAGGTCGTACACCCGACGCGGTGCGAGCCCCGGCCGGTCGTGCACGTCGGTCACGGCGCGGAGCGTTCCGTCCGGGCTGAGCAGCCGGTCACCCGGGCGCAGATCGGCGGCGAGGACCCAGCCGCGTTCGCTGGTGCGGATCTTGTGTCCGGCCGTGGTGTCCAGGCTGCTGCCGCCGGCCAGGCCGATGGTCACCAGCCGTTCGGTGTCGTGCCGGAACGTGTCGGTGACGGGCTCGGCCCGAAGCAGTCCGGTGCCGGGGGCGGCGGCCATGACCAGGTCGCCCTCCCGCACGTCGCGGATGGCCTTGCGGGTCCCGTCGGCCATCAGCACCGGGGTGTCACCGGGGAAACTGTTGACCCTGCACGTCGTGATGACGTCCTCGTAGGCGTTCACACCGGCCTCGATCCTGGCCAGTGACGCCGGGTCCAGGTCCAGGACCTTCAGGGCCTTGTACGCGTCGGCGACCCCTATGCCGGTTCGCAGCGCGGCGTCCAGGGCGACGAGCGCATCGGCGATCTTGGCGAACGCCTTGCCCGGGATGAAGTTGCTCGCGGCCCAGGCGCAGCCGCTGACGCTGCCGTGCCAGCAGTCGACGAAGTCCTGGACCAGGGCCGCCTTCAGGATCTGGTAGACGAGGGTCTGCTTGATCAGGTCGAGCTTGCTGAAGTACCGGGTGACGTCCTTCTTCAGCCCGGTGAAGCGCTCGGTCTTGAGCAGTACGGTGTCCGCCGCCGGGCAGCCGGAGGCCGTCGCCGGCACGTCGGGTTCGGTGCAGAGGAAGAAGTCGACCGTGGCGTCGAACGTGACCGCGAACGTGACCGTGCAGCCCTCGAACCCGATCTCGATGACGCAGTCGTTCTTCTGCTGGGCGTCGGTGACCGTGACACTGTCCTCGTCGACGACGAAGAAGGTGCCCCCGAGCCCGGTGCCGGCGCCCGACGAGACCTGCTGGTTGGCTTCCTTCCGTTCGGCGGACTCCGCCGCCTCCTGGGCCTCCTCCGCGTACTTCAGGGCGTCCTTCGCGGCCTCCTCCGCCTCGGTGGCGGCGGCGTCCGCGCGGTCGGCCGCCGACCGGGCGTCCCTGGCGGCCTCCTCGGCCTCCGAGGCGGCCTCGCGGGCGGCCGCCGCGTCGAGCG
>NZ_NCTE01000670.1 GCF_002114215.1 Streptomyces sp. 13-12-16 | reverse complement strand
CGACCGGCTCCGGCGCCGGCCGCTCGCCGGTGGCTCCCGACGCCGTACCGGCCGGCTCCAGCGACGGATCGGCGACGAGGACCCGCTGGTGCAACCGCCGCAGCCGCGCGCCCGGATCCAGCCCCATCTCCTCCGACAGCCGCCGCCGGACCTGCTCGTACCACTCCAGCGCCTCGGCCTGCCGTCCGCTCCGGTACAGCGCGAGCATCAGTTGACCGCACACGCGTTCGTCCAGCGGGTCCTGCTCGGCCCAGGCCGACAACCGGGCCAGCACCGCGGCGTGCTGGCCGAGCCGCAGCCGCGCCTCCACCAGTTCGCTCTGCGCCGCCAGCCGTTCCTGGTCCAGAAGGGAACGCTGCGCGTTGAACCACGGAGTGTCCGCACCGGTGAAGGCCTCGCCCCGCCAGAGCCCCAGTGCCTCCTCCCACAACGCGGCCCGCCGCTCGTCCCCGTACGACGCCGGGGCGGCCTGCGCCCGGGCCGACAGCTCACGGAACCGGTGCACGTCCACCGCGCCGGCCCCCACCATGAGCCGGTAGCCCCCCTGCTCGCGGACGATGTCCGCTCCCGAGGACGACAGCGCCCCGCGCAGCCGGGACACATACCCGTACAGGGCCTCCCGGCCGCGCCTCGGCTCCCGCTCCCCCCACACCCGGTCCACCAGCACATCCGCCGGCACCACCCGGCCGGCGTCCATGACCAGCGCGGCCAGCACCTGGCGCTGTCGCGCGTGCCCCACCTCCACCGGCTCGCCGACCCGCCTCACCTCGACGACGCCCAGGACTCCGAAGTGCACCGACATCCGCCCCCACCTCGTGTCACACCCTACGCATCATTCGTCTACCTGCCGCTGACCAGCGGACCAAGGCCAATTCGAGACGTTCCGAACGTCATGGTCCGAAGGGTCCCGGGTCCGACCGGGTGGGTACCGATGTCCGAGGTGGGCGCTATTTTTGATGCCGATCGTCGCGGTACGGGCGCCCGGTTGCCACGGAGGCACGCACCGACGGTCCCGGTAACCGACTCGCCCGAAAGGTCCTCGTGAAGCCCACCCTGGCCGCCGCGCAGCTCCGCGGCAGTCTGACGCAGTACCTCACGACGACGTACGCACTGGCCGACGAGGACACGCGGCGCGCGCTGGAGCGGTTCCTCGGGGATCCGGAGACGGGGATCTTCCGAGGGCCGTTCCTGCGGATCAGGACGCCGTTCCATCCGGCCGGGGACGGGTGGCAGGCGGCGCTGGAGTGGCAGCCGTCGTTCACGCCGTGGCGGCACCAGGCGAAGGCCTGGGAGCGGCTGAGCACGTACAAGGGGGCGGCCGAGCCGACGCTGGTGACGACCGGCACCGGGTCGGGCAAGACGGAGTCGTTCCTGATCCCCGTGCTCGACCACTGCCGGCGGCAGAAGGCGCTGGGGCGGCGCGGGGTGAAGGCCGTGCTGCTGTACCCGATGAACGCACTCGCCACCGACCAGGCGGGGCGCATCGGCGACTACCTGTCGCAGCCGGAGCTGGCGCAGGTGACGGCCGGTCTCTACATCGGGGACAGACCGGACACGGACTTCCGGCGGGTGATGACGCGGCGCGAGGAGATGCGCCAGGCGCCGCCGGACGTGCTGATCACCAACTACAAGATGCTGGACCTGCTGCTCCAGCGGGCCGAGGACCGGCCGCTGTGGGAGGGGGCGGACCCGGCGTACGTGGTGCTGGACGAGTTCCACACCTACGACGGTGCGCAGGGCACGGACGTGGCGATGCTGCTGCGGCGGCTGGCGTCCGCCGTGGGCGCCTCGAAGCCGGAGCGGCCGCTCGGGTCGATCTGCCCGGTGGCGACCTCGGCGACCCTCGGTGAGGGCGGGGGCGACGGCAGTGGCATCCTCGCCGTCGCCGAGCAGGTGTTCGGCGTGCCGTTCGGTCCGGACGCGGTGATCGGTGAGGAGCGGCTGAGCGCCGACGACTTCACCGGCGACATCGACTACGAGCTGCCCGAGCCGCCCGGCCCCAAGGAGGTCATCGAGGTCTCCGGCGGGCCGGGCGTCGAGTCCGACCCGGACCGGCTCGACCTGGACGGGCTCGCCGAGCGGCTGCTGGGGCGGCGCGGCCTGGACGCCTTCCGGATCGGGCGGCTGCTGAAGAAGCACGACTTCACCCACGGGGTGCTCGCGCTGCTGAACGGCGACCCGCTCGACGAGTGGGGGCTGCGGGACCGCATGGCCCGCTTCGGGTACGCGTGGGCGCGCACCGCGCGGGAGAACCCGCGGCTCGCACTGGAGGCGCTGTCGCGGTTCGTGGCGCTGCTGTCGTCCGCGCGGGACCCGGAGTCCGACGAACGCCGGCCGCGTCCGCTGCTGCACATCGAGGCGCACCTGTGGGTGCGGCCGGTGGGGCGGGTGCTGAGCGGGGTGAGCGGCCGGCCGGAGTTCCGCTGGTACGAGGACGAGCGGACCCTCGCGCGGCGCTCCGCGCTCACCGCGGCGTCCGCGTCCGAGGAGTCGTCCGACGGCGACGAGTGGCCGGCGGCGGACTCGCGGCGGCCCGAGGCGCTGCCCGGTTCGGACACCGTGCAGCGGCCGGCCCAGGCGCACCTGCCCGCCGTCTACTGCCGGGTGTGCGGCCGTTCCGGCTGGGCGGCGCTGTCCCCTGAGGCCGATCCGCAGAAGCTGGAGAGCAGTCCGCCGAAGATCTGGCAGGCCTCCGTCGGGCGGGACAAGCGGCGGCTGCGGTACTTCATCTCGGCGACGCAGGCCGAGGCGCGGGACGCCCTCGCGGCGCTCACCGGGGACGCGCCGAAGCAGGCCGGCGGTGTCGACCCGCAGTCCGTGGTGGTGCTGGACGGGACGCAGGGCACCTACCGGATGCCCGTCGCCGAGGACGCGGAAGGGCTGCAGGACGCCTGGTTCGCGCGGGCCGTCCTGGACAAGAAGACCGCCGACCGGGCCGCCAAGGACGACACCTGTCCCGCGTGCGGCGCCGAGAACGGCATCCGGTTCCTCGGCACCGCGCTCGCCGCGCTGGCCTCCGCGACGGTCACCCAGCTGTTCACCGGCGGCCACGAGATCGCGCTGGCGCCCGAGGAGCGCAAGACGCTGCTGTTCAACGACTCCACGCAGGACGCGGCGCACCGTGCCGGGTACGTCGCCAACGCCTCGTACAAGTTCTCGCTGCGCTCGCTGCTGGCACACCGACTGGACGACGCCGGTGCGCCGGTTCCGCTCAACGACCTCATCGGCGACGTCCTGGACTCCGTGGACGACCCGCAGACGCTGGCCGCGGTCGTCCCGCCGGACCTGCACGACGAACCGGGCGTGGACCGGCTCCTGTCGGGGCGCGGCACCGGGGACGCGCGGACCTGGAAGCTCATCGGGGAGCGGCTCGCGTTCGCGACCGTCATGGAGTTCGGGCTGCGCTCACGGCTCGGACGCACCCTGGAACTGACCCGGACCACGGCCGCGGAGGTCGTGATCGCCGAACCGGACCGCGTCGTCGCGCTCGCCCGCGACCTGCACCTCACCCTGCCGGGACAGCTGGGACTGGACGGCGGCCTGCCCACACCCGACCGGTACCTGGCGTACGTGCGGGGGCTGCTGGAGCGGATGCGGCTGCGCGGCGGCGTCCGGCACCGGTGGCTGGACACCTGGATCAGGGAAGCGGGCGTCAACCAGTACCTGATCTCCGGGCAGCGGCCGGAGGGGATGCCGGCCTTCCCCGAGGGGTACGTGGCACCGCCGAGGTTCCTGCTCGCCGGGCCCAAGGAGAAGACGAAGTTCGACACGGTCACCGGGCGGGGCAACTGGTACCAGGACTGGACCCGGCGCTGCCTCGGCCTGGACGCGGCGCAGGCGAGCGAGTACCTGCGCCGGCTGCTGCCCGTCCTCGCGGACGTGGGCGTGCTGTCGGCGCGCACCGCCAAGGACCGCACCACCCGCGTGTACGGGCTCCAGCCGGGCCACATCCACGTGCGGCTCCTGTCGGACGACCTGGTCAACAAGGCGTTCGTGGCCTGCGAGGAGTGCGGCTGGCAGCAGGTGGTGCCGCCCGAGCGGCGCACCCGCTGGTACGGACACCCCTGCCCGCGCTGGCGCTGCACCGGCGTCCTCACGCCTCCCCAGTACGACATGACGTCGACCGGGGCGGGCAGCGGCGGCTTCGGCGGGAGACTGGAGCGCGACTACCGGGCCGACTACTACCGCCGCCTGTACCTGACTGGCGGCACCTACCGGGTCGTCACGGCCGAGCACACCGGCATGCTGACCCGGCCCGAACGGGAGGGCGTGGAGCGGGCGTTCCGGCAGGGCACCCACTACACCGACCCCAACGTGCTGTCCTGCACGCCCACCCTGGAACTGGGCATCGACATCGGCGACCTGTCGGCCGTGCTGCTCGGCTCGCTGCCGGGCGGCCCGGCGAACTACGTGCAGCGCGCCGGACGCGCCGGACGCCGGACCGGCAACGCCCTGGTGGTCGCCTTCGGTGGACGGCGGGCCCGTGACCGGTACTACCTGGACGACCCGACCGAGATGATCGCCGGTGACATCGTGCCGCCGGGCTGCTACCTGTCGGCCGTGGAGATCCTGCGTCGCCAGTACACGGCGCACCTGCTGGACCGGGCGGCGCGCGGCGAACTCACCACGGCGGACGGCGAGCCGCTGACGCCGGTGCCGCGCCTGTCGTCGGCGCTGTTCGGCACGTCCGGCTGGTGCCAGGACCTGTCGGACGCGGCGCTCACCCACGGGGCGCGTCTGGTCGAGGAGTTCCTGGCGCTGTTCCCGCAGGCGCCGGGCGGTGGCCCCGACGACGACCGGGGGGTGTCCCCGCACGCCGCCGACGAACTGCGCGCGTACGCCGGCGGCGGCATCGCGCGCACCCTGGCGGAGGCCGAGGAGGAGTGGACGGCGCGCCGCGAGGAGCTGCGCCGCCGCATCGCCGCCATCGACACGGCGGTGGACGGGCTGCTCGCCGAGGACCGTGAACAGGGCGCCGAGCGGCGCGAGTTGCTGGCGGAGCGGCGTGCCACGGGCGAACTGCTGCGCCAGCTGAGCCAGAGCGGTGCCCACGGTGCCCTCGTCGAGCTCGGCCTGCTGCCCAACTACAGCCTCACCGACACCACGACGTCCCTGGAGGCCACGCTCTACTGGAAGGAGGCCGCCGGCGGCGACGAGGGCGCGGAGGCGCCGGAGGGCGACGACGAGCGCCGGGAGTGGGTGTACCGCAGCGAGACGCGCGACTACGAGCGGTCCCGCAAACTGGCCCTGACCGAACTCGCGCCCGGCAACAGCTTCTACGTCAACGGCTACCGGCACGTCGTGCGCGCCCTCGACATCGGCAGCCCTGAGCGGCGTGCCTGGGCCGTGTGGCGGCTCTGCCCGGCCTGCGGGTACGCGCGCACGCACGGCGACCCGAAGAACGACACCTCGCCGTGCCCGCGGTGCGGCTCCCGGGAGATCGCCGACGCCGGGTGCGTGCACCATGTACTGGAGCCCCGGCGCGTGACGTCCCGGGACAAGCGGGACGACGCCCGGGTGCGGGACGACCGCGACGAGCGGGACCGCAGGCGGTACGCGGTGCTCACCACCGTCGACATCGACCCGGCGCACCTGGCGGCCGGTTCCTGGCGGCACGACAGCGCGGTCTTCGGCGCCGACTTCACCCGCAGGGCCGTCGTGCGCACCCTCAACCTGGGCGTCGACCGGCAGGACGGCAGCAGCACCGTCCCGCTGGCCGGGGACGACGTACGTCTGAACCCGTTCTACGTGTGCACCGGTTGCGGCGGCGCCACGGCCGACGGGCGGCCGGTCGTCGACCAGTCCCAGCACGCGCTCACCGCCTCCCTCGCCCAGTCCACCCGGGCCAGCGCCCACCACCAGCTGTGGTGCCCGCGCCGGCGGCTGCGCGGCAGCGGGGAGGCGCAGGGCGCCGGAGAGGACGTACCGCTGCTGCTGGCGCACGAGCTGACCACGGAGGCCGTCCGCATCCTGCTGCCGGCGTCCGTGGCGCGGGCCGGGGAGCGGCTCGCCTCGTTCACCGCCGCGCTGTTCGCGGGCATAGCGGCCCGCTACGGCGGCGACCCCGACCACATCGACATCACCGCCGCGTCCATGCCGGACGGCGAGGACCGCGACTGGCCGCGCCGGTTCCTCGTGGTCTACGACCGGCTGCCCGGAGGCACCGGCTACCTGCACCGCCTGGCGACCTCCGACGGCTTCCGCGAGGTCCTGTTGAAGGCCCGCGAGGTGATCGAGGACTGCGACTGCCTGCGGAAGGGCCTCGACGGCTGCCACCGCTGCCTGCTGCGCCGCGTCCCGCCGGCCGACTACGACAAGGTCAGCCGCAACGAGGTCCGGCAGATGCTGGACGAACTGCTCGGCGCGGACGGCGAGCGCTGGGCCACCTCCCCCGTCACCACCACCCAGCACATCCCGATGCACCAGCAGGCCGAGAGCGACCTCGAGGTCCTGTTCATCGACACGCTGCGGGAGTGGGCCCGGCTGCCCGGGAGCCGCGCCAGCGGCGACGCCTACATCACGCCGGCCGGCACCCACGCGCTCGACCTGCGGCTGACCGCCGACGACGGCACCACGCTGAGCTGGCGGGTCTCCCAGCAGCGGGTCCTCGACGGCACCCGCCCCGACGTCCTCTTCGAACGGGTCGACGCCCCCGGCCCGCGCGTGGCGCTCTACCTGGACGGCTACGAGTTCCACGCCGGCCGCGCGCACAACCGGGTCGGCGACGACGCCGACAAGCGCACCCGGCTGCGCGCGGAGGGGACCAGGGTCTTCCAGCTCACCTACGGCGACGTGAGCGACTGGCGGCGCCGCGTCCGGGACACCGGCTCCTCGGGCGCGGGACCGGCCGACCCGGTGTGGGAGCCGTACGGGGACAAGGCCCGCGGGAAGGCCCGTGACTACTACGCCCACGTGCGGGGCGCACTGCCCGGAGAACTCGCGGAGACCGTGTGGGTCAACCCGGCCGTGCAGCTCGTGGAGTACCTGCGCAGGCCGGACGCGGAGCGCTGGCAGTGGCGGGCGGAGGCCGCCCTGGCGGGCTTCATGGGCGCCGGGGCCCGCCCGTCCGCGCTCACACCGGACGCGCTGGGCGGGCAGATCACGGCGGCGCTGCGCGGGGAGACGCCCGCGGGGCCGCG
>NZ_NCTE01000669.1 GCF_002114215.1 Streptomyces sp. 13-12-16 | reverse complement strand
CGGGCGGCCCGGCCCGGGCGGCCGACGACGCCGAGGAGCCCGCGGAGGACGGCCGGACGGAAGAAACGGGCGGCAGGACGGATCGGCAGCCGGGGCACGGTGGGATCCGGCGGGTGCTGGCGGAGGCGCGCGCGTACGTCGACTCGCCGCCGCCGCTCGGCCGGGTCCGCTCGTCCTTCGCCCCGGGTGACGCGCGCATCCTGCGCGCCGACGGCCCCGGCTGGTCACTGGTGGCCCGGACCGACGACATCGCGTTCGTCCTGCTCGACGACGAACCCGGCGAGGTCCTGCCGGTGGGCCGGGGCCCGGAGCTGCCGGGCCTGCTCGAAGCGCTCGACCGGATGGCCGTACGGCCGCTCTGAGCGCACGCGGCTTCGAAAGGGCCAGGGGTGATGGACGTCAGCGTGTGTTGAAACCCCACGTGTGGGCGTCGTTCCATAGGGCGCCAACCCATCGATGACGGCGAGGGCGGGCCCTCACCATGGGGCGGTTCCGCGATCGACCCCATGCCCCCCTTCCGCTGCTCGTCCTTTCGGAGGCCGTCATGCGCCCCTCCCCTGGCGTTCCCCTGCTCGTCGCCGTCCTCGCCGCGGCCACCCTCACCGCTCCGACTCCGGCCGGCGCGGCCGGGGACGGTCACTGCGCGCGCCAGGAACGCGTGCGCGTGCCGGGCGCCGCCCATCAGCGCACTGCCTGTCTCGCCGATCTGACCACGGCGGGGCTGGCCGGTACGCCGTACACGGACATGGCCGACCAGGCGGGGCTGACCGCCGCGGCCACCCGGTCGCCGTCCGGCGTGCCCGGGGTGCAGATCGACGGCTACTTCCCGGACTCGTCCCGCTTCAACGACACCCACGGCTGGCGACACGACGCCCAGTTCGTGATCCGGCTGCCCGACCGCTGGAACGGCGGGCTGGTCGTCACCGGGGCGCCCGGCAACCGCAAGCAGTACGCGACCGACAAGGCGATCTCCGACCAGGTACTGGCGCGTGGCTACGCCTATGCGGCGACCGACAAGGGCAACAGCGGCGTCGACTTCCACCGTGACGGCAGGCGGCCCGGTGACGCGGTCGCCGAGTGGAACGCGCGCACCACCCAGCTCACCCGCGCCGCCCGGCGCGCGGTGGCCCAGCGCTACGGGCACGTCCCACGCCGCACGTACATGACCGGCGTCTCCAACGGCGGCTACCTCACCCGCTGGCAGCTGGAGAACCACCCGGAGCTGTACGACGGCGGAGTGGACTGGGAGGGCACCCTGTGGGCCGCCGAGGGACGCCACCCGCTGCTCTCCCTTCCGGTGGCGGTGGCCCGGACGTACGGCGAAGCCACCGACGAGGACATGTACGCGGCGGGCTTCGCCCGCGGGTCCGAGTTCCTGTGGCCGTACCACGAGAAGGTGTACTGGGGGCTCACGCAGAAGCTCTACCGCGCCGAGTTCGACCCGGATTACGACCCGGGCTGCCCCGGCCCCTCCGCCGGGTCGACGACGGAGCAGGTCCTCGCGCCGTGCCCGTCCGACGCCGCCTACGACTACGCCTCGCGCCCCGCGTCCGTGCACCGTGCCGTGGAGCGTGTGGCGCTCACCGGGCGGATCGGACGGCCGATGATCACCCTGCACGGCGATCTGGACGCGCTGCTGCCCAAGTCCGTCGACTCCGACGTGTACGACGGCATGGTCGAGGCGAGCGGACGCGGGCGGATGCACCGCTACTACACGGTGCGGGGCGGAACGCACGTCGACGGGCTGTACGACACCCGTCCGGACCGGCTGCGGCCGATCCTGCCCTGCTACCGCTCGGCGTTCGACGCCCTGGTCGCATGGGTGGAGCGCGGAGTCGCGCCGCCCGCCGACCGGACGGTCGGCGGGCCCGCGGACGGCGACGTGGTCGACTCCTGCGCGCTGGACTCCGGTGAGGCGGTGACGCCGTAGCGCCTCAGCGGCCCAGCTCCTTGCGCGAGACGCGGCGCAGCCTGCGCCGCTGTGCGGGGTCCAGGGCGAGGTACGCGGCGGCCGGGACTCCCAGGACTATCAGCAGGGCGGCCCACCAGGGCAGCCAGATGAGCAGGATCAGTCCGGCCGCCACACCCCCCGCGGCGATCTTGGCGTTCTTCGACATGAGTGTCGCCTCCTTCGCGGCCACTGCCGCTCTCTGCCGTGAAAACGGGCCCGCGCACACGACGGTTCCGGACCGCGACCCTGAGACGTCCCTGAGACGCGACCCCTAAGGTCTTCGAGAGCCCGTCGTGGGCCTCCCCGGCGGGAGGCCCACGGCACACCTTCATGGTGACCCGTCTCACAGCGCAGGCACACCCGGCCGGTGCCGCTCGTGCTGTACCATCGGCGACTCCGGCTTCACTAGTCAAATTTGAGGACTTCTGTCATCGCTGCGCAGACGACTCCCCCGGCGCCCTCCTCCGCACACTCCGCACACTCCGAACTGGCCGGCTGCCCGGCCGTATTCGTACCGGGTGACCCCGCCCGCACCGGCCGACTCGCGTTCTGGCGGCCCGACGGCTCACCTCCGCCGGCCGTGGACGCGGACGCGGCGTCGGCCGAGGACCTGACCGTCGTGGTGCCCGGCGACGACGGGATCGAGGCAGTGCGTGTGCCCGCCACCGTGCTGCCGGTGCGCGACGCGCTCCCGTTCCTCACGCGCGCGCGGGCCGGTGGTGCGGGGCACCGGGCCACCCGGTTCTGGGGCGCCGCCGCCGTGCACG
>NZ_NCTE01000668.1 GCF_002114215.1 Streptomyces sp. 13-12-16 | reverse complement strand
CGTGCGCCGTCGCCGCCCTCGTCGTGCTGCCGCCGCAGTCGTCGGCCCCCGGCGATCCGGTGTCCCCGTCGGTCCCCCTCGCCCCGCCGCCCGTGAGCAGCCCTTCCGTCACACCCACTCCGTCTCCGTCGGTGTCACCGGAACCGGCCGAAGCCCGCCCCACCCCCCAGGCCCCGGCCGACGGTCCCGGAACCCCGGTGACCGAGGCCTCCTCCGTTCCCGGCCCGAGGTGAGCCCGGAGCCCCACCGTGGCCTTCGCCTCCCTCGAACTGCTCGGTCACCATGAGGTTCCTCAGTCACCGAAAAGTGCGTTCTTCCATGTCAGCGGCCACTTTCTTATGGTTTCCCAGTAACCAAAAGAGACCAGTGTGGTCTCGCGTGACAAGGAGGCGGCAGCATGGCCATCACTCTGGTGAACCCCGACGGATTGCCGGAGATCGACGTCTACCGGCAGGTCTCCATCGCCTCGGGGTCGAAGCTGGTCTTCGTCGCCGGGCAGGTCGCCTGGGACGCGGAGGGGGCCACGGTGGGGGCGGGCGACCTCGCCGCGCAGGTCGAGCGGTGCTACCTCAACATCGGCACCGCCCTGGCCGGGGCCGGCGGCTCCTTCGACGACGTGGCGAAACTGACGGTCCACGTCGTCGACTGGACCCCCGACAAGATGCCCCTGCTCCTGGAGGGGATCTCCCGCGCCGCCGCGAAGCTGGGAGTCACCCCGGTCCCGCCGGCCACGCTCCTGGGTGTGGCGGCGCTCGACGTCCCCGAGCACCTCGTCGAGATCGAGGCCGTCGCGGTCCTCGACTGACGGGCTTCACGTACCGCTCCGGCCGGCGCCGGCGCGCGCGCCGGCGCCGGCCGGAGCGCCCGGGGCCGTGAAAAGCCGGTGAAAACCCTGTGGAACCAGTGTCGGTGGGGTCGCTTATGCTGCACCGGATGATCACGCGGGGCCAGGGGAGGGCGCGGATGTTCGGCAAGCTGTTCGGCAGGGACGAGGCGAGATCGGCGGCGGATCCGCACGCCCTCTCGGCCCCGCGCAGGAAGAACGGGGTCCACGCCCTGCGCGCCCTCGGGGACGCGCGGGTGCTGGCGGTCGTCGAGGCTGCGGACGCGGGTGACTGGGAGGCGGTCAAGACGGCCCTGGCCCCCTTCGACCTGGGCCGCGACCATCACGTCCTCGGTCAACTGGCGGACCTGGACGGGGTGCAGGACTGGATCGGCCGCGCCGTCGAGGAGGACGAGGAGCACCGCGCCCTGGCCCTGCTGATATCCGGGGCGCGGCACATCAGCTGGGGCTGGGAGGCCCGGACCAGCGCGCGTGCCGTGGACGTCACGCGGGAGCAGTGGCGGATCTTCCACGAGCGGCTCCACATCGCCGAGGAGCAGCTGTTCGAGGCCGCCGAACTGTGCCCCGGGTGGATCACCCCGTGGCGCCGCCTGCTGACCTCCGCCCGCGGCACGTCCCTGGGCCGCGTCGTCGGCGAGACCCGGCTGGACGCCGCCCTGCGCCGCGACCCGCTGGACCTGGAGAGCCACCTCGAATGGCTGTCGCAGCTCCAGCCACGCTGGGGCGGTGAGCCGGGTGAGGCCCTGGAGTTCGCCCGCGCGGCGTTCGACAAGGCGCCCGACGGCCACCGGCTCGGCTGTGTCGTCGCGATGGCGTACATCGAGGAGTGGGTGGAGTCCGACGACAGCGCCTGCCTCCAGCATCCCAGGATCCGGACCGCGTTGAGGCAGGCGGCGGAGCGCAGCATCCTGCACCACGCCTACGAGCGCCGGCTGGGCTGGCAGGGCGACTACAACATGTTCGCCATGGCCCTGTCCCTGTCCGGAAGCAGCACGGCCTCGAACGTCTTCCGCGAGCTGGAGGGCGCGTACACGGAGTGGCCGTGGACGTTCATGTCCGAGCCGCAGAAGGCGTACGCGCGCTTCCGCAAGGCCTTCTGAGCCCCGGCCCGCCCTCTTCCGCCGCCGCCCCGTGCCCTCACACCCCGGACCGCCCATGACCCTGCCCGAGAACACCGCCGACCGCACCTTCCAGGTCGACCTGCGCGGCCTCGTCGACCTCCTCTCCCACCACCTCTACTCCAGCCCCCGCGTCTATCTGCGCGAACTGATGCAGAACGCGGTGGACGCGCTCACCGCCCGGCACACCCTCGAACCGGACGCCCCCGCGGGCACCTTCGGCATCCGCCTGTACGCCGACGGCTCGGTGGTGCGCGTCGAGGACGACGGCGTCGGTCTCACCGAGGCCGATGTGCACACCTTCCTCGCCACCATCGGCCGCAGCAGCAAGCGCGCCATGGGGGTCTCCCCGGCCGAGCCCATTCGAGGCTGGGGGAAGCTCTCCGAGCAGCGCGCCGACTTCATCGGCCAGTTCGGCATCGGACTGCTGTCCTGCTTCCTGGTCGCCGACGAGATCCACGTCCTGAGCCGGTCCGCCCGCACACCCGACGCGCCCGCCGTGGAGTGGCGGGGCCGCGGCGACGGCAGCTACACCGTGCGTACGCTGCCCGCCTCCGCCCGGCCCCGGCCCGGCACCACGGTCACCCTGACCCCGCGCGG
>NZ_NCTE01000667.1 GCF_002114215.1 Streptomyces sp. 13-12-16 | reverse complement strand
TGTCGAGGGGGAGCGCCCTCCCGCCGAGCCGTCCGGCGACGCGCCGGGCGTCCGCCTCGGCCCCCGGCACGTCGAGGACGACCACCTCGGCGCCGTCCCGGGCCAGCGTCTCGGCGACCGCCTCGCCGATGCCGCGCGCGGCGCCGGTCACCAGGGCGGTACGGCCGGACAGGGGACGGTCCACGTCGTAGGGGGCGGGGGACGCGTGCGTGCCGACGCCGATCACCTGGCCGCTGACGTAGGCCGACCTGGGGGAGAGCAGGAAGCGGAGGGTGGACTCGGCGGCGGGGGCGTCGGTGAGGCGGACCAGGTTCACGGTGACGCCCCGGCCGGTCTCCTTGCCGAGGGAGCGGGTGAAGCCCTCCAGTGCCTGCTGGGCGGCGGCCTGATGGTGGTCGGCGGGGTCGAGCGGTGCGCCGAGCACCACGATCCGGCCGCTCGTGGCGAGGGACCGTACGACGGGGTGCAGGGCCGCGTGCACCTCGGCGAGGCCTTCGACGTCCCGTACCCCGCTGGCGTCCAGGACGACGGCGGCGGGCCGGCCCGTGGCGTCGTCGGGGGCGAGTCCGGTGCGGGCGAGGACGGGTGCGAGGCCGAGGCCGGACGTGCCGGCCGTGAGGTGGAGCAGGCCGCCGTCCAGGTCCGGCCGCTCCGGTGACCAGCGCCGCAGCGGCGCCGGCCGGGGGAGTCCCAGGCGGCGCGTGAGGAAGCGGCCGGGCGCGGTGCCGGTGAAGCTCAGATAGCGGTCGGCCATGGGGGACTCCCGGTGTGGTCTCGCTTTGCTTACTCTGGAGTAAGGTTACCGGAGGTAAGGGTATGTCACAGTGAGGAGCAGGTCGAGATGAGCACCATCGAGCCGAGCCCCCCGGGGCCTTCCGCCGTCCGGCGCGTCGCGGTCGTCGGCGGCAGCCGCGTCCCCTTCGCCCGCTCCGACGGCCCCTACGCCACCGCCTCCAACCAGGAGATGCTCACCGCCGCGCTGGACGGACTCGTGGAGCGGTACGGACTGCGGGCACCGGGCGCGGTGGGGGAGCTGGTCGCCGGGGCGGTCCTCAAGCACAGCCGCGACTTCAACCTCGCCCGCGAGACCGTCCTCGGCTCGGCGCTCGACGCCCGCACCCCCGCCTACGACATCCAGCAGGCCTGCGGCACCGGGCTCCAGGCGGTCGTCGCCGCCGCCAACAAGATCGCCCTCGGCCAGACGGAGGCCGCGATCGCCGGCGGCGCCGACACCGCGAGCGACGCGCCCCTCGGCGTCAACGACGACCTGCGCAAGGTGCTGCTGGAGGCACGGCGGGCGAAGACCCTCGGAGGCCGGCTGAAGGCCCTGGCGAAGGTGCGCCCCGGCCACCTCGTCCCCGACATCCCGCGCAACGCCGAACCGCGCACGGGGCTGTCCATGGGCGAGCACGCCGCGGTCACCGCACGCGCCTGGGGCATCACCCGCGAGGACCAGGACGAACTGGCGGTGACCAGTCACCAGCGGCTGGCGGCGGCGTACGAACGCGGTCTGTTCCAGGACCTCGTGGTGCCCTTCCGGGGCCTGGCCCGCGACCAGAACCTGCGGCCCGGTTCGACGGTGGAGAAACTGGCCGCGCTGAAGCCGGTGTTCGGCCTCGACGGCCCCGACCCCACCATGACGGCGGGCAATTCGACCCCGCTCACCGACGGTGCCGCGCTGGTGCTGCTGGCGAGCGAGGAGTGGGCGGCGGAGCGGGGCCTGGAACCCCTCGCCTACCTGACCGCGTACGAGACGGCCGCCGTGGACTTCGTGCACGGGGACGTCGCCGACGGCGAGGACGGCCTGCTGATGGCGCCCGCCCACGCGGTCCCGCGCATGCTGGAGCGGGCCGGTCTCGGCATGGCGGACTTCGACCTGATCGAGGTGCACGAGGCGTTCGCGTCCCAGGTGCTGGCCACGCTGGCCGCCTGGGAGAAGCGGGGCCTGGCACCCGTCGACCGCGCGCGGCTGAACGTGGCGGGCTCGTCCCTGGCCACCGGCCACCCCTTCGCCGCCACCGGTGCCCGCATCGTGGCGACCCTGGCGAAGCTCCTCGCCGAACGGGACGTCCCCGCACGCGGGTTGATCTCGATCTGCGCGGCGGGCGGCCAGGGCGTGACGGCGATCCTGGAGCGTACGTGAGTGACCCTCACGTAACCCGCAACATTGCACACCCCCGGCCCGGGACCATCCCCGGACCCGCACAGACCTTCCACGTCAGGGCCGTACGATCTCCGCACCGACCGGTGGTGACCCCTTTCCCCGACGGCCACCGGTGAGCGCCTCGGCGTGCGAGGCACGTACGTCGTGGCATCACGCAGTTCCCCCTGCACGTCCCAGGAGCCGCCCGTGTCCACCGCCTCTTCCTCCGCTCTCGACGACGACGTCTACGGAGCACCCGTCCTGGTCGAGCCGGAGATCCGGCGGCTGGACGGCGTCGTACGGGAAGCGTCCGTACCGCCGTTCGCCCGGCAGGTGCGGCACGGATCGCTCGCCGACCTGCCGTTCGAGAACGCGAGCACGGCGCCGGACGAGGCGGTGCTCAGCCGGAAGACGGCGGACGGCAGTTGGCGGGACGTGACGGCGCGGCGATTCGCCGCCGAGGTCCTGGCCGTCGCGAAGGGACTGATCTCCGAGGGGCTGACGCCGGGCGACCGGATCGCCGTCATGGCCCGCACCGTCTACGAGTGGACGGTGCTCGACTTCGCCGCGTGGGCCGCCGGACTGGTCACCGTCCCCGTCTACCCGACCTCCTCCGCCTTCCAGGCCCGCTGGATCCTCCACGACTCCGGCGCGGTCGCCCTGGTCACGGAGACCGCGGGCCAGGCCGCCGCCCTCGGCCCCGAGCTCGCGCACCTCCCCGACCTGCGGCGGGTGTGGGTCGTGGAGAAGGGCCACGTCGACGCGCTCGCGGAAGCCGGTGCGCGCGTACCCGACCAGGAAGTGGAGGTGCGCCGCGGCGTCCTGGGCCCCGACACCCTCGCCACCCTCGTCTACACCTCGGGCACCACCGGCCGCCCCAAGGGCTGCGCCCTCACCCACGGCAACTTCTTCGCCGAGGTGGACAACGCCATCGAACTGCTCTACCCCGTCTTCAAGGCCCGGACCGGCGAAGACGCCTCCGTCCTCCTCTTCCTGCCGATGTCCCACGTCTTCGGCCGGATGGTCGCCGTCGCCTGTGTGCGCGCCCGGGTGCGCCTCGGCCACGCGCCGAGCCTGGCACCCGCGGACCTGCTGCCCGACCTGGCGAGCTTCCGGCCCACCTGCCTGCTGACCATCCCGTACATGCTGGAGAAGGTCTTCAACACCGCCCGGGCGAAGGCGGAGGCGGGCGGACGGCTCTCGGCCTTCGACCGCGCGGAGTCGGTGGCCCGCCGGTACGGCGAGGCCGTCGAGGCCCGCCAGACGGGGACGGGGGCCGGCCCGTCCCGCTCCCTGAAGACGGCCCGCGCCTTCTACGACCCGCTGGTCTACCGCAAGATCCGCAACGCCATGGGCGGCAGGGTGCGTTACGCCATCTGCGGCGGCTCCCCGCTCGGCCCCCGCCTCGCCGCGTTCTACGCCGGTGCCGGCATCGAGGTCTTCGAGGGCTACGGCCTGACGGAGACCACCGGCGCCTCGACGGTGACACCCCCGCTGAAACCCCGCCTGGGCACGGTGGGCTGGCCACTGCCGGGGACGCGGATCCGCATAGCGGCGGACGGCGAGATCCTGGTCGGCGGCGACCACGTGCTGCGCGGTTACTGGGACCCGCAGGCGGGCGGGGTCGTGCCCGCCGCGCCCGACGGCTGGCTGCACACCGGTGACCTCGGCGAACTGGACGACGAGGGCTACCTGACCATCACGGGCCGCAAGAAGGAGCTGATCATCACCTCCGGCGGCAAGAGCGTCGCCCCGGCCCCGCTGGAGAACTGGCTCCGCTCACACCCGTTGATCTCCCAGGTCATGGTGGTCGGCGACAACCGCCCCTACGTCTCCGCCCTGATCACCCTCGATCCCGCCGGCATCACCCACTGGCGCCGCATGAACGGCAAGCACCCGGTCCCGCCGGAACTCGTCCTCGACGACGAGGAGTTGTACGCGATCCTCCAGCGCGCGATCGACGAGGCCAACAAGATGCTCTCCCGCCCGGAGTCGATCCGCCGCTTCACCGTCCTCCCGGTGGACTTCACCGAGGAGGCGGGCCACCTGACCCCGTCGATGAAGCTGCGGCGCGAGGAGATCCTGCGGGACTTCGCGGCGGAGGTGGAGGGGCTGTACGGCGGTTAGGTCACCGTGCCGCACGGGCGATCAGGAGCGCCTGGGGGGTCGACTCGCCCCGGTCCGTGTCGGCCGCGCGCACCGTCTGCTGGACGAGGACGAAACCGGCCGCCTCCAGGAGCGGGGTGACGCGTTCGGGCCGCATGCGCCGGAAGTCGAGGGCGACCGGGTGACCCCAGGGGTGCTCGTGGCGGCGGGGCTCGTCGCCGCACTGGAACGCGAGCAGCAGATGGCCCCCGGGCGCCAGGACCCGGCGGAACTCGGCGTAGACGGCGGGAAGTTCCTCCTGCGGGGTGTGGATGGTGGAGTACCAGGAGACCACGCCGCCGAGGGCACCGTCGGGCAGGTCCAGGTGCCGCATCGAGCCCTGCTCGAAGCGCAGGCCGGGGTTCTCGCGGCGGGCGATCGCGAGCATCCCCTCCGACAGGTCGAGGCCGAAGACGGAGAGGCCGAGGGAGGCGAGGTGCGCGGTCACCACTCCGGGGCCGCACCCCAGGTCGGCCACCCGGCCGCCCTCACCGACCAGTTCGGCGAAACCGGCCAGCAGCGCCCGGTCCAGCGGTCTCACCGCGAGTTGGTCGCGGAACAGGGCGGCGTAGTCCTCGGCGATGGCGTCGTAGAAGGTGCGGGTGGCGACTACGTGATCGGCGTCGGTGGCGGTCATGGGCGGTGACCCTACTCGCCACCACCGACAGCTCCGGGGCACGGGGGCGGAACCGGCCCCGCGCTCTCCGCGGCCGGGCGAGCACACACCGGGCGCACCGCGGTGTCCGCTCGGGACGGGGGTGTGCGGCTTCTGCGTCCGCCCGGTCGGGGGACTGCTCGGGCCGGGGGTGGTTGTGCGGCTTCCGTGTCTGCTCGGGCCGGGGGTGGTTGTGCGGCTTCCGTGTCTGCTCGGGCCGGGGGTGGTTGTGCGGCTTCCGTGTCTGCTCGGGCCGGGGGTGGTTGTGCGGCTTCCGTGCCTGTTCGGTCCCGGGGTGGCTGTGTGGCCTCCGTGCCCGCTCGGCATGGGGGGCGGCTACCCGACCCCCATGCCCCGCAGCACCGCCGTCGTGGCCGCCGCCCCGAGGACGACCACCGCGAACGGCGCGCGCCGCCACGCCAGTACGCCGCCCACCAG
>NZ_NCTE01000666.1:2631-3925 GCF_002114215.1 Streptomyces sp. 13-12-16 | reverse complement strand
CGCGCTGCACCGGCTGAGCCGCGAGCCCGCGCGCCGCGCGCACGGCTTCGTCCGCGCCCGTCCGCGCCTGGCGGCGCTGGCGGCACGGACCCTGAAGGGCGTGGCACGGCTGCGCCGGTCGTGAGTCGTGAGGAGGAGGGGGGAGGACAGGTGTCCCGAAGAGCGCGTACGCAGGAGGAGATACGACGGTTCCTGGCCATCGGCGCGGTGCAGGTCGCAGAGATCGACCTGGACGGTGACGAGGCCGCGCCGAGACCCGGACCGGGCAGCCCGCCGATCACCCACGGCGAGGTGTTCCTGCTGGTCAGACGGGCGGGCCGTCCGGTGGGGACCCTGCTGGCACGGGTGCCGGAGGGCGCGGACCCGCGGGCGGTGCTGACGGAGGCCGCCTCCGCGGTGGCGGGAGGGGCCGTGGAGGTGACGGGCGGCGGAAGGCCGCCGTACGCCTCGGTCGTCGTGGCCACCAGGGAGCGGGCCGGACAGCTCGCCCGGGCGCTGGACTCGCTGCTCGCGCAGGAGCACCCGCGGTTCGAGGTCGTCGTCGTCGACAACGCGCCCGTGACCGACGAGACCCGCGAGCTGGTGGAACGCAAGTACGGCGAGCGGGTGCGGTACGTGTGCGAGCCGGTGCCCGGACTCGCCGTCGCGCACAACAGGGGGCTGGCGAAGGCGCGGGGCGAGGTCGTCGCGTTCACCGACGACGACGTGGTCGCCGATCCCCGCTGGCTCACCGAACTGACCGCCCCGTTCGCCGCCGACCCGCGGCTCGGCTGCGCCACCGGCCTGATCCTGCCCGCCCGGCTGCGCACCCCGGCCCAGGTCCTGCTGGAGAGCCACGGCGGCTTCGCGAAGGGCTTCACGCCGACGACGTACGACCCCGGCGACCCGCCCCGCGACGAGCCGCTGTTCCCCTTCACCGCGGGCCGCTTCGGCTCGGGGGCGAACATGGCCTTCCGTACGGAGGTGCTGCGTGCCGTCGGCGGCTTCGACCCGGCCACCGGCGCCGGAACACCCGCGCGGGGCGGCGACGACCTGTACGGCTTCGTCCGTGTCCTCGCCCAGGGGCACCGGCTGCACTACACGCCGTACGCGCTGGTGTGGCACCACCACCGGGAGACCTGGGCCGACCTGGAGACCCAGGCGTACGGCTACGGCGCCGGCCTCACCGCCTACCTCACCGCGGTCCTGGTCAACCGGCCCGCGCTGCTGCCGGCGTTCCTCGCCCGGCTGCCGCGCGGTCTCGCCCGTGCCCGCGCGCTGACCGAGGCGCGCGACGCGGACGGCGGCGGTGGTG
>NZ_NCTE01000666.1:0-2346 GCF_002114215.1 Streptomyces sp. 13-12-16 | reverse complement strand
GAGGGGATGACCGCGGCCATACCCGTCTTCCTCTACCACGCCGTGATGGACGACCCGCCGGACTGGATCGCCGAGTTCACCGTCACGCCCAAGGAGTTCGCGGCCCATCTCGACGCCGTCGTGGACAGCGGCCGCACCCCCGTCACCATCAGCGCCCTCGCCGAGCACCTCGCCGGGCGGGCCCCCCTGCCGCCCCGGCCGGTGCTCCTGACCTTCGACGACGGCTTCGCCGACCTGCCCGGCCCCACCGCCGACGCCCTGGCCGGGCGCGCGCTGCCCGCGACCGCGTACCTCACCACCGGCGCCATCGCCCCGGGCGGCCACAGCCTGCTGCCGCCCGCCCCGATGATGACCCTGGACCGGGCGGTGGAGCTGGAACGTTCCGGCATGGAGATCGGCAGCCACACGGTCACCCACGCCCAGCTCGACACCCTGACCACCCGGCAGCTGCGCGCCGAACTGCTGGACTCCAAGGCCGTGCTGGAGGACGCCCTCGGCCATCCCGTCCCCCACCTCGCCTATCCGCACGGCTACAACAGCCCCCGGGTGCGCGCCATGGCCGCCCGCGCCGGCTACCGGACGGCGACCGCCGTGCGGCACGCGCTCAGTTCGGAGCTGGACGAGCGCTACCGCATCGCCCGTCTGATCGTCCGGCGCGGCCACACCGTCGCCGATGTCGAGGCCTGGCTGGCGGGCGACGGCGCGCGGATCGCCCCGTACCGGGACGGCCCCAAGACCGTCGGCTGGCGGTGGTACCGCCGGGCCCGCACCGTCCTGCGCGGCCGGCCCGCGTTCGCCGGCTGAGGAGGGACGGGCGGACGTGGCCACGGGACGGGCCGGGCGGGAGGTACCGGACAGCTTTCGCTTCGCAGGCGGGTCCGACGTTTTTGGTGTGAAAAGCAGAGGTAATTCCTATACTCGTCGCGGGGGAGGGGAGTTCCGGCGTGCAACAACATGTGCCCGTACCGACCACTGAGAGCAGCGCGCTGCCCAGCCTCGAGCCGGCCGCCGCTCCGACGGAGCCGGGAGGGAACTCCGGTGGCGGCCGCAGATCCTGGCCGGTCCCGAGCGGTCCGCCCGACGCCGGGCTGCTGACACTGCTGCTCGCCGCCGGACTGTGGTTCTACGCGCTGCCCCGCATCGGCTTCCGGGAGATGGGCGACTACGGCCTGCTGGACCGCCTCCCGGTCGCCTACCACCTGTCGTTGCTGGTCCTCACCGCCGGTTTCGTCCTCAGCCTGCGGCGCGCGGGCACCGCGCCCTGGTGGCCGGCCGCGCACTGCGCCGCGCTGCTGTTCGCGCTCAAGGCGCCACCGGCGATGCTGTACGACGCCGTGCGCTACCCGTGGGCCTCCAAGCACGACGCCGTCGTCGACACGCTGCTCGCCAACGGTGAACTGCGGCCCGGCGCGGCCCTGTCGGGCAACATGTCCGCGTACGACCAGTGGCCGGGCTTCTTCACGCTCGACGCCGGGCTGGTGCGCGCCTTCGGCGTGGAGAGCGCCGCCTCGTACGCCAACTGGGCGCCGATCGTCCTCGGCCTGCTGACGATGCCGGTGCTCGTCCTGATCTACCGCACCTTCTGCCAGGACTGGCGGCTGGTGTGGACCGCCGTGTGGATCTTCCAGCTCGCCAACTGGGTGGGCCAGGACTACTTCGCCCCGCAAGGGCTCGCGTACCTGCTGCACCTGGCGGTCATCGCGGTGGTGCTGCGGCACTTCGTGCGCCCCGGCTCCGCCGGGCGGCTGCGCGACCGCACCTTCCTCGACCCGGCCGCCGCGGGCGTACCGGCGCCCACGGGCACCCGGCAGCGCGCGGTCTGCGTGGTGATCCTCGCCCCGCTGATCGCCGCGATCAACGCCACGCACCAGCTCACCCCGGTGATGCTCTGCATCTGCCTGTTCGCGCTCACCCTCACGCGCCGCCACCGCAACCACGGCCTGCTGGCCGTCGCCGTGCTGCTGATGCTCACCTGGGACCTGACCATGGGGCGGCCGCTGTTCGTCGAGACGCTGTCCACCCTCAAGGAGTCGATCGGCGAACTGACGCAGAACTCCCGCGCGGGGTACGCGGGCGAGCTGACCGGGCCCGGCCCCGAACTCGCCGGGACCGCCAACGTGCTGATGGTGCTCGCGGTCGCCGCGCTCGCCGGAGCCGCCCTCGTGCTGCGGCGCCGGCTGGTCCGCAGCGCGCTGCCGCTGCTGCTGGTCTCCGCCGCCCCGGTTCCGCTCTTCGCCGTCAACGACTACGGCGGCGAGATGCTGTTCCGCGTCTACCTCTTCGGCCTGCCGGGCGCCGCGTTCTTCGCCGCCGCCGCACTCGTGCCCGCCGCGGGCGCCCGCGGCG
>NZ_NCTE01000665.1 GCF_002114215.1 Streptomyces sp. 13-12-16 | reverse complement strand
CGCCGGCCGCCCGTCCCCGGGCGCGGGCCACCACGGCGTCCCGGGCGTGCACCGCGCCGAGGACCGTGCCGTGCTCGCGGACCAGGAGCCGGGTGCGGTCGCGCTCCGCGGCGACGCGCAGGATCTCGTCGACGCCGGCGTCGCCGTCCACCGAGACGATCTCGGACGCCGGTACCTGCAGCTCCCGCACCGGGGTCTGAGGTTCGGTCAGCGAACGCGTCAGCAGCTCCGAGTCCGTCTCACTGATCAGGCCGAGCCGCTCGGACTCCGCCACCAGATGGGTGAGCTGCTCCCGGTTGTGGACGGAGGCCAGCTCGTCGCGCGGGGTGACCCGGCACAGCCGTACGAGGGCGTTGCTCATCCTGTTCAGCACCGAGATCAGCGGGCGTACGGCCTTCACCACGGCCCGGAAGGGCGGCGACAGCAGCATCGCGGACCGCTCGGGATGGGCGATGGCCCACGACTTGGGGGCCATCTCGCCGACCACCATGTGCAGGAACACGACCACGATCATGGCGACGGCGAAGGCGACGCCGTAGCTGAGCGCGCTGGGCAGGCCCAGCTCGTGCAGCAGCGGGTCGAGTTCGTGGGAGATCGCGGGCTTGGACACCGAGCCCAGGCCCAGGGTGCACACGGTGATGCCCAGCTGGGCGCCGGCCAGCATCAGGGACAGCTCGCGCATACCGGCCAGGGCCGCCCTGGCGCCCGACCGGCCCTCGGCCGCGGCCTTCTCCATGCGGTGCCGCTTGGCGGCGACCAGCGCGAACTCGGCGGCCACGAAGAACCCGCTGCCGATCAGCAGCAGCACGGTGACGAAGAGCGCCATCGGGAAACTCATACCTGCTCCTCCGTCTCAGGGGCCTGCCGCCGGATCCGTACCCGGTCGGGTACGTGCCGGTCGAGGGTGTGTACGTCGATCACCGCGCTGCCCCCGTCGGGCAGCCCGACCGTGAGCCGGTCCCCGATGGCGGGGAAGCGGCCGAGCCGGTCGACGACCAGGCCGGCCACGGTGTCGTAGTCCTCCTCCTCGGGCAGTTCCACGCCGGTGGCCTCGGCCACCTCGTCCAGCCGACGGCCCGCGTCCACCAGCCAGCCGTCACCGTCCGCGACGGCGATCCGGGTGACGGTGTCGGTCTCGTCCGCGATGTCGCCGACGAGTTCCTCGGCGATGTCCTCGTAGGTGACGATGCCGGCCACGCCGCCGTGCTCGTCCAGGACGACCGCGAACTCGTCGCCCCGCTCCCTCATCTGGGTCACGGCGTCGGGCAGCGGGAGGGTGTCGGGCAGCAGCAGCGGGCGCCGGGCGAGGGCGCCGGCCGTGGTGCCCGTCAGCCGGTCCGCGGGCAGGCGCATCAGCTCGGCCACGCCGAGGACGCCGCCGACGTCGTCGGGGTGGTCGCCGAGGACGGGGTAGTTGGAGTGGCCGTACTTGGCGATGAGGTCGACCGCCTCGGCGGCGGTGGCGTCCTCGCGGACGAAGACGGCGTCCACGCGGGGCACCATCACCTCGTCCAGCGTCCGGTCGGAGAACTCCAGGGCGTGGTCGAGCAGCACGGCGGTGTCCTCGGGCAGCGCGCCCTGTTCGTGGGACTCGCCGATCAGGTGGCCCAGCTCCTCCAGGGTGGCGCCGTGGTGCAGCTCCTCCACCGGTTCGATGCCGACCCGGTGCAGCAGCCCGTTCGCCGCCCCGTCGAAGACGCGCACGAGGGGGCCGACGACCTTCAGGTAGGCCAGCGTGGAGCCGGCCAGCGCCTTCGCCAGCCGCTCCGGCACGGCGATGGCCAGGTTCTTCGGGGCCAGCTCGCCCAGCACCATCTGTACGACCGTGGCCAGCACGAAGGCCAGCACGACCGCGATGCCGCTCACGGCCGCGTCGGGCAGGCCCAGGCCCGACAGGGCGGGCCTCAGCAGGGCGGACACCGAGGGCTCGGCGATGAAGCCGACGACCAGTCCGGTCACGGTGATGCCGAGCTGCGCGCCCGACAGCATGAAGGACAGCCGCTCCAGCACCGTCAGGGCGCGGGCGGCCTTGCGGTCCCCGGACTCGGCCTCGCGCGCCAGGGCGAGGCGGTCGGCGGAGACGTAGGCGAACTCCTGGGCGACGAAGTATCCGGTGCCGGCGGTCAGGACGAAGACGGCCAGCAGGCCCAGGAGAGCGTTCGCGGCACTCATCGAACACCATCCCGCCGTGTGCCGTGCTCAGGGAATGCCTGGCGGGATGGTCGGGGACTGTGCCCCGGGGGGTCCGTCGGTCTGGCGGACACGTACGTGCTCCTTCTGTGGGTGTGCGAAGACATAACGATCCCGGCCGCGGCGGTGTTCCCGGACGCCCGGGACGGCACGGGTGGGAGCGGGATGTCCCGCCCCGCACCAACTGTAAAGGAAACGCAAAGTCCCCTCGGATCGATCCCCTATGCTTCTACTCGCTTGTAGAAGTTATATCGCGGGCCGCCCCGCGGGCGGCACCCCCTTCACGGAACACACGCACATCTAAGGAGTGGACGCCACCATGGTGTTCAAACGACTGCTCGGCTCGCTCGGCGTGGGCGGCCCCACCGTCGACACGGTGCTCGACCCCGGCCCGGTCCGGCCCGGCGGCGCGCTCACCGGCCGGGTCCGCCTCAAGGGCGGACAGGCCGGTTTCGACATCGAGGGCATCACGCTGGAGCTGGTGGCGCGGGTCGAGGCCGAGCACGAGGAAGGCGAACGGGAGGGCTCCGTCGCCTTCGAACGGTTCACGGTCGGCGGCGGCTTCCGGCTCGCCGAGGGCGAGGAGCGCGAGGTGCCGTTCAGCGTGCCGCTGCCGTGGGAGACCCCGGTCACCGAGCTGTACGGACAACCGCTGGGCATCGTGCTCGGCGTGCGCACCGAGCTGTCGGTGGCGGGGGCGAAGGACAAGGGGGACCTGGACCCGCTGACCGTCGGTCCGCTGCCCGTGCAGGAGGCGGTCCTGGAGGCGTTCGGCCGGCTCGGCTTCGGTTTCAGGTCGGCCGACCTGGAGTACGGGCGCATCGGCGGCACGGGGCAGCAACTGCCCTTCTACCAGGAGATCGAGATCGTCCCGTCGCCGGAATACGCGGACCGGGTGAACGAGGTCGAGGTGACCTTCCTGGCAGGTCCGGGCGGCATGGAGGTCGTCCTGGAGGCCGACAGGCGCGGCGGCCTCCTCTCCGGCGGCCACGACGCGCTGACCAGGTTCACCGTCGGCCTTCACGACTCCCGCGACTGGACCGCCGAGGTCGACGGCTGGATGCGCGAGCTGGTCGAGCGGCGGGCGCCCCACGGCTCCCCCGTCCCCCACGGTTCCTACGACTCCCACGGCTCCTACGACTCCCACGACGACCACCACCGCTCCGGTCCCGGTGTGGGCACCGCCGTCGCCGCGGGCGCCGCGGGCCTGGCGGTCGGCGTGGTCGGGGGCATGGTCGCGGCGGAGGTCGTGGACGAGGTCGGGGACTTCTTCGAGGGCGAGGAAGAGGAGGAGTAACTTCTACATTACTGTAGAAGTTACGGCGCCCGGCGACTTCGGTCCGGGCGCCTCCCGACCCGTACGGAGTGCTCATGGCCCTGTGGGACCGCCTCAAGGAGTCCGCGTCGACGATGCAGACCCAGTTGACGGCCAGGAAGAACGATCTGAAGAGCGGCGCCTTCCGCGACGCGAGCATGGCGATGTGCGCCCTGGTGGCGGCGGCCGACGGCAGCGTCGATCCGTCCGAGCGGCAGCGCGTGGCCCAGCTCATCGCCGCCAACGAGGTGCTGCAGAACTTCCCCGCCGACGACCTGCGCCGCCGTTTCGAGGACAACATCGGCAAGCTGACCGCCGACTTCGCCTTCGGCAAGGTGAGCGTCATGCAGGAGATCGCCAAGGCGAGGAGGAAGCCCGCCGAGGCGCGGGCGGTCATCCAGATCGGCATCGTCATCGGCGGCGCCGACGGCGACTTCGACAAGGACGAGCGGGCCGTGGTCCGCGAGGCGTGCTACGCCCTCGACCTGCCCCCGCACGAGTTCGACCTCTGAGCGGCCCCGGTCCCGCGGCGGCCGGCCCGCCGCGGGGTCACAGGGGCGTGGCCGCGTACAGGATGAGGACCATCGTCACGGCGGAGTTCGCGGACGACATCGCGGAGACGGCGGTCCCCGCGGCGGCGCCCCACACCGCCAGGCCGACCAGGGTGAACAGCGACGGCAGGCGGCGCACCGCCGGAGCGGGCCCGAGCAGGGCCGCCACCCGGCGCGGCACCGGGC
>NZ_NCTE01000664.1 GCF_002114215.1 Streptomyces sp. 13-12-16 | reverse complement strand
GCCGGGAGCCTGCGCGCGGCGCTCGCGGACGCGCTGCCCGCGCCCATGGTGCCGGGCGCCGTCCTGCTGATCGGCGAACTGCCGCTGACACCGAGCGGCAAACTCGACGTCAACGCGCTGCCCGCGCCGACCCCCGCCCCCGCCCCCGGGGGCCGCGCACCCGCCGACGAGCGGGAGCGCGCCCTGTGCGACATCTTCTCCGCCGTGCTCGGTGTGCCCGGCATCGGCGCCGACGACGACTTCTTCACCCTCGGCGGCGACAGCCTCACCTCCATCACCGTCGCCACCCGGGCCAGGGAGCACGGACTGTCCATCGGCCCGCGCGACGTCTTCGAGCGCCGCACCCCGGCCGCCCTCGCCGCCGCGGCCGGCGAACACACCCCCCGGAATCCGGCCGCCTCCGACGTGACGCTCCCGGCGACCGAGGCGGACCGGGCAGCCGCCGCCCTGAAGGCCGTACTGGCGGGGCAGGAGCAGTCCGGCGCGGCGGTCGACCCCGCCCTGCGGGCACTGCTGGACCGGCTCACCACGGCAGTCGACACCCCCGAGACCCCCCTGCTCACCCCGGAGGAGACCGCCCGCGTCGAGGCCGCCGCCGGTGCCTCGCGGGTCGCGGACGTCTGGCCCCTGTCCCCGCTCCAGGAAGGCATGTACTTCCACGCCACCTACGACACCGGCGACGCACTCGACGTCTATCTCTCCCAGGAGACACTGGACTTCGACCACCGTCTGGACGCCACCCGGCTGCGGGCCGCGTGCCGGACGCTCCTGGAACGCAACACCGGCCTGCGCGCCGGCTTCGTCAGCGACGGTCTGCCCCGCCCGGCGCAGTTCATCGCGGAGCACGCCGAGTTCCCCCTCGCCGAGCACGACCTCTGCGCACTGCCGTCCGACGAGCGGCGGGCCCGCACGGACGAACTCCTCGCGGCCGACCGCCGCCGCCGCTTCGACCTGACCGCCCCGCCCCTCGCCCGCCTGCTGCTGCTCCACCTCGGCGACGGCCGGGACCGGCTGGTCGTCACCCACCACCTCATCCTCTGGGACGGCTGGTCCGCCTGGCTGTTCCTGGAGGAACTCCTCGCCCTGTACGAGCGGGCCGGCGACGCCACCGGACTGCCGGCCCCCGGCTCCTACCGGGACTACCTGACCTGGCTGGACCGGCAGGACACCGGCACCGCACTGGCCGCGTGGCGCCGGGCGCTCGCCGGGTTCGACGAGCCGACCCTGGTCGCCCCGGCCGGCCGCGAGGGCGGCCCGGTGATACCGGCGGACTTCGACGCGACGCTCAGCCGTGAGACCAGCGACCGGCTGCGCACCGCCGCCCGGCGCCACGGACTCACCCCGAACACCCTGCTGAACACGGCCTGGGCCCTGGTGCTCTCGGCGCTGACCGGCCGCACGGACGTCGCCTTCGGCACGGCGGTGGCCGGACGGCCCGCCGACGTCCCCGACGCCGCCGGCATCATCGGCATGTTCCTCAACACGGTCCCGGCCCGCATCGCCCTCGACCCCGGCGAATCCCTGCTCGACCTGTTGCGCAGGGCGCAGTCCGAACGCGCGGCGGTCATGCCGTACGAGTACCTGGGGCTCGGGACGCTGCAGCGGGAGACCGGCCACCGGCGGCTGTTCGACACCCTGTTCGTGCTGCGCTCGGCCGACGGCGAGGAGCGGGCCGCCACGCTCCGGCGGCGGCACGGCATCACCGGCATCTCCAACGTGGACGGCACCCACTTCCCGCTCACCCTGATCGTCACCCCGGAGACCCGGCTGCGGGTGACCCTCGCCGCCCGGCCCGACCTGTTCGACGCGGACACCGCCACGGTGATCCTCGCCCGGTTCACGACCGTGCTGGAGCGACTGGTCGACGTCCTCACCGGACCGGAGGCGGGCAGCGCCCGGACCGCCGGCCTCGACCTGCTGCTGCCCGGGGAGCGGACCGCCCCGGCCGCGGCCCGCGAACCGGTGCCCGACGACACCGTCGCCGACCTGCTCGCCGACCGGGCCGCCCGCACCCCCGACGCGGTGGCCCTGGTCTTCGGCGGGCAGTCCCTGACCTACGCCGAGCTCGACGCCCGGATCAACCGCCTCGCCCGGCTGCTGCTGGCCCGGGGCGCGGGACCGGAGAAGGCCGTCGCGCTCGCCCTGCCCCGCTCCCTCGACATGGTCACGGCACTGTTCGCCGTCCTGCGCACCGGGGCCGCCTATCTGCCGCTCGACCTCGACCACCCCGCCGACCGGCTGCGCCTGATGGTGGCGGACACCGGCCCGCTGTGCCTGGTCTCCACCACGGCGGTGGCCCCCGCCCTGCGGGGCGAAGAGGGGCCCCTCGCGCCCGAACTGCTCCTGGACACCCCGTCCGTGTCCGCCGAACTCTCCGCACTCCCGCACGACGGCATCACCGACGCCGAACGGCCGGCGTTCGCCCGCGGTGTGCCGGGCCGGCTGGAGCACCCGGCGTACATCATCTACACCTCCGGCTCCACCGGACGCCCCAAGGGCGTCGTCACCCCCTACCGGGGGCTGACGAACATGCAGCTCAACCACCAGCGGGAGATCTTCGACCCGGCCATCGCCTCCGCCGGGGGACGGCGGCTGCGGATCGCGCACACCGTCTCCTTCGCGTTCGACATGTCCTGGGAGGAACTGCTGTGGCTCGTCGAGGGCCACGAGGTGCACGTCTGCGACGAGGAACTGCGCCGGGACGCCGAGGCGCTGGTGGCCTACTGCGACCGGCACGCCGTCGACGTCGTCAACGTCACCCCGACCTACGCCCAGTTGCTGATCGAGGAGGGACTGCTCGAACAGGACCCGGCCGCGGGCAGGCACCGGCCCGCCCTGGTCCTGCTCGGCGGCGAGGCCGTCCCCGACTCCGTGTGGACCCGGCTGCGCAGCACGGAGGGCACCTACGGCTACAACCTGTACGGGCCCACCGAGTACACGATCAACACCCTCGGCGGCTCCACCACGGACAGCGCCACCCCGACCGTCGGCCTGCCCATCCGGGGCACCCGCGCCCACGTCCTCGACACCATGCTCCGCCCGGTCCCGCCCGGCTGCCCCGGCGAGCTGTACATCGCCGGCACCGGACTCGCCCGCGGCTACCACGAACGGCCGGGGCTCACGGCGGAACGCTTCGTCGCCGACCCGTTCGGGGAGCCGGGCGAGCGCATGTACCGCACCGGCGACCTGGTCCGGCGGCGCCCGGACGGCCTGCTCGACTTCCTCGGCCGCACCGACGACCAGGTGAAGATCCGCGGCTACCGCATCGAACCGGCGGAGATCACCGCCGCCCTGTCCGCGCACCCCGAGGTCGCCCGCGCGGCGGTCGTCGTGGTGCCGTCCGCCGGGACGAAGCGCCTGGTCGGCTACGTGGTGCCGGAGGAGGGCGGGCAGCCGGGGGAGGACCTGCCCAGGCGGCTCCGCGACCACCTGCGGTCCGGCCTGCCGGACTACATGGTCCCGGCCGCCCTCGTCCCCGTGGACACCCTCCCGCTGACCGTCAACGGCAAGCTCGACGTCAAGGCACTGCCCGCCCCCGACCTCACCGGCCCGGGCACCGGCCGGCCGCCCCGCACCCCGCACGAGGAGACGCTGTGCGCGCTCTTCGCCGATGTGCTCGGCCTGCCCGAGGACGGCGTCGGCGCCGACGACGACTTCTTCGACCTGGGCGGGCACTCCCTGCTCGCCACCCGGCTGGTCGGCCGCGCCCGCGCCGCCCTCGGCGTCGAACTCGCCATCCGCGACCTGTTCGAGGCACCCACCGTCGCCGAACTGGCGCGGCGCACGGCCCGTTCCGACGCCGCCGCCCGGCCCGCGCTCACGGCCGGGGAG
>NZ_NCTE01000663.1 GCF_002114215.1 Streptomyces sp. 13-12-16 | reverse complement strand
CCCGCCAGGTGCGGGTTGCGCGCCGGGGGTGGGTTGCGCGCCGGGTGCGGGTTGCGCGCCGGGTGCGGGTCGTGCGTCAGACGCGGGCTGTCCGCCAGGTGCGGACTGCGTACCCGGCACGGGCCGCGTACCGGGCGTGGGCTGCGCGCCCGGTGCAGGCCGGGCGCCGGGGGTGGGCCGTGCCATCAGCGTGTCTGGTCCGCGGTCGCCTCGGACAGGGCCTGCGCGAAGGTGAGGGCCTGGCGTACCGTCTCCGGGCCGTCGCCGGCCTCGCTGACGCGCAGGCTCAGGTCGTCGGCCGTGGAGCTGCCCGTGTAGCCGTGGTCGGCCTCGCAGTTGGGGTCGCCGCAGGCGGCCGGCTCCAGGTCGATGCGGGAGACGGCGCCCCAGCCGATGGTGAGCACGATCTCGCGCGGCAGCGTGCCCGGCTTGTACGACTCGGGGTTGGCGACCACACGGCTGACCACGATCGACGAGATCCGGCCGAGCTTGACCGACTCCGTGGACGTGGTGGCGTACGGCGTCGGGGAGGTGTCGTCCGCAGCCTGCTCGTCGGTGTGGCTGACGATGAAACGGTTGCCGGTGAGGACGAGCACGGTGACATGCCGCCGCACCTCGTTCTGGTCGAACGTCGTCTCCTGATGGACCAGGTACGACCGGACGGGCTCGCCGCCCACGGCGGCCTCCACCGCCTCGGCCACGAGGGCCGGGTAGTAGCCGCTGCGCTCGATCGCCGCCCGCAGCCCCTGGGTCGTCGTACTGGTCTTGGCCATGACGCCCATCCTACGGGGGACCGCCGGCTGCGAGGCACCGGTCAGTACACGGGCAGGGTCCGCGGACCGAGGTCGTCACGGGCGGGCGGCGGGGCGAGGCGTACGGACGCGCCGAGGACGCTCACGCCGCGCGGGGCGACGACCACCGGCTCCAGGGTGACCGCGACGACCTCCGGGTGATCGTCGACCAGCCGCGACACCCTCAGCATCAGCTCCTCCAGCGCCGGGGTGTCGACCGGTGCCGAGCCGCGCCAGCCGAACAGCAGCGGGGCGGTCCGGATCGACCGCACCAGCGAGGTCGCGTCCCGGTCGGCGACCGGGATCAGCCGGTGCGCCATGTCCCCGAGCAGCTGGGAGGGGGCCCCGGCGAGGCCGAAGGACAGTACGGCTCCGGCGGCGGGGTCGATGACCGCGCGTACGACGGTGTCGACACCGCGCGGGGCCATCCGCTGCACCACGGGGCGCAGCTCCTCCGGGGCGCCGAACAGCTCCGTCAACTCGGTGTACGCCCGGCGCAGTTGCTCCTCGTCGGCCAGGTCCAGGCGGACGCCGCCCAGGTCGGCGCGGTGCCTCAGGTGGGGGGCGGTCGCCTTGAGGGCCACGGGGTAGCCGAGGGTGCGCGCGGCTTCGGCGGCGGTGCCGGGATCCGGGGCGGGGAGGGCGCGGTGGACGTGGATGCCGTAGGTGCCGAGCAGGTCGTAGGTCTCGGCGGTGCCGAGGGTGAGGCCCTGCCCGCGCGAGAGGAGCCCCTCGATGAGGGCGGCGGCGCCCCGCTCGTCGATGTCGTCGTACTCCGGCACCTTGCCGGGGTCGGCGGCGTCCCGCCGCCACTGGCCGTACGCGACGGCCTGGGCGAGCGCCCGGACGGCACGTTCGGCGGCGGGGTAGGCGGGGATGAGGTGGGTGCCCTCGGGG
>NZ_NCTE01000066.1 GCF_002114215.1 Streptomyces sp. 13-12-16 | reverse complement strand
GGCCCTCGCGGGAGGCGGCGCGCAGGGCGGCGCCGATCTCGCCGCTGTCCGCGCCGATCTGCACGGTGCCGGCGGCGCGGGCCTCGGGCGCGGTCCACGGCACGGGGCCGTCCAGCGCGTAGTCGATCTTGAAGACGCCGGGGCCGTAACGGTAGTTCGCGTAGTGGCCGCCGAAGCCGGCGATGCGGGCCAGGGCGGTGGGCGAGGTGTCGAAGACGTACGCCCGGGCCGGCGGCAGGTCGTCGAGGCGCTTGACCTCGTAGTCGGTGTGGACGCTGCCGCCGAGGTCCTCGAAGTACGCGGCGAGGGCGTCGGAGATGGCCTGGGAGCCGCCGCGGGCGACGGGCCAGCCGCGGGCGTGCGCGGCGAGGGCGAAGACCAGGCCGACGGCACCGGTGGCGAAACCGCCGAGGGGGGCCATGACATGGGCGACGAGTCCGGCGAACAGGGTGCGGGCCCGCTCGTCGCGGAAGCGGCGCGTGAGCCATGTCGACGGGGGCAGGCCGAGCAGGCCGAAGCGGGCGAGGGTGACCGGGTCGCGGGGCAGCGCGGTCATCGGCAGGGACATGAAGTCGCGGGCCAGGGTGTCCCACTTGGGCAGGAAGGGCTCGACGAGCCGGCGGTACGCGCCGGCGTCGCGCGGGCCGAAGGAGGCGGCCGTCTCCCCGACCGACCGGGACAGCACGGCCGCCGTACCGTCCGGGAAGGGGTGTGCCATGGGGAGTTCCGGGTGCAGCCACCGCAGCCCGTAGCGCTCCAGTGGGAGGGCGCGGAACGCGGGTGAGTTGACGGCGAGGGGGTGGGCTGCGGAGCACGGGTCGTGGTGGAAGCCGGGGAGGGTGAGCTCCTCGGTGCGGGCGCCGCCGCCGACGGTGTCCTTCGCCTCGAACAGGGCCACCGAGAAGCCGCGCCGGGCCAGTTCCACGGCAGCGGTCAGCCCGTTCGGCCCCGCTCCCACCACGACCGCATCGAGCATCGACGGCACCTTCGGACTCCTTCGTCAGCCGACGGCCACTGGGGGATCAGGATATGCCGGGGCGCCGGCGTTCTCCCGGGGCCTCGGATCGGGGTGCGGCATCAGGCTCCGTCCGTCAGCAGTTCCACCACCCGGCGGGCGGTGGCCGCGTCGCGGGCCGCGGTGAAGGGCAGGGTGTTGCCGCCCCTGATGCCGAAGGGCTCACCCGCGCGGGTGAGGTGGGCGCCGCCCGCTTCCTCCACGAGGAGCAGACCGGCCGCGTGGTCCCAGGCGGCTTCCCAGGAGAAGGCGGTGGCGTCGGACTCACCGCGGGCGACGGCCAGGTACTCCAGTCCGGCGGAGCCGCAGGCGCGGGGTGCCACGCCGTCCGTCCACAGGCCGAGCAGGGCGCGCTTCTGCTCGTCCGTGGTGTAGTCCGGGTGCGAGGTGGCCACGCGGAGGTCGCGGCCGGGTTCCGGGGAGCCCGCGCGCAGCCGCTCGCCGTCGAGGTGCGCGCCCTGTCCCCGTACGGCCGTGGCGAATTGGTCCCGGGCGGGGGCGTAGGTCCAGGAGGCGTGCACGACTCCGCCCCGCGCGAGGGCGACCAGGGTGCAGAAGCCGCTTTCGCCGCGCACGAACTGGCGGGTCCCGTCGACGGGGTCGACGATCCACACCGGCGCCTCGGCCTGTATCGCCTCGTACGACGCCGGGTCGGCGTGCACCGCCTCCTCGCCGACCACGGCCGAACCGGGCAGCAGGGCGGCGAGCGCGTCCGTGAGGTACCGCTCGGCGTTGCGGTCGGCGTCCGTCACCAGGTCGTGCGGGCCGGCCTTGAGGTCCACCTCGTGCTCGGCGAGCCGCCGCCAGCGCGGCACGATCTCCCGCGCCGCGGCCTCGCGGACCAGTTCCTCCACGTCAAGGGTGTGCCGGGCGAGAAACTCGTCGATGGTTTCGTTGGTCTCGATCATGCCCCCATGAGAGCACGCACCACTGACAATCCCCACCCGCCCGGTGCACAGCAGGTGGAATCGGGATGAAAATGGGGTGCCCGCCCCCGCCGTCGTGGGCTCAGCGGCCCACCGCGTAGCCCTGCATGCCGCGCGGGTTGGCCGCCGCGGAGAGGACGCCGGTGGCCGGGTCCCGGGCGACCGCGCAGAGCCGGCCCTCCGACCAGGCGTCGCCGACGATCACCTCGTGGCCGCGGCGGCGGAGCGCCTCCACCACCGCCGGGTCCGTCCGGGACTCGACGGTGACGCTGCCGGGGCGCATGCCGCGCGGGTAGAAGGAGCCGGGGAAACTGTCGTTGTGCCAGTTGGGGGCGTCGACGGCGCCCTGGAGGTCGAGTCCGCCGCGCACCCGCTCGCGCAGAACGACGGCGAGGAAGAAGTGCAGCTGCCACTGGTCCTGCTGGTCCCCGCCGGGCGTGCCGAACGCCATGACGGGCACCCCGTCGCGCAGGGCCATGGACGGGGTGAGGGTGGTCCGGGGGCGGCGGCCGGGGGTGAGGGTGCCCGGCAGTCCCTCCTCCAGCCACGTCATCTGCAGCCGGGTGCCGAGGGGGAAGCCGAGTTCGGGGACGACGGGGTTGGACTGGAGCCAGCCGCCGCTGGGGGTGGCCGCGATCATGTTGCCCCAGCGGTCGACGACGTCCAGGTGGCAGGTGTCGCCGCGGGTGCCGCCGTCGGCGGAGACCTCGGGTTCACCGGGCACGGGGGAGGTCGGGCTCTTGGCGACGGTGGGCTCCCCGGCGCCCATCGAGCCGGAACCGGGCTCCTCGGTGGCCGCCACGCGCGCGTGGGCGCTCAGCCGCGGAGTGCGCCCGCCGGGGCTGCCGGGCCGCAGGTCGTGGGAGGCGCGGGGGCCGATCCTGGTCCGCCGCTCGGCGTTGTACTCGGCCGACAGCAGGTCGTCGAGCGGCACCTCGGCCGCGTCCCCGTACCAGGCCTCGCGGTCGGCCATGGCGAGCTTGCAGCCCTCGATCAGCAGGTGCATGTACTCGGCGGAGCCGTAGCGGGGCAGTTCCGGCGGCAGCAGGGCGAGTTGCTGGAGCAGGACCGGGCCCTGGCTCCAGGGGCCGGCCTTGCACACGGTCCAGCCGTCGAAGTCGTACGTCACCGGGGTCTCGTAGGACGCGGACCAGCCGGCGAGGTCGGCGGCGGTCAGGGTGCCGGTGTGGCGCTCGCCGCTGGTGTCCATGGTGGGGCGTCCGGCCTGCCGGACCAGTGCCTCGGCGATGAACCCGGTCCGCCACACCTCCCGCGCGGCGTCGATCTGCGCCTCCCGGCCCCCGGCCCCGGCGACCTCGGACAGCAGCCGCTTCCAGGTGGCGGCGAGGGCGGGGTTGCGCAGCAGCTCACCGGCGCGCGGGGAGCGGCCGCCGGGCAGGTACACCTCGGCCGAGGAGGTCCACTCCGTCTCGAACAGCTCGCGTACGGTCTCGACGGTCTCGCCGACGCGCTCCACGGGCGGGTGCCCGTCCTCGGCGTAGCCGATGGCGTACTTCAGGACGTCGGCGAGGGTCTTGGTGCCGTGGTCGCGCAGCAGGAGCATCCAGGCGTCGAAGGCTCCGGGCACGGCCGCGGCGAGCGGTCCGGTGCCGGGGACGAGGTCCAGGCCGAGCCCTTTGTAGTGGGCGACGGTGGCCCCGGCCGGGGCCACGCCCTGCCCGCACAGCACCCGCACCTCACCGCCGGCCGGCGCGAGCAGGATCGGCACCTCGCCGGCCGGGCCGTTGAGGTGCGGCTCGACGACGTGCAGGACGAAGGCTCCGGCCACGGCCGCGTCGTAGGCGTTGCCGCCGTCCTCCAGCACGGCCATCGCCGACTGCGAGGCCAGCCAGTGGGTGGAGGACACCATGCCGAAGGTGCCCTGGAGGGTGGGTCGGGTAGTGAACACAGGGCCCCTCACCTCGATGTCTGTGTGTACCGGCCCGAGTTGTGGTGCTCAGGACGGGTCCTCGGGGAGAATCCGGGGAGTCCGTGCCGGGCGTCCCGTTCTCCCGCTCCCCGGAAGGCTATCGATCGCCCCACGGCCCTTCCTCCCCGCCTCCGGCATGAAGTGAACATGGCGGTCCAGGGTGACGGCGGCCCGCGGCCGGGGCCGTGCCCGTGGCGTCGTGCCCGCGATCGCCCACCGGAGACCCGGCCCACCGCGGCTTCCGTACCGCCCTCGGCGCTGTCACAGACCGTCGCCGTACCCGGTCGTAGTTCCGCATGGACCATGACGACAGGCAGGGGGACGGCCACGGCTCCGGCGGTCGGCTCTCCCGAAGCCGGCGTCGACACCGCGGCCGTTGGAGCAGGACGCCATGACTCAGTCACCGTACGCACCCGGTGCCGTGTACCGGCCGATGCTCGCCCGGCACGCCGGCGAGGAACACCGCACCGCCACCGCGCTGGAGTTGTTCTTCGACCTCTGCTTCGTCGCCGCCGTCGCGCGGGCTTCGTCGGCGTTGGAGCACGAGATCGTGGCGGGCCGTGCGGGGCACGGCCTCCTCGGTTACGCACTCGTGTTCTTCGCGATCTGGTGGGCCTGGATGAACTTCACCTGGTTCGCCTCCGCCTACGACACGGACGACGTCCCCTACCGCCTCCTCACCCTTGTGCAGATCAGCGGGGCCCTGCTGCTGTCCGCGGGAGCCGCCGAGGCGTTGGAGCACGGGGACTTCACGGTCATCACCTGGGGCTACGCCGTCATGCGGCTGGCCATGGTCAGCCAATGGCTGCGCGCCGCTTGCACGGACCGGGAACGCCGGCGGTCCGCACTGCGGTACGCCCTGGGCATCCTCGTCCTGCAGATCGGCTGGCTGGCCCGGGCGGCCCTGTCCCACGACGGCGGTGTCGCCTCGTTCACCGTCCTCGCGGCCGGTGAACTGCTGGTGCCGGTCTGGGCCGAACGCGCCGGGGGCACCACGTGGCACCCGCATCACATAGCCGAGCGCTATGGCCTGTTCACCCTGATCGTGCTCGGTGAGTCCGTCATGGCCGCCGGTTTGGCCGTCGGTGCCGCCCTGGAGACCCACGAGGAGACCGGCGCCGTCCTGTCCGTCGCGCTGGGCGGGGTCCTGACCGTATTCGCACTGTGGTGGCTGTACTTCGCCCAGGACGCACCACGTCGCCTCAGGACGCAGACCACGGCCATGCTGTGGGGCTACGGACACTACGGGGTGTTCGCCGCCGCGGCCGCCGTGGGGGCGGCGCTCGCCGTCAACGTCGCCCACGTCACCGGCCACGGTGCGCTCACCGACGTCCGGGCCGCAGCCGTGTACACGGTGCCCGTCGCCCTCTTCATCACCTGCGTGTGGCTGCTGCACCGGCGGGTCGTACGGCTGTCCGCCGCGGCCGACCTCCTCGCTCCCCTCGCGGTCGCCGCCGTCCTCGCGGCCACGTTCACGACGTTCGCCGTCCTGTGCACCGGCTTCATCACGTCCCTGCTGATCGGCCTGTCACTGGTCCTGGCGCGTCGCGGGAACCGGTGAGGAACACACACGTCGGCACACGGTGTCGGCGAGACGGTGTCAAGGGCGGCCGGTGCGACACGAACGTGCCGGCACCGTCACGCCGTCCGTGCTCCCGTGAGGTAGTGGAGCAGGTCCTGGTCGGTGCCCTCGGCTCCGAGCTCCCGTACGACCTCCTCGACCACGTGGCGGAGAAGGGGCGAACCCGCTCGCAGCACCCTGTGCGCGACGGCGGTGAGCTCCACCTCGACGCTCCGGCGGTCGTGTGACGACGTGTGTGTGGTGATGAGGCCACGGTCCCGCAGACGCGTCACGAGACGGCTGGTGGCGGACCGGCTGAGTCCCGTCCCGTCGGCCAGGTCGTTGAGGTGGAGCAGCCCGGTACTGCTCCGCGCCCCCTCCCGCAGGGCCCGAAGGGCGTAGAACTCGCTCGTCCCCAGGCCCAGGTGCCGGTGGAGTTGCCGTTCCACCCGGGTCTCGATCCGACGATGGGCACGGGTCAGCGTGTCCCAACGCGTGATCAATACGGCGTCATCATCCATCTGCGCTGGTCTCCCTGTCCTTGGCGCCCGACTGCGTCCGCGCCCGGTTGACAGGACGGGGGCCGTCCTTGTGACAGTCCGGCGGCGGTCCGGGAGGACGGGGGTCCCCTGGGCCCGGAGACTCAGCCGGTGCGCAGCGTGTCCTCGCCGTGGATCCCGGTGACCGAGGTGCTCGCCAGGGCACCGGGCAGCGCGCGGCGGGAGTTGATCCCGAGCTTCGTGTACACCTTCCGCAGATGCCACTCCACGGTGTGCGGGCTGATGAACAGCTCCGCGCCGATCCGCGCGTTCGTCATGCCGTCGGCGGCGAGTGTCGCGACCTGCGACTCCTGAGGGGTGAGGACGCTCGCCGGCTCGTTCTCCCGTACCCGGGCGTGCTCGCCGGTGGCGAGCAGTTCACGGCCGGCCCGCTCGGCGAAGGCGTGCGCCCGCATGCCGTCGAACATCTCGTGGGCCGTGCGCAGGTGTTCCCGGGCCTGCGAACGGCGATGCCCGCGGCGCAGCCACTCGCCGTACAGCAGGTGGGTGCGCGCCACCTCCACGGTCACACCACCGCGGCCGAACTCCTCGATCGCGGTCCGGTACAGACCGTCGGCCTCGTCCCCCTCGGTGAGCAGGGCCCGGCTGCGGGCGGCGGCGCCGCGGGCCCAGCCGGAGTCGGCGGCGCGGGTGAGTTCGAGCAGCCGGGCGAGCGAGGCGCGGGCCTGGTCCAGCTCGCCGCACCGCGTGGCGGCCTCGACGTGTTCGACCAGCGACAGGCCGGTGAAGTTGAACCCGTCGTGCTCGATGCCCGTGCGGGCGGCCTCCAGGGCCTCCTCGTAGCGTGCCAGGCCGTTGAAGAGCACGCCCTGGATGTAGCCCATGGCGCCCAGCAGGGACACCTCGCCGCGTTGTTCGGCCTGCCGCCTGGCTTCCTCGATGATGGGTGCGGCGACGTCCGCCTCGCCCCGCCAGGCGGCCAGTACCAGCGTGGCGTACTGGTGCGGGGCGTGGCCGGTCGCGGCGGCGAGCGCGGCGGCTTCGTCGATCATCCGGTCGGCCTCGGCGAAGTCGCCGTAGTGGATGTGGACCCCGCCCAGGTAGACGAGGGCCGGGGGCAGCGCGCCGAGCGCGCCGATGTCGCGGGCCAGGCGCACCGCGCGGCCGGCCAGCGCGTCCCACGCGTGCAGGTCCCAGGCGTGGTGGATGAACGCCTCCAGCGCGACCGGGACCAGCAGCAGCCAGCGCACGGTCGCCTCCCGGGTGCCGAGTTCCTCGTGGGTGAGCGACTCCAGCGCCCCGCGCAGTACCGGGACACCGGTCTCGTAGCCGTCCGCGAGGACGGCGGCCACTCCGTCGAGGAGGAGGTCGGCGGACCTGGAACCCGAGGAGGGCGCCCCGGACGCGCGGGCCGCGACGGCGGCGGCGCGGGCGCCCGTCGGACCGTGGACGCGGCCCGCGAAGATGGTCGCGCTGATGGCCTCCAGGTACGTCTCCCGGGCCAGCGGGGACCCGGCGGCGGTGAACTGCGCGGCGGCCTCCAGGAGCAGCGGCGCGGCCTCGTCGCTGCGGCTGCGGGCGAACAGGATCCTGGCCCGCAG
>NZ_NCTE01000662.1 GCF_002114215.1 Streptomyces sp. 13-12-16 | reverse complement strand
CGGACCACCGCCCGGCCGTTCCGTGTCCGCCGCGGACCACCGCCCGGCCGTTCCGTGTCCGCCGCGGACCACCGCCCGGCCGTGATCAGCCGGGCGCCCAGCCCGGCGGCACGGGCCGCCAGGGCCACGACGAGCAGCCGCGCCGTCCGGTCGCCCTTCCCGATCGCCGGGCGGACCGTCCGCCGGAACTCCTTCGCCGTGCGGCCTCCGGCCATCCGTGTCATCGACGGCGGAGGAACAGCCGGCTCACCGGCTCCCGCGTCACGAGGCCCGAGGACGTCACACCACGGGGCGCCGCGCTACGGGCGCGATCCCCCGCCGGAGGCGTCGCGGCACAGCAGGCGGAGGGAGCCGTCGCCCGTGTAGCAGCGGCGGGCCTCGTCGATGGGGTCCCAGAGGTGGCCGTCCGGGGTGCGGACCCAGTGGTCGCCGCCGGAGGACCACCACTCGCCGCCGGTCTGGCGGGCGATCACCTCGCCGGCGTAGGCGCCGAATCCGCGCAGCACCAGTTCCACGGCGGCGAACGGGGCCGCCTCCTGGCGTATGTCCTCGATCATCCGGTCGACGCTCCACAGACTGCGCGCCGAGTAGTCGAGGCGCAGCCGGGCCCCTTCGCGCATCGCCGCCACCGCGTCCGCCGCCCAGCGGACCGGCTTGGTCGCGGCCTGGGGCCTGGTCTCCTGCTGTGTGGTCACAGTCGTCGCAGTCGTCACATCCTGGTAAGCGCGCCGGAGAAGCGTTTCGTCACCCTGATGCGCGGGCGGGGCTCAGCCGTCCCTGCGGCTGCGGCGGGACACCACGGCGCGCAGGACCCGGCGCCCCTCCGTCGAGACCTCGAGGGCTCCGCGCAGGCCCCCCGGGCCGTGGGCGGCGAGGAGTTCCAGGACCGTGAGCTGGCGGCGCAGTTCGGCGGCGAGCAGCGGTGACAGGCCGTCGGGGCGGTCGGCACGGCGGGCGTCGGCGAGACCGGAGTCGTCGCCGGAGCCGTCCAGCAGCCGGTGGATCCGCAGCGCGGCGACGGAGCAGTCGTCGGCCCACTCCCGCAGCCCGGCGGCGGAGCGCCCGGCGGGGGCGCCGGCGAGCATCCGG
>NZ_NCTE01000661.1:16097-18615 GCF_002114215.1 Streptomyces sp. 13-12-16 | reverse complement strand
CCCCGCCACCGGGACCGCCGTGGACGCCGCGGCCGCCGGCGCGCGGCGCACCCGGGGCGGCGCCCGGACCACGGCCTCCATGGCCGACGTGGCCCGCCTGGCGGGGGTCTCGTCCCAGACCGTCTCCCGCGTCTCCAACGGTTACGCGGGGGTCACCGAGGAGACCCGCCGTCAGGTGCTGGCCGCGATGAAGGAGCTCGGCTACCGGCCCAACAGCGCGGCCCGCGCCCTCAAACGCGGCGAGTTCCGCACCATCGGCGTCATCACCTTCACCCTGTCCACCACCGGAAACGTCCGTACCCTGGAGGCGATCGCCACCTCCGCAGCGCACGAGGGCTACGCGGTGACGCTGCTGCCGGTCGCCGTACCCACCCAGGACGAGGTGCGCGGGGCGTTCTCCCGGCTGGAGGAACTCGCCGTCGACGCCGTGATCGTCATCATGGAGGTCCACCTCCTGGACGCGGCGACGGTCACCCTGCCCCCGCACGTCCAGGTCGTGGTGGTCGACTCCGACGCCGGCGGCCACTACACGGTCGTCGACACCGACCAGGCGGGCGGCACCCGCACCGCCGTCCAGCACCTGCTCGGCCTCGGCCACCGCACGGTGTGGCACCTGGGCGGCCCCGAGGGCTCGTTCGCCGCGCAGCGCCGTACGGACGCCTGGCGCGCCGCCCTCATCGAGGCCGGACGGGTGCCGCCGCCCCTGGTCCGGGGCGACTGGTCGGCGGACTCGGGCTACCGGGCCGGCCTCGAACTCGCGGCCCGGGACGAGTGCACGGCCGTCTTCGCCGCCAACGACCAGATGGCGCTGGGCCTTTTGCGCGCCCTGCACGAACACGGCCGGCGCGTGCCCGAGGACGTCAGCGTCATCGGCTTCGACGACATCCCCGAGGCGTCCTCCTTCCTGCCCCCGCTGACCACCGTCCACCAGGACTTCGCCGAGGTGGGCCGGCTCTGCGTGCAGGCGGTGCTGAGCAAGATGCGCCAGGACGGTCCCGAGCGGGGCACCACCCTCGTCCCGACCCGGCTGGTGCGGCGCGCCAGCACGGCACCACCGCCGGGGACCGCCTGACCGTCGGACTTCCTCCCCCGTACGCCGGCCGGCGTACGGGACCTGGTGGCCGCCGCCCGAGGACGGCGGCGTCCACGCGGGTGTGGCGCGGCTCTCCCGATCCTTCGGTGATCACCGGAGGGTCCGCAGGCTAGCGTCCTCACATGAACGTTTCCTCGGACCAGGGCCGGCACCGGGCACCCTCGGGCGGCGACGACGCGACCGGAGCCGCGGCGTGACGCCGCCGGAGATGGCCGGCGTCTTCGCGGCGGGCGTCGGCGCCGGCGCCATGAACGCGGTCGTCGGCTCGGGGACACTGGTCACCTTCCCCGTGCTCCTCGCCACCGGGCTGTCCCCCGTCACCGCCACCGTCTCCAACGCGCTCGGCCTGATCCCCGGCTCCGTCAGCGGCGCCATCGGCTACCGCAGGGAACTCGCGGGCCAGGGCCGGCGCGTCCGCAGGTTCGGCGTCGGCGCCGCGCTGGGCGGGCTCTGCGGCGCGACGCTCCTGCTGGCCCTGCCCGCCGAGGCGTTCGAGACCATCGTGCCGACCCTGGTGGGGCTCGCCCTCGTCCTCGTCGCGTTCCAGCCCCTGATCGGCAGGAAGGTGCGCGGCCGCCGCCCGAAGGGGCACTCCTCCCGCCCCGACGGCGGATGGCCGCTGTCCGCCGGCCTGACCCTGGCCAGCGTCTACGGCGGCTACTTCTCCGCCGCGCAGGGCATCATCTACATATCCCTGATGGGCCTGTTCGTCGACGAGCCGCTGCAACGCCTCAACGCCGTCAAGAACGTACTCGCCGCGATCGTCAACACGGTCGCCGCGGCCTTCTTCGTCTTCGTCGCCGACTTCGACTGGACGGCCGTCGCGCTCATCGCGGTCGGTTCCGCCCTCGGCGGCCAGCTCGGCGCCAGGACCGGCCGCAGGTTCAGCCCCGCGGTGCTGCGCGCCCTCATCGTCACGATCGGCACCCTCGCCCTCGTCCAGCTGCTGCGCTGACCACCGTCCGCGCTCAGGGCAGGATCGCGTCGACGTAGCCGCCGTCGACGCGCAGCGCTCCCCCCGTCGTCGCGGAGGCCTGCTCCGAGCTGAGGTAGACGACCATGTGGGCGATCTCCTCCGGCTCGATCAGCCGTTGCAGCAGCGACTGCGGCCGGTGCTCGCGCATGAAGGCACGCTGCGCCTCGTCCCACGGGAGCTCGCGGTCCACCAGCTCGTGGACGAAGTCCTCCACCCCGCCGGTGTGGGTGGGCCCGGCGATGACCGAGTTCACCGTGACGCCCGTGCCCGCCGCCTGTTTGGCGAAACCCCGGCTCACCGCGAGCAGCGCCGTCTTGGACATGCCGTAGTGGATCATCTCGACGGGGGTGACGATCGCCGAGTCGCTGGCGATGTACTGGATGCGTCCCCAGCCGCGCCCGGTCATCCCCGGCAGGAACAGCCGGGTCAGCCGCACGGCGGCCAGGACG
>NZ_NCTE01000661.1:0-15866 GCF_002114215.1 Streptomyces sp. 13-12-16 | reverse complement strand
CTCGGCGACCTGCTCCGCGCCCGCCTCGGTGGTCACGTCCGCCGCGACCGGCACGACGTCGGCGCCGGGCACCTCCCGTTCGAGGGCGGCGGCGCTGTCCCGTACGCGTTCGGCGGAGCGCCCGTTGACCGCGACCCGGGCGCCCGCCCGCGCCAGCCCGGTGGCGATCGCCGCGCCGATGCCCTGGGTGGAACCGGTGACCAGCGCCGTACGGCCCTTCAGATCGATCTGCACGTCGTGCGTCCCCTTCGTCTGGGTACCAGTGCCTGCATGAGATGCCCGAACACGGACGGAAGGCGCTGCTCGCGCACGCGCTCCGCCCGATCCTGCTCCTTCCCCGCACCCGTGCCCGAATCACCGCAAAACGCCCGGTGGGCATACGCTTCTTGTGACGCACTCGTAAAAACGCGGGAGGCGACGTGACGGCCGAACACACGGACGCGCCGGACGGCCGGACGAAGGCCGGCGGCGACGACCTGCTCCACGGGCTGGAGGTGGACGACCGGCGCCCGGAGCGGCCCGTGCTGCTCGACGCCGACGGCACCCCGATCGAGACCTGGCGGGAGAACCACCCCTACGACCGCAGGATCCGCCGGGCGGAGTACGACCGCACCAAGCGCATCCTGCAGATCGAACTGCTGAAGATGCAGCGCTGGGTCAAGGACACCGGCCAGCGCATCGTCGTGCTCTGCGAGGGACGGGACGCGGCCGGCAAGGGCGGCACCATCCAGCGGTTCATGGAGCGCCTCAACCCCCGTGGCGCCCGCGTGGTCGCTCTGGAGAAGCCGACCGAGCGGGAGGCGGGACAGTGGTATTTCCAGCGCTACGTGGCCCACCTGCCGGCCCGCGGCGAGATCGTCTTCTTCGACCGCTCCTGGTACAACCGCGCGGGCGTCGAGCGGGTCATGGGGTTCTGCACGGACGCCGAGTACCACCAGTTCCTCGAACAGGCGCCCCTGTTCGAGCGGCTGCTCACCGACGACGGCATCATGCTGGTGAAGTTCTGGTTCTCCGTGTCCCGGGCCGAGCAGCGGACCCGGTTCGCGATCCGCCAGGTCGATCCGGTGCGCCGCTGGAAGCTGTCGCCGATGGACCTCGCCTCGCTCGACCGCTGGGACGACTACACCAAGGCCAAGATCGAGATGTTCCGGGCGACGGACACGTCCCACGCACCGTGGACGGTCGTGAAGAACAACGACAAGCGCCGGGGCCGGCTGGAGGCCATGCGCAGCCTCCTCGACCGCTGCGACTACCCGGCCAAGGACCACGGGGCGCTGGGCAGGCCGGACCCGCTGATCGTGGGCGCGGCGGACACCCTGCTGGAGGCCGGTGAGGAACCCGAGGCCCTCTCACCGACCCCCCTCGCGGGACCCGGTCACGGTCCGGGCAGTCACCCGGGTGCGTGACCCCGTCATCCCAGCGGCAGCGTCACCTCGCCCGTGCCCTGTGCCTCGGCCCCGCCGGGCACGCGCACGGTGAACGGGCGGTCGGTCCCGGACGCGGTGACCCGCAGGACGTCGCCGTCCCGCCGGACCCGGAACGTCGCGGCCGCGAGCCCCGCCGTGTCCGGCACGGTGACCTCGGCCGCGTAGTCGGGCGCGGCCGAGGGATGCACGAGCAGGACCGGAGCGTCCAGCCAGTCGCCGTCGGGCCGGGAGTCGTCGCCGGCCAGCGCCAGCACGGCGCCCTCACGGACGTACAGCGGCAGGCTGTCGTAGCCGTGCCGTTCGGTGCGCCAGCACGGGCCGGTGACCCGCTCGCCGCTCAGCAGGTGGGTCCAGGTGCCCTCGGGCAGGTAGACCTCCACCTCGCCGTCCTCGCTGAACACCGGGGCGACCAGCAGGTCGGGGCCCAGCATGTACTGGCGGTCGAGCGGGCGGCACGCCGGGTCCCGCGGGAACTCCAGCACCATGGGCCGCATCACCGGCACGCCCGTGCGGTGGGCCTCGACGGCGGCGCCGTACAGGTACGGCATCAGGCGGTGCTTGAGCAGGGTGAACCGCCGGGCGACGTCGACCGCCTCGTCGCCGAACTCCCACGGAACCCGGTACGACGTGGAGCCGTGCAGCCGGCTGTGCGAGGAGAGCAGGCCGAAGGCGAGCCAGCGCTTGAACACCTCGGGGACGGGCGTGCCCTCGAAGCCGCCGATGTCGTGGCTCCAGAAGCCGAACCCGCTCAGCGACAGGGACAGGCCGCCCCGCAGCGACTCGGCCATCGCCTCGAAGGACGACCAGCAGTCGCCGCCCCAGTGCACCGGGTACTGCTGCCCGCCGGCGGTCGCGGACCGGGCGAAGAGCACCGCCTCGCCCTGCCCGCGCTCCTTCTCCAGGAGCTCGAACACCGTCCGGTTGTACAGGTGGGTGTAGTAGTTGTGCATCCGCTCGGGGTCGGAGCCGTCGTGCCAGACGACATCGGTGGGGATGCGCTCGCCGAAGTCCGTCTTGAAGGTGTCCACGCCCTGGTCGAGCAGCGGCTTGAGCTTCGACTGGAACCAGGCGCGGGCGTCGGGACTGGTGAAGTCGACCAGGCCCATGCCGGCCTGCCACAGGTCCCACTGCCACACGTCGCCGTCCGGGCGGCGCACCAGGTGCCCGAGGGCGGCGGCCTCGTCGAAGAGCGGGGACTTCTGCGCGATGTACGGGTTGATCCAGATGCTGATCCGCAGGCCCTTCTCCTTGAGCCGGGCCAGCATGCCCTCCGGGTCGGGGAAGACGTCCGGGTCCCACTGGAAGTCGCACCACTGGTACTCGCGCATCCAGAAGCAGTCGAAGTGGAACACCGACAGCGGGATGCCGCGCTCGGCCATGCCGTCGACGAACGAGGTCACCGTCGCCTCGTCGTACGACGTGGTGAAGGAGGTGCTGAGCCACAGGCCGAACGACCAGGCCGGCGGCAGGGCCGGGCGTCCGGTGAGGGCCGTGTAGCGGCCGAGGACGTCCTTCGGGGTGGGGCCCGCGACGACGTAGTACTCCAGCGCCTGGTCCTCGACGCTGAACTGGACCTGCCCGACGGACTCGGAGCCGATCTCGAAGGAGACGGCGCCGGGGTGGTTGACGAAGACGCCGTAGCCCCGGGAGGACAGGTAGAACGGGACGTTCTTGTAGGCCTGCTCGCTGCTCGTGCCGCCGTCGGCCTGCCAGACGTCGACGGTCTGGCCGTTCTTGACGAACGGGGTGAAGCGCTCGCCCAGGCCGTAGATCTGCTCGCCGACGCCGAGCGACAGCCGGCTCAGCACATGGTGGGCTCCCTCGCCGGTGGTGGCGAAGGCGGTGCTCTTGGCGCCGGCGCGGGTCAGCTCGCGTCCGTCCGCGTCGTGGAAGGAGAGCCCGAAGGGACCGGCCCCGTCCAGGCGCAGGGTCAGGGGACCGCTGGTCAGCTCGGTCACGGTGCCGTCCTGGCGTACCGTCCCCGCGCCGTCCGGGTCCCCGGTGAGGGCGAAGTCGGGGCCCGGCCGGTACTTGCCCGCGTGGTGGGTGACCCGGACGCCGATCACACCCTCGGCGGGGGAGAAGCACTCGACCGTGATCAGTGGCGCGTTGAGGGTGTCGCCCCTGCGTGTCACTTTCTTCACGGCGGCGTAGCCGGTGAAGCGCTTCGATTCCGGGCGCACATCGCGCACTTCGGTGGCGTACGAGATCTGGACGCCGTCGCGGATGCGCCAGAAGCCGTCAGTGAATTTCATGGTCTTCCTCGGAGGGGGAGGTCGGCAGAGGCTCGGAAGGAAGCTTCTGACCAGGAACTATGACAGGAGACGCAGAACCTGTCACGCCTTGGCGCAAGCAGATCGTATCGCTGGGGGTCTAGCGCGACCGGCTTCCGCTGGCGTATTAGTAATCAGGCAAAACAAATTACACCCGGTGCAGCGCCAGGCAACACCTCGGCGAGAGCCGCCTCAAGTCGAAGCGCTTCACCTGCCTCCTGAAAGAGCACCGGCTCAGCGCACGCTGGGCCGGTCCCCACGCAAGGGCACCCACCGTGACAGCACATCCTCCGGTTGCCGCACACCGCGCGCGCGGACGTTCGCGCGGAGCCGTCACGTCGTTCGCCGCCGTCTCCGTCCTCATCGCCGGAGCGGCGCTGACCGGCTGCGCACAGCAGCGCGACAGCGACGTGTACACCGTGATGAACTCCTCGACCGACGAGACCTACCACCGCTGGGACGCCGAGGCGATGGCCCGCTGCGGCGAGCAGCTGGGCGTCACCGTCGAGCAGCAGAGCGTCCCCGCCTCGCAGGTGATGACGAAGGCCCTGCGCATGGCCTCGTCGAAGTCGCTGCCGGACATCGTGCAGTTCGACGCCTCCGAGATGCCGACCTTCGCCGACGCCGGCGGGCTCGTCGACCTGCGCACCCTGGGCCTGGCCACCGACGACATTCCCGAGGGCATCGTCGACTTCGGCTCCTACCAGGGCACGTACTACGGAGCGGCCCGCTCCGTGAACACCCTCGCGCTCTTCTACAACAAGGACATCCTGGACGAGGCGGGCGTGCGGGTGCCCACCACCTGGGACGAACTGCGCCGGGCGGCGAAGGAGCTCACCGAGGGCAACCGGTACGGCGTGGCGCTCAGCGCGGGCGGCGCCGAGGACGGCGTCTTCCAGTTCACGCCGTTCATGTGGTCCAACGGCGGTGACGAGACGGATCTCGACAGCCCCCAGGTCGTCGGGGCGCTCGACTACTGGAAGGCGCTGCTGCAGGACGGGTCGCTGTCCAAGTCCACGGTCAACTGGACGCAGGCCGATGTGAACGACCAGTTCATGGCCGGGAACGCCGCGATGATGATCAACGGCCCGTGGCAGGTCGAGACCCTCAACACCGACAAGTCGCTGCACTGGGAGATCGCGCAGATCCCCGTCCCCGAGGCGGGTGCCGACTCGGTGGGGCCGCTCGGCGGCGCCGTGCTCACCGTGCCCAACACCGGTGACACCGAGCGCGAGAGGACGGCCGGCCGGATCGTCGCCTGCCTGGCGAGCGAGAAGGAACAGCTCACCTACGCCCTGAACAGCTGGATGGTCCCGGCCAACGAGAAGGCCGCCGCGAAGTGGCGCGAGGAGGTGCCCGAGCTGGACGCGCTGGCCGACCAGGTCGCCGCCGCCCGGTCCCGCACCGCCAAGCTCGGCGCCGGCTGGTCGGGCGTGTCGCTCGCCCTGCAGAGCGCCTTCCAGTCCGCCCTGACCGGCCAGTCCAGCGAGACCGCCCTGCAGCGCGCCCAGCAGCGCGCCACGAGCGGGAACTGAGGTACGCGCCCATGACCACGTCCACCGTCACCGCCGTGGCGTCAGCCGAGACGTCCGGCAAGGCCGCCGCGCCGGACCCGGGCCGGCAGCGCCTGCGCCGCAGGCTCGCCCAGTGGGGCTTCGTCGCCCCCGCCGTCGTCTTCATGCTGCTGTTCTTCGGCTACCCGCTCGTCCGCAACATCGTGATGAGCTTCCAGCACTACACGCCGAAGACGTTCTTCACCGGCGAGGCCCCCTTCAACGGCACCGACAACTGGTCGTCCGTCTTCCAGGACGTCCTGTTCGGCAAGGCCCTGTGGCACACCCTCGTCTTCACCGCCGGCTCCCTGCTCGGCCAGTTCTGCATCGGCCTCGCCCTCGCCGTCTTCTTCAACCGCAGGTTCCCCCTGAACGGCGTCCTGCGGTCGCTGATCCTGCTGCCCTGGCTGGTGCCCATGGTGGTGTCCGGCATCGTGTGGCGCCGCATCCTGGACCAGGACACCGGCGTACTGAACACCTTCCTCGACACCCTGGGCCTGGGCGGTCAGACCCCATGGCTGACCAGCCCCGACATGGCGCTGCTGTCGGTGATCCTGGTCAACATCTGGATCGGCATCCCGTTCAACATGGTCATCCTCTACGGCGGCCTCCAGGAGATCCCCAAGGAGCTGTACGAGGCGTCCGCCCTGGACGGGGCCTCGGCCTGGCGGACCTTCCGCTCCATCACCCTGCCGATGCTCAAGCCGGTGATCACGGTCGTCCTGGTGCTCGGCTTCATGTCGACGGTCAAGATCCTCGACCTGATCCTCGCCCTCACCGACGGCGGGCCCGCCGACGCCACCCAGACCCTGGGCACGCTCACCTACCAGAACTCCTTCGTGGAGCTGGACTTCGGCGCCGGCGCGGTCGTCGGCAACGTCCTCATCATCGTCTCCGCGGTGTTCGCGGTGTTCTACCTGCGGGCCAACCGCACCGAGGGGAAGTGACCGACATGGCCGCTCACACTCCCACCGCGTCCCGGCGCCGCTGGGGCTCCACCGTCGCGGGCGTGCTCATCCTGGGCGTGATGCTCTTCCCGCTGTACTGGATGCTCAACACGGCACTCCAGCCCGAGTCCGGCCTGCTCCAGGTCGACCCGGTGCCGGGCGGCCTGGACCTCTCCGGGTTCTCCAAGGCCGTCACCGACCAGGGCGGTCACCTGCTGACCTCCCTGCTGGTCTCGTTCGGCGCCGTCGCCATCTGCCTGGTGGTCTCCGCCCCGGCGGCCTACGGCCTGGCCCGGTTCGGCCTGCGCGGCTCGCGCACCATCGTCTTCGGCACCCTGATCACCCAGATGGTGCCGGGCATCGTCATCGCCAACGCCCTCTACAACTCGTACGTCGACCTGGGCCTGGTGAACTCCTACTTCGGCCTGATGCTCGCGGACGCCTCGCTCGGCATCCCGTTCTCCATCGTCCTCATGCGCTCCTTCATGGTGTCCATCCCGGGCGAGGTCATCGAGGCCGCCGAGATCGACGGCGCCGGTCCGGTACGGGTCTTCCTGCGGGTGGTGCTCCCGATGAGCCGCAACTCGCTGATCACCTCCGGCCTGTTCGCGTTCCTGTTCGCGTGGAGCGACTTCATGTTCGCGCTCACCCTGAACACCACCGACGACGTCAAGCCGATCACGCTGGGCATCTACCAGTACATCGGCGCCCACGTCGGGGACTGGGGCGCGGTCATGGCCGCGTCCGTGCTCTCCGCCGTCCCGGCCGCGATCCTGCTCGTCCTCGCCCAGAAGTACATCGCCGCCGGCATCACCGGGGGCTCCGTCAAGTGATCACCACCGCACGCACCGAGATGGACCGACACGCATGAGCGACTTCCCCCGTTTCCCGCCCGGCTTCGTCTTCGGCGCCGCGACCGCCTCGTACCAGATCGAGGGCGCGGCGTACGAGGACGGCCGCGGCCCGTCGATCTGGGACACCTACAGCCACACCCCCGGCCTGGTCGCGAACGGCGACACCGGTGACGTCGCCTGCGACCACTACCACCGCTACCCCGAGGACGTGGCCCTGCTGCGCGACCTCGGCGTCGGCTCGTACCGCTTCTCGGTCGCCTGGCCGCGCATCGTGCCCGACGGGTCCGGCCCGGTGAACCCCAAGGGCCTGGACTTCTACTCCCGCCTGGTCGACGAACTCCTCGCCGCCGGCATCGAGCCCGCCGCCACCCTCTACCACTGGGACCTCCCGCAGGCACTGGAGGACCGGGGCGGCTGGCGGGTGCGGGACACGGCGGAGCGGTTCGCCGAGTACGCGGCCGTCGTCGCCGGGCACCTGGGTGACCGGGTGCCCCGCTGGATCACCCTCAACGAGCCGTGGTGCAGCGCCTTCCTCGGCTACTCCGTCGGCCGCCACGCGCCGGGTGCCCGCGAGGGCCGGGGCGCCCTGGCCGCCGCCCACCACCTGCTGGTCGGCCACGGACTGGCCGTCCAGGCGCTCCGGTCCGCAGGGGTCCGCGAGGTCGGCATCACCCTCAACCTCGACCACCACCTGCCCGCCACCGGCTCCGCCGCCGACCGTGAGGCCGTCGTACGCGCCGACACCCTGCACAACCTGGTGTGGACGGAGCCGATCCTCGCCGGGCGCTACCCGGACACCGAGGAGGACACCTGGGGCGAGCTGATCACCGCGCAGGACTTCCGCCGCGACGGCGACCTGGAGCTGATCAGCCGGCCGCTGGACTTCCTCGGCATCAACTACTACCGCCCGATCGTCGTCGCCGACGCCCCGTACCGGGAGGGCGACCCCGCCCTGCGCGTGGCGACCGACAACCGTTACGCCGAGACGTCGATGCCCGGCGTCCGGCACACCGCGATGGGCTGGCCGGTGGCCCCGGACACCTTCACCGACCTCCTGGTGGACCTGAAGGAGCAGTACGGCGACGCCCTGCCGCCGGTGCACATCACCGAGAACGGCTCCTCCGAGGACGACGAGGTGAGCGCGGACGGCGCCGTGCACGACACCGACCGGGTGGCGTACCTGCGCGACCACCTCACCGCGCTGCGGGCCGCGATCGACGCGGGTGTGGACGTGCGCGGCTACTACGTGTGGTCGCTGCTGGACAACTTCGAGTGGGCCTTCGGCTACGACAAGCGCTTCGGCATCGTCCGGGTCGACTACGACACGCAGGAGCGCACCCCGAAGGACAGCTACCACTGGTACCGGCGCATGATCGCCGCCCAGCGGCCCTGACGGACCGGCCGTCCTAGGCGGCGCCTTCGCGGTCGGCGAAGGCGCCGCCGGCGCCCGCTTCCGGCCGCGCCGTGAGCGGCAGGACGACGGGGGAGTCCGCGTCCGCCGCCCCGGCGCCGACGGTGGGCTTGCGCAGCAGGAGCAGCGCCGCGTCGTCGTGCAGCCGGCCGCCCACGTGGTCCAGCAGTTCCTGGTGCAGCGCGGCGAGCGTGCGGGTCGGCTCGTCGCACAGATGCCGGGCCAGGCCCTCGGCCAGCGGGTAGAACTCACGGCCGGCGTCGCGGGCCTCCGTGACCCCGTCGGTGTAGAACAGCAGCTGGTCCCCCTCGGTGAAGGACACCACCTGAAGGCCGGGGGACTCGCCCGACAGGGCGCGCAGCCCCAGCGGCGGCGCCGGACTGACGGGGTCCACCGGCACCACCTCGGTGCCGCGGACCAGCAGCGGGGGAGCGTGTCCGCAGTTGACCACCTCCAGCCGCCCCGGCTCCGGGTAGCCGGCGACCACGGCGGTGACGAAGTCGTCGGCACCGAGGTTGCGGGCCAGGCTCCGTTCGATCCGGCGGACGACGTCCAGCAGATCGGGCTCGTCGTAGGCGGCCTCCCGGAAGACACCGAGCACCAGGGCGGCCGTCCCCACGGCCGGCAGCCCCTTGCCGCGCACATCGCCGACGATCATCCTGACCCCGTACGGAGTGGGGATCAGGGCGTAGAGGTCACCGCCGATCCGGGCCTCCGCCGCGGCGGCGCTGTAGCGGACCGCCGTCTGGAACGGGCCGACGGTCTCCGGAACCGGGGTGAGCAGGGCGTGCTGCGCGGTCTCCGCGACGGAACGGACGGCGGCGAGCACCCGCTCGCGGCGTTCCCGCAGGGCGCTGGCGAGCGTGCCGGCCAGGGCTACGGTCATCAGCGCGGCGAACACGACGGCCAGCTCCGAGGCCGACATGCCGTGCCGGGCGCCGATCGCCGGGCCGAGGAGGGAGGCCGGGAGGCCGACACCGAGGACCCCGGCCGGCCGGCTGGTGGCCGCCGCCAGCGCCGGAGCGGCGGCGAGCAGCGGCAGCCAGACCTTGCCGGTCCCGCCGACGAGGTCGACGCACATGACGACGCAGACGATCAGTACGGAGAGGGCGGGTGTACCGGCGGCCCAGTGCGCGACGGCGCGTGCCCGGGGCGACCACCCGTGGCGGGTCCCCCGCTTGTACTGCTGCATCGGCCAGTGGTCGCGTCCATGCTGACGGGCGTGACTCATGTGTCGTCCGAAGTCCTCACCTTTGTGCGGCGTGCGCGCATCCGTAATGTCTGACTTAATCAGGAAAGGTGATCGTTGCGAACGTCACAAGGGTGTGCTTTTCAGATAGTGAACGACAGCCCCCGGGTCACCCGCCCGGCGGTCGGCAGGAGGCGCTCGCGGACCTCGTCGAGCCGGTGCAGCCGGTCCTTCGGCATGGAGACGCCGAGCGAGCCCAGGGTGTCCCCGCTGTAGACCGGCACCGCGACGCAGACGGTGCCCAGGGAGTACTCCTCCAGGTCGGTGACGGCCGGGGCCAGGGCGCTGCTCTCCAGCCGGCGCACCAGCTCCTCGGCCGTGGTGATCGTCCGCGGGGTGAGGTCGTTGAGGGGGTGCCGGGAGAGGTACTCCTTGCGCGCCTCGTCGTCGAGCTCCCGGAGCACCGACTTGCCCAGCGCGGTGGCGTGCCCGGCGTCCTCGAACCCCACCCAGAGTTCGGCCCGCGGGGTGCGGGGGCCGTCGACGATCTCGGCGACGCGGATCTCGCCGTCCTCGTAGAAGGTGAGGTAGGCGGCGGTGGACAGCTCGTCCCGGAGCGCGGCGAGCGCCGGCCGGACCCGGCTGAGCAACGCCTGGCCGCCGCCCGTGGTGTGCAGGGTCTGGAACCGGTCGCCCAGGACGAATCCGCCGTCGTCCAGCTTGCGCAGGTACCCGTCGTGCACCAGCGTGCGCAGCAGGTGGTAGGCGGTGGCCAGGGGCAGTCCCGTCTCCCGTGCCAGCTGTTTCGCCGGCGCGCCGTTCTGATGGGCGCTCGCCGCCTCCAGCAGCCGGAAGGCACGCTGCACGGAGGTGATGAGCGTCGGGCCCGCACCCATGCGACCAAGCCTGCGCCGGACGCCCGCCGTAGGCAAGAGGAGCCCCCGCCCCGGCGGGGCGGGGGACCTCCGGGGAGGACGACGGACGGGGTCAGGCCGTCACGGCGCGGGGACCTCGTCCACGAAGGACGTGCCGGCGGCCCGGTAGGCGTCGATCCTCGCGGTCACCTGGGCCGGGGTGAGCACCCGGTCCTTGACGTGCAGCACGTAGTCGACCTGCTGGTCGTAGGCGCGGGGGGTGGCCGACGTCTGGCCTTCGAGGTCGATCAGCCACTGGTTGAAGTTGATCGACATCGGGCGCTCCGGCAGGTACGCCGCGTCGTGCGTGCCGAAGTGCCGGCCGTCCACGTAGTAGGTGATGGCGCTGTCGTCGATGGTCACCACCAGGTCGTGCCAGCCGGCGAAGCTTTGCCGGCTCTCGCTGTGCTGGTTGACGGCCTGCCAGGGATCCGGGGCATAGGTCTCCCAGGAGGTCGTGTAGAGGATGTTGGACGGCTCGCCCCAGCCGCCGTTGGGCAGGTACTCGAAGTCGTACTCGGCGTAGTCGTCGGCCATCGGGGCCTTGAGGTCGTTGATGGTGAAGAAGGTCTGGACGACGCGGTCGCCGTCGGGACCGTACTTCGGGGTGTCGGAGAACCGCACGCGGGCCGCGTAGGTGCCGTTCCTGAACTTCGTGCTCCTGGTGAGGACCTCGGTGTGCCTGGTGGAGGCGCCGGTGCCCGCGGTGGAGGTCTCCAGGTTCATCACCGAGTTGCCGCCCGGGGCGCTGAACGTGACCTTGGACGGGTCCCAGGTCGCGCCGGGCACACCGGGGCCGCCGGAGTTGGACCGCACGCTCCAGCCGTGCGCGGAGATCGCCGGGTCGGTGTGCGAGGTGTAGTCGAAGTCGTCGAACAGGGTCTGGCCGCCGCCCGGCGGGTCGGTCGGGTCGGTCGGATCGGTGGGGTCGTTGCCCTCGGGGGCGGTGCCCCACACCGTGGCACCGGCGAGCTGGGCGGTGACCTTGTCCCAGTCGGCGTACGAGGTCCGGGCGCCGTCGAAGGAGTAGTCGTCGCTCTGCCTGAGCGTCTGCCAGTCGGCCCGGTGGAAGCGCAGCTGCATGTCCCCGGTGTCGGCGCCGGGAGCCAGCGACCCGGCGGAGGCGGTGAACCCGATCTCCAGGTAGCGGTCGGCCGTCGCGGTGGGGTGGGCGAGCGTCCCGAACGTGCCGGTGACGGCGGAGCAGCCCCTGACCGCCCAGGAGCAGGCGAAGCGGTACGAGGCGTTCGGGGAGTCGGCCTTGAAGTAGTAGCGGATCCTCACCTGACTCAACTGCACGGTGGTGGAACCGGTGTTGCGGACCTTGAACCAGGGCTCGCTCTGGTCGGCGGTGGCCCCGCCGGAGCCGGTGCGGTACTGGACGGCGAGGGCGCCGTCCGCGGCGGCGGCGGTGGTGGTGGCGGGGAGGCCGGCCAGGGCGGCGCCGCCGAGCAGGGCGGTCAGTGCGAGTGCCGCTCGGGTGCGGCGGCTGGTGGGACGAGTGCTCATCGGTGCTCTCCTTTGCGGATACCCCCGGCTTCAGCCGGGGGAGGAAACGAAGCTCCCGCGGAGCGGGGCGGGGAAAGCCGGTTCGCCGCAGGGGCGGACCGGCTTTCACCCCAAACCACCGGCAGCTCGTCACAAACTGATGGGCTGGTATGTGAACCGTGCGGACCACCCCTGTGAAGCGGGCGTTCAAGTACCGCTTCCATCCGACCGATGCGCAGGCAGCCGAGCTGTCGCGCACGTTCGGCTGCGTGCGGAAGGTCTACAACCTGGCACTCGCCTCCCGCACTCAGGCGTGGATGCGGCAGGAGCGGGTGACCTACAACCAGACGTCGGCGATGCTGACGGACTGGAAGAAGACCGGGGAACTCGCGTACCTCAACGAGGTTTCCTCCGTCCCGCTCCAGCAGGCCCCGTGCCACCTGCAGACGGCGTTCACCCACTTCTTCGGCAGGCGGGCCCGGTATCCGCGGTTCAAGTCGCGCAAGAAGTCGCGGAAGCCGGCGGAGTACACCACCAGCGCGTTCCGGTTCCAAGACGGCCGGCTGACGCTGGCGAAGCTGGCCCAGCCGCTGGACATCGTGTGGTCCCGTCCGCTGTCCGAGGGTGCGTCGCCGTCCACGGTGACCGTGTCGCAGGACGCGGCCGGACGCTGGTACGTGTCCCTGCTGGTCGAGGACCCGACAGTTCAGCCGCTCCCGGCCACCGATACGGCCGTCGGTGTCGACGTCGGGCTCGACCACCTGCTGACCCCCTCCTCCAGGCTGTGCTCCGCCTGCGGCACCCCGCGGGGCAAGATGCCGCTGCACGTCCGCACTTGGACGTGCGACTGCGGGACGACCCATGACCGGGACGTGAACGCGGCGCGCAACATCCTGGCCGTCGGACTGACGGTGTCTGTCTGTGGAGCTGGCGTAAGACCTCAACGGAGCACTCCGGGCGGGCAGTCGGCGATGAAGCAGAAACCCCCACGGCGCGAGCCGTGGGAATCCCCCTCCTTCAGGAGGGGGAGGAAGTCAACCGTGTTCCTTTCGCTGTGGGGGTGGCGCACGGTGGATCGTCTGTGCGGCGTGTGCGGGTGCCGCCGCGCGCCATGGAGCGCGAGGGGTGGCCCGGACCCTCGCGGGACACGCGCGGACGGACGGACGGCGAGCGGCGGTACACGCACGGCCCTCGGGATTGACCAGTTGGACCCCGAGGCTTTACCAGTCGATGTCGAACGAAGGTGGCATAGACCAATGTGGCCGTCAACCCTCCTGGCAGTCACGGGACTTGATGCTCTTCAACGGTCCCTCTCGGTCGGCGGACCAGTTATGGTCGAAGCCGTACCAGTGCTACGACGACCCGCCGATCCGACGACGAACGAGGGTCCCGCATGGAGATCGATCCCGCCACCTCGGGCGCCGTGCTCAAGCGCGAACGGGTCCGCGACGCGATCCTCGAGCTCATCGAGGCCCGGCGCCCCGGCGACGCCATCCCCTCGGAACGCAGTCTGTGCGCCCGACTCGGGGTGTCCCGGCCCACGTTGCGCGCCGCCGTGGACGAACTCGTGGTCGCGGGACTGCTGGTGCGCGAGCACGGCCGCGGCATGTTCGTCGCCGCCGAGAAGATCACCCAGGAACTCGTCCCGGAGCGGAGCTCCTTCGCCGTGCCCCGGGCCGGGGGTGTGTGGACCAGCCGGGTCCTGGAGCTGCGCACCCTGCCGGCCGGCGCGCGGGTGGGCCGCAGACTGCGCGTCTCACCCGCGGCGCGCATCCGGTACGTCGCCCGCCTCCGGCTGGTCGACGGATCACCCATGGCCATCGAGTACCTGCACCTGCCGGCGGACCTCGTGCCGGAGCTGACCAGGGAGGAACTGGAACAGGGCGATCTGTACGAGCACTTCCGCGACCGCCACGGTGTGCGGGTCGGCGAGGCGGTGCAGTCCATCGAGCCCACCGTGGTGACCCGCGCGGAGGCGGAGCTGCTCGAAGTGCCCGAGCTGTCGCCCGCCCTGCTGTTCGAACGCCTCACCACCGACACCGGTGACCGCCCGGTCGAGTACGTCCACTCGCTCTACCGGGGAGACCGGTACCGCATCGTCTCGCGGCTCGCCCTCGCTCCCCGTACCGTCCCCGCGCCGCCGCCCGGGGGACACCATCCCGGCATCCCTCCCGGGGACTTCCCGTCCGGCGGGCCGGTCGCCTTCTCCACCCGTGGCGTGGTGCAGAACGACCGGTGAGCCGGCGAAGGCCCCGCCGGCGGACCCGTGCCGGGGGAGGCGCGCCCGGTGTCCGCCCGTCCCCGAAGACTCGGAAATTCCTTAGCCGTTTCGGTGCTTGCATGGCTGCCACGAGGACGGCTCGTGAGTCAGCGCGGGCCGCGCGCCCCGGTATCCGGCACACCGGCCCTCCGGCCCGTGTGCCGGAGGGCGCGCGTCCCGCGTCGAAGGCCGCCGCTTCCGGCCCGCGGGCGCGGTGCGGACTCCCGCCGACCGGTCCTCCCCGTGGCGGTGGAAAGAGAGAAGATGTCCAAGCGCGCACTGATCACCGGAATCACCGGACAGGACGGCTCGTACCTGGCGGAACACCTGCTGAGCCAGGGGTACCGGGTATGGGGGCTCTGCCGTGGCCAGGCCAATCCGCGAAGGGACCGGATCGCCGAGCTGATCCCCGGCCTGTCCTTCGTGGACGGTGACCTGATGGACCAGGGCAGCCTGGTCTCCGCGGTCGACCTGGTCCAGCCCGACGAGGTCTACAACCTGGGGGCCGTCTCGTTCGTCCCCATGTCCTGGCAGCAGCCCGAACTGGTCACCGAGGTCAACGGCACCGGCGTGCTGCGCATGCTCGAGGCCATCCGCATGGTCAGCGGACTCAGCAGGTCCTCCGGCGGCGGCCTGCGGGGCCAGATCCGCTTCTACCAGGCGTCGTCCTCGGAGATGTTCGGCCAGGTCGCCGAGAGCCCGCAGAGCGAGACCACCCGCTTCCACCCGCGCAGCCCGTACGGCGTGGCCAAGACCTTCGGCCACTACATCACCCGCAACTACCGCGAGTCGTTCGGGATGTACGGCGTCTCCGGCATCCTCTTCAACCACGAGTCCCCGCGCCGCGGCGCCGAGTTCGTGACCCGGAAGATCACCCTGGCCGTGGCCCAGATCAAGCTGGGCCTGATGGACAAGGTCAGCCTCGGCAACCTGGACGCCGAGCGCGACTGGGGCTTCGCCGGCGACTACGTGCGCGCCATGCACCTGATGCTCCAGCAGGAGGAGCCCGGCGACTACGTCGTGGGCACCGGGCGGATGCACACGGTGCGCGACGCCGCGCGCATCGCCTTCGAGCACGTGGGCCTGGACTGGCGCGACCACGTGGTGATCGACCCCGGTCTGGTGCGGCCCGCCGAGGTCGAGACGCTGTGCGCCGATGCGACCAACGCCCGCAAGGAACTGGGCTGGGAGCCCGAGGTCGACTTCGAGCAGCTGATGCGCATGATGGTCGAGTCCGACCTGCGCCAGGCCTCCCGCGACCGCGACTACAGCCGGCTGGTGGCCGCCACCGGCAGTTGGTAGGCCCGTCGGACCGCCCCGCGCCAGGGCGCCACACACTAGGGATTTCCGCAGCCGTACCGCCCGAGACTGGGCCCATGGTCTGCGGAAGTGTGTGCGCACCACGCGTGCTGCGCGCGTGGTGCGAAGGAGTCGCCGCGGCGGTCCCCGCCCGGCGCGGTGCCGGGGAACGGCCGCGGACAGGCGGACCCCGGCACCGCGTACGGCCCGGTCCGCCCGGCGGGTGACCTCCCGCACCGGCCGCACCCCCG
>NZ_NCTE01000660.1 GCF_002114215.1 Streptomyces sp. 13-12-16 | reverse complement strand
CCCAGGTCCCCGGCCCCTACGCCCAGCCCCAGCCCCCGTACGGGTATCCCGCCCAGCAGAACCCCCACTGGCAGCCCCCGCAGCGCTGAGGCCCGCCGGCCGCCCACCTCTCACCCCGTCCCCGCCCCGGGTGAGCGCAACGTTCCCTCCCGGTCACCGCCCGCCACAGCGCTGAAACGCCCCCTCCCTACCTTCGGGACCAGCACCTCGCGGCACCGCCCGCGCCCCCGGAGAGCAGTGGAGGCCTCATGACAGCCCGCAGCGGCCGCTGGATTCACGAGTGGGACCCGGAGGACGAGACCTTCTGGAACCGGACCGGGGAGAAGACCGCCCGTCGGAACCTCTTCTTCTCCGTGCTGTCCGAGCACATCGGGTTCTCGATCTGGACGATGTGGTCCGTGCTGGTGCTCTTCATGGGCCCGGAGTACGGGCTGACGCCTGCCGACAAGTTCCTGCTGACGTCGGTGGTCACGCTGGTCGGCGCCGTGGTCCGGGTGCCGTACACCTTCGCCGTCGCGATCTTCGGCGGGCGGAACTGGACGGTGATCAGCGCGGCGCTGCTGCTCGTGCCCTCCGTCGCCGCGTTCGCCGTGATGGAGCCGGGGACGTCCTTCTCCACCTTCCTCCTGGTCGGCCTGCTGGCCGGGATCGGTGGCGGCAACTTCGCCTCCTCCATGACCAACATCAACGCCTTCTTCCCGCTCAGGAAGAAGGGCTGGGCGCTCGGGCTGAACGCCGGCGGCGGCAACATCGGCGTCCCGGTGATCCAGCTCGCCGCCCTCGCGATCATCGGCGCGAGCGGCGGACCGCGCGTGCTGCTCGGCATCTACATCCCGCTGATCGTCGTCGCCGCCGTGCTCGCCGCGCTCTACATGGACAACCTGGCCTCGGTGAAGAACGACACCGGTGCCGCCAAGGACGCCGCCAGGGAAGCGCACACCTGGATCATGTCCTTCCTCTACATCGGCACCTTCGGCTCGTTCATCGGCTACAGCTTCGCCTTCGGGCAGGTGCTGCAGAACCAGTTCGACCGCACACCGCTCGAAGCCGCGTACGTCACCTTCATCGGCCCGCTGCTCGGCTCCCTGATCCGTCCGGTGGGCGGGTCGCTCGCCGACCGGTACGGTGGCGCGCGGATCACGCTGTGGAACTTCGTCGCGATGGGCGCGGCGACCGCGGTGCTGATCGTCGCCTCCATGCAGGAGTCGCTGGCGCTGTTCACCGTCGCGTTCGTGGTGCTGTTCGTGCTGACCGGCCTCGGCAACGGGTCGACGTACAAGATGATCCCCGGCATCTTCCAGGCGAAGGCCCTGGCCAGGGGGCTGGTGGGCGAGGAGGCGGCCGCGTACGGGCGGCGGCTGTCCGGGGCGTCCATGGGGCTGATCGGCGCGGTGGGCGCGCTCGGCGGGGTCGGCATCAACCTGGCCTTCCGCCAGTCCTTCCTCTCCTACGGCTCCGGAACCGGCGCGTTCGTCGCCTTCCTCGCCTGCTACGCGGTCTGTTTCGCGGTCACCTGGGCCGTATACCTGCGCCGCCCGGCGGCCCGGCCGACGGACACGGCCGCCGCCCCGGAGGAGAAGTCGCAGCTCAGCTACGCCGACGTATGACGTAACACTGGTGACATGAAGCCGAACCGAGCCTGTCATGGATCGTTGACAGGCTCGATCGGCATGGAGGTGGAGCCGCACTTCCACGCGGGACGCACCTCCTCGCAGTACGCCGACTCGAGCCGGGACGAGAGCCATGTACGACGAACAAGAGCAGCCACCGGAACACGGGCCCCTCGCGGGGTTCACCGTCGGTGTGACCGCGGCGCGCCGGGCCGACGAGCTGGGCGCGCTGCTGGAGCGGCGCGGAGCCGCCGTGCTGCACGCCCCTGCCCTGCGGATCGTGCCGCTCGCCGACGACAGCGAGCTGCTGGCCGCCACCAAGGACATCATCGGGCAGGCCCCGGACATCGCGGTCGCCACCACCGCCATCGGGTTCCGGGGCTGGGTGGAGGCCGCCGACGGCTGGGGGCTGGGCGAGGACCTGCTGGCGCGGCTGCGCGGGGTGCGGATCCTGGCGCGCGGGCCGAAGGTGAAGGGCGCGATCCGGGCCGCCGGGCTGACCGAGGAGTGGTCGCCGGCGTCGGAGTCCATGGCCGAGGTGCTCGACCGGCTGCTGGAGGAGGGCGTCGACGGACTGCGGATCGCCGTACAGCTCCACGGCGAGCCGCTGCCCGGGTTCGTGGAGTCGCTGCGGGCCGGGGGAGCGGAGGTGGTGGGGGTGCCGGTCTACCGGTGGCTGCCGCCGGAGGACCTCGGGCCCGTCGACCGTCTCATCGACGCGGGTGTCGCCCGCACGCTGGACGCGGTCACGTTCACCAGCGCGCCCGCCGCCGTGTCCCTGCTGTCCCGCGCGGAGGAACGCGGACTGCTCGACGACCTGCTCGCCGCGCTCGGCCACGACGTGCTGTCCGCCTGCGTCGGCCCGGTCACCGCGCTGCCGTTGCAGGCCCGCGGCATCGACACGGTGCAGCCCGAGCGCTTCCGGCTCGGCCCGCTGGTCCAGCTCCTCTGCCGGGAACTGCCCGCGCGGGCGCGTGTGTTGCCCGTCGCCGGGCACCGGGTGGAGATCCGGGGGCACGCGGTCCTGGTGGACGGCGCGCTCAGACCCGTACCGCCGGCCGGGATGTCGCTGCTGCGGGCGCTGTCCCGGCGGCCCGGCTGGGTCGTCTCCCGCGCGGAGCTGCTGCGCGCCCTTCCGGGCGCGGGCCGCGACGAACACGCGGTGGAGACCGCCATGGCCCGCCTCCGCTCCGCCCTCGGCACCCCGAAGCTGATCCAGACGGTCGTCAAACGCGGCTACCGCCTCGCCCTGGACCCGGCGGCGGAGTCGAAGTACGACGCGGACGGGTGAACCGACCACGACCGCAGGCTCCGTGGCCGCCGTGGCCCGTACTCCCGCAGGTGGTACCGGTCCTCCGGACCCCGGCGCTGCCCGGAGACCCCGCCCCGGCACGGTCCCGCGTCGACCGGTTCGTCCTCCGTGACCGACGCGGTCCCCGACGCCTTCTTCGCCGTCTCGGCCCACGCGGCGGGCGCGGTGTTCGGCCGGGCAGTCCTCGAAAGCCGCCGCGTCCTCGAACGCGACGACGGCCTCCACCCCGTCGAGGTCCTCCACGGGGACCTGGCTAGCCCGGCCGCGCTCCGGTCCGTGGGCCGAGCGGGCCGGGCTCCCCGGGGCCGGAGCGGCCGCGCGTACGGAACGTGCGGCGGTAGGCGTGCGGGGGCAGGCCGACCGCGCGGTTGAAGTGCCGGCGCAGCGTGGTGGCGGTGCCCATGCCGGTGGCGGCCGCGACGGCGTCGACGCTGTCGTCGGTGGTCTCCAGCAACTCCTGGGCGCGCCGGATGCGTTGGGTGAGCAGCCACTGCAGCGGGGTGGTGCCGGTCGTCGCCCTGAAGTGGCGGCCCAGGTGGCGGGAGCTCATCCGCGCCCGGCGGGCCAGGTCCTCCACCGTCAGGGGCTGGTCGAGCCGTTCGAGCACCCAGGGGAGCAGGTCGGCGAGGGGGTGGTGCCCCGGGGAGGGGACCGGGGCGGTGATGAACTGGGCCTGGCCGCCGTCCCGGTGTGGTGGCACGACCAGGCGGCGGGCGACCTTGTTGGCGGTCGCCGAACCCCGGTCGAGGCGGATGAGGTGCAGGCACAGGTCCATGGCGGCGGCCTTGCCCGCGGAGGTGAGCACACTTCCGTTGTCCACGTAGAGGACGTCCGGGTCCACCTCGACCTTCGGATGGCGGTCGGCCAGTGCCCGGGTGTGCGCCCAGTGCGTCGTCGCGCGCAGCCCGTCCAGCAGGCCGGCGGCGGCCAGCACGAAGGCGCCCGTGCACAGGGAGACCAGGCGGGCGCCCGCCTCGTGGGCCGCGCGCACCGCGTCGACCAGCTCGGCGGGCGGGGCCTCGTCGATGTCGGCCCAGCCCGGGACGATCACGGTGTCGGCGTGGGGGAGGCGGTCGAGGCCGTGATCGGGCCGGAGCAGGAACCGTCCGGCCCGCACCGGGCCGGGCCCGCAGACGACGAGGTCGTACCAGGGGCCCGTCACGCCGTCCGGCGCGGAGCCGAAGACCTCCTGCGCGAGGGCCAGTTCGAAGTGGAGCATCCCGTCGGTGACGGCCAGCGCGACAGTGTCCATGTCCGGAAGTGTACGGGGCGTGTCGTTCCGGACACTCGTGCGGGCCCCCGTCCCCCGCCAGGATGGTCGTGACGGAGCACCACAGGTCGTTCGAGCGAAGGAAGTACCCATGACGACGGCGCCCAGGGTCGCGGTGTACGGCGCGTACGGTCACACCGGACGGTTCGTGGTGGCGGAGCTGCGGGAGCGCGGGTTCGTCCCGGTGCTCTCCGGCCGCGACGCCGGCAAGCTGGAGGCACTGGCGCGCGAGACCGGGCTGGAGGCCCGCCCCGCGCCGGTCGACGCCCCGGCCTCGCTCGACCGCGCGCTGGCCGGCGCGGCCGCCGTGGTCAACTGC
>NZ_NCTE01000659.1 GCF_002114215.1 Streptomyces sp. 13-12-16 | reverse complement strand
CCGCGTGGACCGGCTGCGGCACGGCGGCCAGGCCGGTGGCGGCCGAGCCGCCCCGGCCGCCGCGCAGGTACGTGACGGTCAGGGCCGTCGCGGTGAGCAGCACGGTGACCGCGAGTGCCGCCGCGACCAGGACGGCGGTGGCGGGCAGCCGTTCGGCGAACAGCGTCGCCACGGGTCTGCCACCCACCAGCGAGTGTCCCAGGTCCCCCCGGATCAGGTCGTACAGCCAGTCGAGGTAGCGCGCCGCGGCCGGCCGGTCCAGCCCGAGGCGTTCCCGTTCCGCCGCGACGTCCTCTTCGGAGACCCGGCCCGTCGTCCTCAGTTCCCCGGCGTCACCGGGGAGCAGTTCGGTGGCCGTGAAGACCACGGCCGTGGCGGCGACGGCCAAGACCGCGGCCCGGCCGGCCGGGCGCAGGGCGCGGCCGGCAGTGCGCAGGGTCACTTGGCCATCCACACCTGGTCGATGAACATGCGCTGGAACCCCGGCCCGTCGGGCAGTCCGCGCACGCCCGGCGCGGCGAGGTCCAGGCCGTCCCCGGTGCCCCAGACGACGTAGCCGCCGTCCTCCCACAGCTCGCGCTGGATCCCGGAGAGCAGTTCCTCGCGGCGCGCCTCGTCGGCGGTCGACATGGCCTTGGCGAAGCCGTCGTCGAAGCTCTCGCTGCGCCAGGCGGTCTCGTTGGTCGGTGAGTCGGACAGCAGTCCGACGCGGACGAGGTCGGGGAAGGAGATGCCGCCGTAGTAGCCGGTGTAGAAGGCCTTCCTGGCGTAGACGGCGGTCCAGTAGGTGTCCGCCGGCTCGACCCTCACCTCGGCGTCGACACCGATGTCGGCGAGCTGCTGGGCGTAGAGGGTGGCCGCGGTGTCCATCCCGGGGTAGGACGTGGTGGTGTGCAGGGTGACGGACAGTCCGTCGGCGTGACCGGCCTCGGCCAGCAGTTCCTTGGCCCTCTCCACGTCGCGGGTGCGCTGCGGCAGATCGTCGGGGGCCGAGGGGTCGTAGGGGGTGGGCAGGTCATTGGCGACCTTGCCGTAGCCGAGGAACACGGTGTCGACCAGGGCCTTGCGGTCGGCGGCGAGGCGGAACGCCTCGCGGACCCTGGGGTCGTCGAACGGCTCGGTGTCCAGACGCATGACGAACGGGTACTCGGTGACTCCGTCGCGCCGGACGACCTGGGTCTTCGCCGAGGAACCCGCGCTCTTGACCGCGGCGGGGCTGACGCTGCCGGCGACGTCGGCCTGCCCGGAGGCGACGGCGCCGGCCCGTGCCTGTGGGTCGGCGACGGCCTGGATCTCGATCCTGTCCAGGTGCGGGCGCTCTCCCCACCAGGTGCCGTTGCGGGTCAGGACGGTGCTTTGGGCACCCGTCCGTTCCACCCGGTACGGGCCTGATCCGGTGACGGGACGGGAGAAGTCCTTGGTGCCCTCGGGGACGACGAAGGTGACGGACTCCAGGGCCCGGGGCGCGTCGGCCATCGGGGCGCGGGTGGCCAGGACGACGGTGTGCTCGTCGGGGGCGGTGGACTTCGCCATGTCGAAGTCGGCGAGCCGGCCGTAGTTCTCGGCGGCCTTGCCGCTGATGCGCCGCAGGGAGTACAGCACGTCGGCGGCGCGTACCGGCTCGCCGTCGGTGAAGCGGGCGTCCTCGCGCAGGGTGAGGGTCCAGCGGTCCATGGCGTCGTTGGGCTTCCACGACGTGGCGAGCCGCGGTCGGGTCTTCCCGTCCTCACCGGGGACGGTCAGGACGTCGTACGTCAGGGCGAAGCGCAGGACGTCGGACTCGTTGCCGAGGCCGCCGTGCGGGTCGTCGCTGGCGGTGGCGGGTGACCCCGCGACGGCGTACCGCAGGGTGCCGCCGTCGACGGGCACGCCTGTGCGGGAGGCCGGGGCGTCGGCGGCGGGTGTGCCGGAGCAGGCGCTCAGCAGCAGGGCGCCGACCGTCGCGAGGGCGGTGAGAGCGGATCTGCGGGACAGGGGGCTGCGGGGTGACGGGTGCTGGTGCATGGTTGCTTTCCGCGAGAGGTTCGGGGTCGGGGGTGACCGCCGGATTCACCGGCCGGTGTGCACGGCGGCCAGGGCCCGGTCGATCAGGGCGGCGGTCCGCCGTACCACGGGGTCGTGCAGCAGGGAGTAGTGGTGGCCTTCGACGGTGTGGGCGTCGACGGGGCCGCTGACGTGCGGCAGCCAGCCGAGAGAGGGCAGGTCCGCGGCGTCGTCGACGCCCATGCCGACACCGGCGTTGTGCGGCGCGGGGCGGGACGCGGCGATGAGCAGCAGTCGGGTGGCCGGGTCGGTGAGGTGTCCGGCCCGGTGTTCGGCCAGCGCCCGCAGGTGGCGTTCGAAGACTTCGAGGCGGGTGTCGGCGGTGTCCCGAGGGCCGAGCAGGCCGGCCGCTCGTAGCCGTTCGGTGACCGCCCGGCGTACCGCCGCCGCGTCCGGGGCGGTGCGGATCGTCTCCGCGTCCGGGCCGAGGTCCAGGTCGAGGTCGAGGAACGCCTCCAGCGAGCGCAGGTAGCGGACGGCCGCGAAGGCGGTGTCCTGGGCGCGGTCGGTGCCGCCCAGTGCCCGGATGCGGTCGGGGGTGTTGGAGTCGATCAGGACGAGGAGGTCGGTCCGCTCGCCGCGTCGCTGGAGTTCCACGGCCATCTGGTGGGCGACGGTGCCGCCCATCGACCAGCCGCCCAGCAGGTAGGGACCCTGCGGCTGGTGGACGCGCAGCGCCGCGAGGTAGCGGTCGGTCGTCTCGGCGATGGTCCGCGGCCCGGTACCGCCGGTCAGGGCGGGGTCGGTGAGGGCCACGACGGGCCGGCCGTCGGTGAGGAGACGGGCGAGTTCGCCGTAGCACAGCACGTCCCCGCCGGAGGGGTGCATCAG
>NZ_NCTE01000658.1 GCF_002114215.1 Streptomyces sp. 13-12-16 | reverse complement strand
GGCCGCGCCCGGTGCCGTCCGGGAGGCGTCGCCCCGGCGTCCGGCCGTGCCCGCCGCACCGGCGGCGCCCGCCGCTCCTGCCGTTCCTGCCGCTCCCGCCGTACCGGCCGTGCCCGTGCCGGGAGACCGGTCGCGTTCGCCGGGCTCGGTCAGCACGGAGCCCCAGTCGATGCCGTAGTAGTCGTACAGACGGTGTTCCTCCTCCACCGACAGGTGGCCACCCGCGTCGATGTCGACGTTGGGCGCGCCCTTGATCTTGTCCTTGCGGTAAGGGACCTCGAGGTGGTCCTTCACCAGGGCGGCGTCACGGATGGGGATGAACGACTCGCTGGAACCGAACATGCCCGTTTTGACGGTCACCCACTCGGGGCGTCCGCTGGCGTCGTCGAGGAAGACGTGCTTCGCGTCGCCTACCTTGTTCCCGTCCCCGTCGTAGACGGGATGATCCAGCAGGATCGAGATCTCTTCGCGGGTGATCATCTTCCATCACCCTCCTTTCGAAGGTCGCCCCTCACGGTTCTCCCGGATCGCCTGCCAAAAACGGTATTAAAGGGACAAAAGGTACTTAATTTTCCACAGTGCTCACCCTCGGTGACCGCCCTCGTGTCCCGCCACCGCCTCCGGCCGGGAGATGTGGTGGGCGACGAGCAGTCGTACCGCAGCCGCCGGGCGGCGCGCACGTCCTCCTCGTCGCGGGCGAGGGTGACGGTGCGGCGGGCGGGTGCGGTGGGCTTGGGGGTGGGGACACCCCTGTTCTCCCGACCGGGGTCGGCGTGTACGTGACCGGAGCCGGGAGTACGGATGTGGAGACGATGCCGAATGCCGGGAGCGAAGAGCTAGACGGGGCCGGAAGGAGCACCTCTCCCGGCCCCGTCCGTCCGCACTGATCAGCGAACGTTCACCGAAGCGCCCCGAAAGGGGCGCGGGGCGCGCGACAAGCCGCAGACGGCCCGCCGCCGCCCGGCACTACCGCTTGCCCGCCTTGCGAGTGGCCCGCAGCCACTCCTTGTTCATGCCGGTGATGGAGGTGAGCGGAATGCCCTTCGGGCACGCGGTGGCACACTCGCCGGCGAGCGTGCACCCCCCGAACCCTTCCTCGTCCATCTGCGCCACCATGTCCAGCACCCTGGTCTCGCGCTCGGGGGCACCCTGGGGCAGCACATTGAGGTGATTGACCTTCGCGGAGGTGAACAGCATCGCCGCCCCGTTGGGGCACGCCGCGACACACGCCCCGCAACCGATGCACTCCGCGTGCTCGAAGGCGAGGTCCGCGTCCGGCTTCGGCACCGCCGTCGCATGGGCCTCCGGCGCGGAACCCGTCGGCGCCGTGATGTAGCCGCCGGCCTGGATGATCCGGTCGAAGGCTGACCGGTCGACCACCAGGTCCTTCACGACCGGGAAGGCGGACGCCCGCCACGGCTCGACGTCGATGGTGTCGCCGTCCTCGAAGGACCGCATGTGCAGCTGGCAGGTGGTGGTGCGCTCGGGCCCGTGGGCGTCGCCGTTGATGACGAGCGAGCAGGCGCCGCAGATGCCCTCGCGGCAGTCGTGGTCGAAGGCGACCGGGTCCTCGCCCTTGAGGATGAGTTCCTCGTTGAGGGTGTCGAGCATCTCCAGGAAGGACATGTCGGGTGAGATGCCGTCCACCTCGTACGTGGACATGGCGCCGTCGGCGTCGGCGTTCTTCTGCCGCCAGACGCGCAGGTTGAGCTTCATGCGTAGCTCCGCTGGGTGGGGTGGACGTACTCGAAGACCAGGTCTTCCTTGTGCAGGACCGGGGCCTCGCCGGTGCCGGTGAACTCCCAGGCGGCGGCGTAGGAGAACTCGTCGTCCCTGCGCGCGGCCTCGCCGTCGGGGGTCTGCGACTCCTCGCGGAAGTGGCCGCCGCAGGACTCGGAGCGGTGCAGCGCGTCGAGGCACATCAGCTCGGCGAGCTCCAGGTAGTCGACGACGCGGTTGGCCTTCTCCAGCGACTGGTTGAACTCCTCGCCGGTGCCGGGGACCTTGATGCGCCGCCAGAACTCCTCGCGGATCTGCGGGATCCGCTCCAGCGCCTTGCGCAGCCCGGATTCGGTGCGGGCCATCCCGCAGAGCTCCCACATGAGTTCGCCGACCTCGCGGTGGAAGGAGTCGGGGGTGCGGTCGCCGTCGACGGACAGCAGCAGGTTGAGCCGGTCCTCGGTCTCGGCCAGCACCTCCTGCACCACCGGGTGTTCGTCGGTGACCTCCCCCTGGTGCGGGTTGCGGGCCAGGTAGTCGTTGACGGTCGCCGGGAGGACGAAGTAACCGTCGGCCAGGCCCTGCATCAGCGCGGAGGCGCCGAGCCGGTTGGCACCGTGGTCGGAGAAGTTGGCCTCGCCGATCGCGAACAGGCCGGGGACGGTGGTCTGGAGGTCGTAGTCGACCCACAGGCCGCCCATCGTGTAGTGCACGGCGGGGTAGATCCGCATGGGCACCTTGTACGGATCCTCGTCGGTGATCCGCTGGTACATGTCGAAGAGGTTGCCGTACTTGGCCTCGACGGCCTTGCGGCCCATCCGCTTGATGGCGTCGGCGAAGTCGAGGTAGACGCCCTGGCCGCCGGGACCCACTCCCCTGCCCTCGTCGCAGACGTTCTTCGCGGCGCGGGAGGCGATGTCGCGGGGGACGAGGTTGCCGAAGGAGGGGTAGATGCGCTCCAGGTAGTAGTCGCGCTCGTCCTCGGGGATCTGGTGGGCCGGGCGGGTGTCGCCCTTGGCCTTGGGCACCCAGATCCGGCCGTCGTTGCGCAGCGACTCGCTCATCAGCGTCAGCTTGGACTGGTGGTCGCCGGTGCGCGGGATGCAGGTGGGGTGGATCTGGGTGAAGCAGGGGTTGGCGAAGTACGCGCCGCGCCGGTGCGCCCGCCAGATCGCGGTGGCGTTGGAGTTCATGGCGTTCGTCGACAGGTAGAAGACGTTGCCGTAGCCGCCGCTCGCCAGGACGACGGCGTCCGCGAAGTACGTGTCGATCTTCCCGGTGATCAGGTCCCGGGCGACGATGCCGCGGGCCCGGCCGTCGACGACGATCAGGTCGAGCATCTCGGTGCGCGGGTGCATCTCGACGTTGCCGGCGGCGATCTGCCTGCTGAGCGCCTGATAGGCGCCGAGGAGCAGTTGCTGGCCCGTCTGGCCGCGGGCGTAGAAGGTGCGGGAGACCTGGACGCCGCCGAAGGAACGGGTGTCGAGCAGTCCGCCGTACTCGCGGGCGAAGGGCACGCCCTGGGCCACGCACTGGTCGATGATCTCCACGGAGATCTGCGCGAGGCGGTGCACGTTGGACTCGCGGGAGCGGAAGTCGCCGCCCTTGACGGTGTCGTAGAACAGGCGGTGCACCGAGTCGCCGTCGTTGCGGTAGTTCTTCGCCGCGTTGATGCCGCCCTGCGCGGCGATGGAGTGGGCGCGGCGCGGGGAGTCCTGGTAGCAGAACTGGACGACGCGGTAGCCCTGTTCGGCGAGGGTGGCACCGGCGGAGCCGCCCGCGAGACCGGTGCCGACGACGATGACGGTCTTGCCGCGCCGGTTGGCGGGGTTGACCAGCCTGGCCTCGAAGCGGCGCTTGTCCCAGCGCTCGTGGACCGGTCCCGCGGGGGCCTTGGTGTCGGTGACCGGCTCGCCGGTCGCGTACTCGGTGTAGGAAGTCATGGTCAGCTCACCACTCCGGTCATGACGCCCACGGGTACGGCGAGGAAGCCGGCCGTGAGCAGCAGCGCGAGGGCATTGGCGGTGGTCTTGAGGGCGCGGTCGCGGGTGCGGCTGCCGACGCCGAGGGTCTGGGCGGCGCTCCAGAAGCCGTGCCGGATGTGCAGGCCGACGGCGAGCATCGCGACGATGTAGATGACGTTGCCGTACCAGGTGGAGAAGGTGTCCACGACGTTCTGGTAGGGCTTGCCGCTCTCGAAGCCGCCGGAGTGCACGGTTCCGGTGGTCAGGTCGAGGAGGTGCCAGACGATGAACAGGGCGAGGATGACGCCGCCCCAGCGCATGGTGCGCGTGGCGTAGCTCGCCCGCGCCTTCTTGTGCACGTACTTGCTGGGGCGCGCCTTGATGTCGCGGCGGCTGAGCTGGTAGGCGGAGACGGCGTGGGCGAGCACGGCGACGACGAGGACGACGCGGACGATCCACAGCGTCCACTCGTAGTGCATGAACGGTTCGCCGACGGTGCGCAGCCAGTGGGCGTAGTGGTTGAACTCGCCCGCCCCGAAGAAGATCTTCAGGTTTCCGATCATGTGGGCGACCAGGTAGAGCAGCATGACGATGCCGCTGACCGCCATCACTGTCTTCTTGCCGACGGTCGAGTCCCACACGGTGCGTGCCATGGACTGCCGTCGGTCCGTCCGCGTTGCCAGAGCCATGCCACCAGACGCTAGGGCCGGAGGACCCCATCGGTCCAAGACATGGTGCGGCTCGTTTCGATAGCCAGAGGCTATGATGGGGTCATGCAGTTCCAGCAGCTCCAGTACTTCGTGGCCGTCGCCGAGACCCGGCACTTCACCCGGGCCGCGGAGCTGGTCCACGTGGCGCAGCCGTCGCTGTCGCAGCAGATCAAGGCGCTGGAGCGGGAGCTGGGGGCGGATCTGTTCCGGCGGGCGCGCGGGAACATCACGCTGACCGACGCGGGCGAGGCGCTGCTGCCGCTGGCCCGGCGGATCCTCGCCGACGCGGACACCGCCCGGCACGAGGTGCAGGAGGTGGCGCAGCTGCGCAGCGGGCGGGTGCGGCTGGGGGCGACGCCGAGCCTGTGCACCGGGCTGCTGCCGGACGTGCTGCGCGCCTTCCACGACCGCTACCCGGGCGTCCGGCTGCTGATCGAGGAGGGCGGCTCCCACGATCTGGTGCGGGAGCTGGCCCGCGGGGCGCTCGACCTCGCCCTGGTGGTCCTGCCGCTGCCGACGCCCTCCCCCGCGCTCACCACGGTGGAGCTGCTGCGCGAGGACCTGGTGGTCGTCTCCTCCCCGGACGTCCCGCGGCCGGGACGGGGCCGGCGCACCGTGCGCATCGCCGACCTGGAGGGCGAACGCCTGGTGATGTTCCGGCACGGCTACGACCTGCGCGAGCTGACCGTGGCGGCGTGCCGTGCGGAGGGCTTCGAGCCCGGATTCGCGGTGGAGGGCGGCGAGATGGACGCGGTGCTGGGCTTCGTACGGGCGGGGCTGGGGGTGGCGGTGGTGCCGCGGATGGTGGCCGCGCGCTCGGGGCACGGGCTGCGGGTGACTCCGCTGGCCCGGCCGGGGCTGTACCGGACCATCGCCCTGGCCCACCGCAGCGATGTGGCTCCGCCTCGGGCCGCGCGGGAGTTGCAGCGGATGCTGCTGGAGCGCTGACGCGGGCGGGCGTGGGGGTTCCTCGCCCCCGCCGCCCCTCCCGTCCCTGGGGGCTCCGGCCCGCGCGGAGCCGCGTGTCGGCACGGCCCCGCGCCCCTGTACCGGCCGTGCCCCTTCAGGGGACCGGGGTGCCCTGGTGGTAGTACATGCGCCGGCCCGTCCGGTCGTCGTGCTTGCGTCGGAGGGAGCTGCGGCGGGCCCGGTGGCCGTCGAAGCGGGTCTCGTACGTGAGGTGCACCGGGCCGGGTGCGAGGAGGACGCCGGTGATCTCCGACGGTTCGTCCACCGGGCCGCCCGGGTGGTCGTGCAGCTCGGCGAGCATCTCCTCGTACGTGTGGCGTCGGCCCGAGGCGCCCACCTCGGTGAACTCCGGGTCCGGCAGGCGCACCACCTCGGCACGCGAGGAGCACGCGGCCGGGTCCATGAGCCGCGGCTCTCCCTCGGTCGCCGCCCTCACCGCGTCCCTGTCCCGGTCCGTCCCCACCTGGTCCTTCTCCGTCCGTGAGAGCCGGCCCCAGGGGCGCGGGGCAGGCACATGCGCGGCTCCGCCGCGTGGGCGCGACAGGCCACGACCGGCCCGCGGCCACCGGACGGCCCGCGCCCCCGAGCCA
>NZ_NCTE01000657.1:21168-25429 GCF_002114215.1 Streptomyces sp. 13-12-16 | reverse complement strand
GCGTTCGCGGCGGCCATGGGGCGGCCTGCCGTGTCCGCCGCCGAGGCGGCGCGGCGGGCCAGCTGCGCAGCCTCGCGCAGCTCCGGCGAGCCGATCCGGTCCCCGAGCAGTTTCCGCAGCGCGCGGTCCATCGCGCGGCTCCGGGCGTCCAGGACCTGGTCGGGCGTGGCGGTCCGCCAGGCCGGTGCGGTGTGGCGCTCCACCATCCGCGGGCTGAAGCTGTAGAAGAGGGCGTTCACCAGCCGCGGGCCGGCCGGACCGAGCGGTGCGGCGCGGTAGGCGAAGTAGCTCGGCCAGCGTTCGTCGGTGGCGTAGCCGAGAGCCGCGGCCTCCTCCGATGCCTCCGGCGCGTAGTAGAGGGTGGCGTGTACCGGTTCCAGTAGCTGCCACATCTGTCGGACCGTGCCGAGGCCGTGCGTCATGGCGCTTCCTTCGCTGTCACTGTCGCTGTCACGCGTCCCACAGGAACTTGACGCTGACTAGATTGCGTCACCGCCCACATCTTGTCAATGGCTAGATCTGGGGTAGCCTGCCGCCCATGGCTGCAACACCCGCTTACCATCACGGAGATCTGCGCCGGGCCGTCCTCTCCGCCGCACTGGACGTCATCCGCAGCGACGGCGTCGCCGCGATCAGCCTCCGCGGCCTCGCCCGCCGCGCCAAGGTCTCACACGCCGCCCCCGCCCACCACTTCAAGGACAAGGCCGGGCTGCTGACCGCGATCGCCACGGAAGGTTTCGAACTGCTGGCCACCGCGCTGACCGTGGTGCCGGCCGACACCACGCACCGGCTGCGCGAACTGGGGGCGCAGTACGTCGAGTTCGCCCTCGGTCACCCGGCCCACTTCGAGGTGATGTTCCGGCCCCAGCTACTGCACGGTGACGACCCGGAGCTCGTCGCCGCAAAGAAGCGGGCCTTCCGCGCACTGCGCTCCGGTGTCGAGGGCCTTCCCGCCGCCGGCCGTCCCGATGCCCGACGCGCCGCGCTGGCCGCCTGGTCGCTCGCCCACGGCTTCGCCACCCTGCAGCTCGGCGGCAGCCTCCCGGCACTGGACGACGATCCCGTCGAGACGTTCAGCACGCTCGTCGCCGCCTACCCCACCACGGACCGACCGTAGCCCTCCCCCTTCCCCCGATCTCATCCTGCGCCGATCGACCCCACCCGCGGCGTTGACGGGCGTGCTCGCGAGGAGGACGGTGACAGCGACGGCCAGGCCGAGCTCGTCCACGGCCAGGTGTCGGCGTACGCGTTCCGCTCCCCCGTTGCGTACGGACGGACGTCACCAGGTGTCCGGCCACGTCGAGCGCCGCGCACGGCCGATGGGTGACGCCGACTCAGTTGAGCAGTGCGTCTTCCAGCTGCGCCTGCTCCGCCTCGTTCAACTCGAGTTCGGCCGCCTCGGCGGAGTCCTGGATCGATGCCGGACGGCTGGCTCCAGGCACCGGGATCACCGTCGGGGAGCGGGCCAGCAGCCAGGCCAGGGCGACCCGCTGCGGGCTGACGCCGTGTTCGGCCGCGATGCGGTGGAAGGCGGTGCCCGCAGAAGCCGGTCCGGGCGGTCCGTCGAGGGAGCTGCGGGAGATGCCGCCCAGCGGGCTCCAGGGCAGGAAGGCCAGCCCCATCCGCGTACTCAGCCGCAGCTCGGGCTCGGCGTCGCGCACGGCGGGCGAGTACCGGTTCTGCACGGAGACGAGCCCGTCGCCGAGGATCGCGCGCGCCTCACGGATCTGGTCGGTGTCGACGTTGGATATCCCGGCGGCACGGATCATGCCGGCGTCGAGCAACTCGCGCAGCGCGCCCACGGACTCCGCCCAGGGCACGGCCGGGTCCGGCTTGTGCAGTTGGTACAGCCCGATGGCCTCCGTGCCCAGCCGCTTCAGGGAAGCCTCGGCGGCACGCTTGAGGTGGGCGGGGGTGGCGGTGACGGTCCAGCTGCCGTCGCCGGGGCGTCCACGGCCGCCCTTGGTGGCGACGAGGACGCCGGAGGTGTCACCGCCGTAGCGGGCCAGGGCGCGGGCGATGAGAAGTTCGTTGTGGCCCTCCTCGCCCGCGTGCCAGTGGTAGCTGTCGGCGGTGTCGATGAACGTGACCCCGGCGTCCAGGGCAGCGTGGATGGTGGCGACGGCCCGCTCCTCGTCCGGGCGGCGCTCGATGGACATCGGCATGGCACCCAGGCCGACAGCGCTGACGGTGGTGTTTCCGATCGTGCGGTAGCGCATGGTCCCGGTGTCCTCAGGTGGCGGGGGCGTCGGACGCGTCGAGGGCCTCGGCGACGACACCGGGAAGCCAGTCGGCGGTGTGTGAGAAGGAGAAGCCGAGGCCCTTCGCGCGGGCGTTGCTCATGGCGTAATGGCGGTCGAAGGAGAACGGCGAGGCCGGCTCGCCCGCGGCAACGCTCCGGTACACGGCCTTGCGGCCGACCTGTGTGGCGATCAAGGCACCCAGGCCGTGAACGTCGAGCGGGCCGTCGGAGCAGGCGTTGACCGGGCCGGTGACGCTGGTGACCGTGGCCACCCACAGCAGCAGGCCCGCCAGCTCCTCGTAATGGATGAAGACCGTGGGCAGCGCCCCGTCGTGCACCAGGATCTGCGTGCCCTGGGTGATGTGTCCGATGTAGTGCGCCAGCCGGCCGGTGAACTCCTGGGCGCCGCCACCGAGCACGTGGGCGCTGCGCACGGCGGCGTAATCGAACCCGGGATGCTGAGCGAAAACGGCCTCCGCCTGGCGCTTGCCCTCGGCGTAGTGCGCCTCCAGGTACGCCGCGTCGTGCCAGGGCAGGTCCATGCGCGCCCGCCACGTGGCAGGATCCACGGTCTCCTCCGGCACCGGAGTGCCGTGCGGGACGGTAGGCGACCCGGCGGTTGCCGGATCATAGACCTCGATGGTGGAAGTCATGACGTAGCGCCGGGTGCGACCGTCGAAAGCAACGCAGGCGATGGCGGCCTGAACCGGGGTGTAGCAGACCTGGTCGACGACCACGTCGAAGGTGCGGGAGCCGAGCGCGGCGATCAGGGCGGCCTCGTCATCGCGGTCGACGACGAGGTGTTCGACACCCGGCGGCGTCGGGGTCGAACCGCGGTTGATCACCGTGACCTGGTGACCGGCCGCCTGCAGGCGTTTCACCAGGAGCTTCCCGAAGTACCGGCTTCCGCCGATCACGCAGATCCTTTGCATGCGCCCATCCTGAACACCTACCGTCGTCAGCAGAAGTGCCTGCTTACTGAATACGCATCAAGGAAAACTGTTGATCGATGTGCAGCGGCTGCGTGTCCTTCGGGCCGTGGCGGAACACGGCAGCTTCAACCGGGCGGCGGCAGCCCTCCGTCTCACCCCCTCGGCCGTGTCCCAGCACGTCGCCGCCCTCGAACGCAGCCTCGGCGCCCAGGTCGTGGCGCGCAGCACCCGCGGAGTCACCCTCACCCCGGCCGGCCGGATCATGGTCGGTGCCGCCGAGTCGGTCGCCGCGGAGCTCGAACACGCCAAGCAGCAGGTCGACCGGCTCGGCAGCGGTCGCACCCACCTCACCATCGCCACCTTCACCAGCGGCGGCAGGCTCCTCCTGCCCGACGCACTCGCCCACCTCGCTACAGCCCATCCCGGCACCGTGGTCCACGTCAGGGAGGCCGAGCCCGAAGACAGCCTGCCACTGGTCCGCCAGGGCGCCGTGGACCTCGCCCTCGCCTACCACTTCGACGGCCCGCTGCCCGGCCGGAACGCCGGCTTGGCGTGGACGGCGCTCATGGACGACCCTCTGCATGTCGTCCTGGCCGAGGGCCATCCCCTGGCCGCCCGCGAAGCCCTCGACATCGCCGAACTGGCAGCCGAGCCCTGGGTGCTCGGCTGCCTGAAGACCGAGACCTACTTGCGCCGCTACGCCGAACGCGCCGGATTCGCCCCGGAGATACGCGGCACGACGACCGACTACTTCTTCGCCCGCTCCCTCGTCGCTGCCGGCGTCGGCATCTCGCTGATCCCGTCCATCGCGCAGACCCCGCAGATGGCAGGGGTACGCACCGTTCCGATCACGCCGCCGGCACCGACCCGCCACCTCGGCGTCGCCACGATCCACCGACGCAACAACCCTCAGGCCAGAACGCTGATAAAGGCCCTCCAGGAACGGGCAGCGGCGTTGGACGAAAACTGACCCCACACGCCACGAACCGGCCTCATCCGTCCGTGCGTGGCCGTGCGCGATCACGCATACGCCGACACCGGGCCCCGCTTGCGGCCCGGCACCCGTTCGCGGTGTCCCGGTCCGGTC
>NZ_NCTE01000657.1:4171-21053 GCF_002114215.1 Streptomyces sp. 13-12-16 | reverse complement strand
GCGACGTGGCCGCTCTGCGTGTCCAGCAGGCCGGTGCGGGCGAGGGTGCGCGACAGGACGTGACGCGGCACGTCGGGGCGGGGGCGGCGGGCCGCCGGTGGGGTCGGGCTGCGGGGGTGCTCACACGAGCCTCCGGGAAAACGAACAGACGGCTGCCGGAGGCCGGGTCTCGAATCGTCTCCCCAATCGCACTTGACTTGGAGCGCGCTCCAGATCTGAGGATGGGGGGCATGGACATCAACACCACTGCCCCCCAGATCGTCCTCGGGACGATGGACTTCGGCACCCGCGTCGGCCCGGACGAAGCTTTCGCGATCCTCGACTCCTTCGTCGGTGGAGGCGGTGTCTGGCTCGACACCGCGAACTGCTACTCCTTCTGGGTCGATCCGAGTGGCGTCGGCGGTGCCAGCGAGCGTGTCATCGGCGCGTGGCTTCGATCCCGCCCCGGCGCGCGCGACGCGGTGCGGATCGCGACGAAGGTCCGGCAGAATCCGCTCGTTCCGCACTCCTGGCCACAGAGCGCCGAAGGACTTTCCGCCCCCGCCGTACGAGTTGGTTTCGAAGGGAGCCTGGAGCGTCTCGGAGTCGATCACGTCGATCTCCTCTGGGCTCACGCCGAGGACCGCACTGTGCCGTTGGAGGAGACCGTCGGCGCCTTCGGCGAGCTGGTCACGAAGGGAACGGCCCTGCGCGTCGGGGCGGCGAATCATGCTGCCTGGCGCGTCGAGCGCGCCCGGTCACTCGCCCGGGAGCAGGGCGTGGAACCCTGGACGGCCCTGCAGCTGCGCCACTCACTTGTCCAGCCGCGCCCCCTCACCCCGCTCGCGGAAGGCGGCCATCGCCTGCTCACCGACGAGGACCTGGACTTCGCGCAGTCGGAGGGGCTCACCATGTGGTCGTACAGCTCGCTGATGTGGGGTTCCTATGTGCGCGCGGACAAGCCGCTTCCGCAGACTTATGATCATCCCGGTACCACTCGGGTGCTCTCGGTTCTGGACGACGTGGCCGGCGAGCTGGCGGCCACGAGGAACCAGGTCGTCCTCGCATGGCTGATGCGCCAGGGGATCGACCCCATCGTCGGCGTGAGCCGGGTGGAGCAGATCGAGGAGGCACTCGCCGCACGCAGTGTGCGGCTGAGCGACGAGCACCTGGCGCGCTTCGCCGAAGCGCGGTAGCAACGGCCGGACGAGGAGCCCTGTGACCGTCCTCCTCACCCCGGCAGCAGCGGCCGGACTCACCGGCGTCTCCCCGACACACCGCGCGCCTACGAACGCGAAGGGCTGATCGGACCGATCCGGCGCTCCCCCGGTGGGCGCGGGCAGTACACCGAGGACGGCTGATCAAGGTGGCCCGGTAGGTCACCCGTCCTTCGTGACGCGCACGAGGAACCGCTCCACCGGGCAGGGCAGGGGCGAGCCGGCGAGGTCTCACCGGTCTCGGGCGAGGACGGCGTTTGTCCGCGTGCCCCGACAGACCCGCCGCACGCAAGGCCTCTCCCCTTTCACCCCGGGAAATGCACCCCAATGGCCCCATCGCCGTCCTTCTGCTGAGCACGTCGCCACGGCCGCCATTAGCGTTTCCGCCAGACGGAGGGCCCGTCATGAACGAACTCGGACGAGATGCGTCACCACCAGGGTGAGCGTGACGAGGATTCCCGGTGATTCCGCGGGTCTTCTCGTACGTCCTCGCCCACGGCCCCGGGAACCGCCCGGGTGCCCCTCCCTCCGTCAACCGACCCGAACCGCCACCGTCCGGCCGCGTCGACCTCGGACGAAGCCTGGCGGCACCGACCCTGTTCATTCCCACAAACACGGAGGCGACCATGGGCTTCGCCGGCCGACCCTTCATGTTCTTCGCCGTTGCGGTTCTCGGCTGTTCTGCCGGGATCGCCCTCATCGGGCCCGCGTCGGCCGACGTGGTCCCCCCGGAGACGGCCCCGGCTGCGGCACCCCGCCCTGACGACGGCACCTCGGCGAAGAGCCGCGCCATCCACGTGGAGGCTCGGCTGCGCGTCGGCGAAGAGCTCGACCTGGGGGCGGCGGGCCGCAGCGTCGGCGACCAGTTCGTCTTCAGCGGGGACCTGACGTCGGCCGAGGGAGGCGGGGAATCCGTCATCGGGCGCATCGGTGGGTTCTGCGTCATCACCGACCTCGAACGCAACGCGGGACAGTGCGCGTCGACCGCGGTGCTGCCGGAAGGTCAGATCACCGTTCAGGGTGAGCAAACCGGAATTCCGGTACCGGTTCCGGTCGTCAACGCGATCACCGGAGGTACCGGGGAGTTCCGTCGGGCTCATGGTCAGGTGACGCAGCGGGTGCTGACGCCGGCGACCTGGCAACTCACGTTCGAACTCTCCGGCGTGCGGCCTCACCGGACCGAGGACGGTCGCGGTCCGGCCGAGGCACCGACGCCCGTGCATCCGTCCTCCCCCGGCAAGTAGCCGCGTCGAGTGGTACCGACACCGCCCGGGGCCGCGGTGACGGGAACAACCGTTCCGACCCGCATCAGGCATCGGACAGTCCCGTCACCGGCCCTTCCTGGTCGTCTTTCCCCGAGCCGCCGGGCAAAAGGGCGTCATTCGGACCGGTGCCGGCACGGCCCCGGTCGACCGTGGGGCGCGCCGGTTCGAAGACGGTGCGCAGCACCTCGGGAACACGCACCCGTTCACCACACGTGGAGACGTCGTGACCAAGAACTTCCGTACGCTCACGGGCTGGGGTGTCGTCGTGGCGGCCACCGCCACGGCCGTCACGGCCACGATCGGCGCAACCGCCGGTGGCCCTCCGAACCCGTCGCCGACCGACCCGCAGGCCCGCCCGACGGCCGGTCAGGGGAAGGAAACGCAGACCGAGTCCCGGCCGGCGGAGCGCCGACGGATCGCCTCATCGGTCCTGGACGAGGACTTCAAGTTCACACTCACCGCTCTGAGGTCGCGGACCGACCCGCTCGCGGCATCCGTGCGCCTCCAGGTCTTCACCTTCGAGAACGGCGCGTGGAGGGAATCGGACCGTGCTCTGGTCGGCAAGGCGGATTCCTGGTTCTGGTTCCCGCTGACCGGCCGCCACGCGGTGTGCGAGTTCTCCACCTCCGGTGCGCAGCCCGCACCGGTCGCCGTCAGCCTGCTGATCACGCCGTCGATCGGCTGCTCGCCGACCGAGGAATTCCGCATCGAGGACGGCCGGATCGTCCCTGCCTGACGCCCGCTCCGGCAGGCGACTGCTCACCCGTGCGAGAGATCATCCGTCAGACACGGCCTGGTTCGAGCCGGTGACGGACCGCATCCGCGCTCCCCGCACGGAAACGCGAAGGGTACGGCTGCCTCGGCGCTGTCACCGCCGCTGCTCCCCTCGTCCGGCTCCGATCATGAGTCGGCAGGCAAGAGCGCGGCGAGTCCACCCAGCACCCGGGCCGCCGGTGCCGGGTCGACCCGCCACTTCAGGTGGCTGCTGGTGAGCGTACGGACGTCGTAGGGATTCTCCGGCGTCAGCGCGTCGCCCTCGCGGATCATCCGGTTCTGCATGGCGAGCGGCACGCTGGCGTCCTCGGCCAGCCGGATGCACGTCCTGGGGATCCGCCCCCAGGTGTCGGCCCGTGCCCGGTCGTCGGGTGTGCCGGCGTCGAGGTTCTCGTCGGGCTGGAAGGTGTTGAGGAAGACCATGAACTCCTCGTCCGTCCCGTCGGCGAGGAACGCCGCCTTGAAGGCCTCGAGGACGCCGGGGTCGGCGGTGCGGAAGTTGGAGCGCGGCAGCCCGAGTTCGGCGGGGTTCCCGACCATCGCCGAGGCCGGCCCCGTGGCGTCATCCGTGGCCATCTCGGGCTCGGCCCAGTAGGCGCTGACGTCGAGGTCGACGGGGCACCAGGCGGAGACGTAGACGATGCGGTCGATCAGGTCGGGCCGCCGATTGGCCGCGACGGTGGCCGTCATGCCGCCCCGGCTGTGGGAGACGAGGATGACGGGCCCGTTCCGCTTGGCTCGCTCCAGTATCCCGATGAGGTGCGTGGCGTTGTCGGCGAGCGTGACGCCCATGATGGCCCCGGGCGCGGTGGCGAGCCCTTCGAGGTCCTGCGGTGCCTGGTGGGCGCGCGGGTACGTCGCCGCGAACCCGTGCCCTGGAAGGCCGACGGCGACGGAGCGGTGTCCGAGGAGGCCGAGTTCGGCCCGGAGCGGCGCGAAGGAGAAGGAGTTCGCGAAAGCTCCGTGAACCAGTACGAACGTCGGTTGCATCTGTCTGCTCACTTTCCGGCCCCTGCGATGCCGGCGGCACCCGCGTCGCCGGTTCCGGCGACGCGGACCGCCCCACGGCCGAGGCCGGGGAACGAGTCGTCGCCCCGCGGCGCAGCGTCCCCGCCGCAGAGACGTTCTCGTGCACGGCAAACGCCATCGGGTCTGTCAGCGTTGGTTCAGAAAAGTGCCTGGCCCTCGCTGCTGGTGTCCGCGATGACCGGCCGGAAACGGGTGGGGAGGTCGTCCAGGCGGTCGGGTCCGGCTTCGGCCGCCACGGCGGGGACGGTCTCGGCCAGCCAGGTGCGAAACCGCTCGGCGGCTTCGCGGTAGGGGACGTGCGCCAGGACACGGTGCTCACCTGAGGGGCACAGGTCGACGGCGACGGTGAACTGGCAGGAGGCGGGCGCATGGTGGCTGCCGGTCCAGGACACGCGCAGCGCACCGCAGGGTTTGCGCCCGCGGGAGCTCCTGGGGTCGCGGTGGGTCGGGCGCAGTGGGCGGCAGGCTATGTGGGCGGTCCATGCGGCGAGGTGGGGCAGGGGCAGGGTGGTGCGTGCGCGGCAGCCGGGGCAGCGGTGCCAGTGGCGGAGCCATTCGGCGGCGTGGGTGTGGAAGAGACGTGTGTAGTGGTCGGCCACACGGATGTCGTTGCCGTAGAGGTGGTCGGGTCGTTCCTGGGTGTTGCAGGAGTGGCAGACGGGGGCGCGGACGTAGCCGTGTTCGTGGCAGTGGTCGAGTACGGCGGCGGGTGCGGTGCGGCAGACGGCGCACGTCCACCCGGCCACCTTGCGGGAGATGCCGGGTTTCCTGCTGAGCACCGAGTACAGGTGGCCTTTCAGTTCCTCCTTGTACGGACGCAGCGGGACGGTCGGGTGGTCGGGGCTCGTCGTCTGCGGGGCGTCAGCGGTTCGGGACTGCCGGTGGCGGGAGGGCGACTCGGCGACGGTTGTGCCTGTCTGGCGGGTCCGCGCGGCTCGCAGCCACCGCGTTTCGGTGTGCTCGGCCACATCCAGCAGCCTGACCACAGCGCGTGGCAGCCACCACGTGCGCTGCGCTCCGTCTCGGGTTTTCTCCACGAGTATCCGACGCCAGTCGATCCCCGCCAGATGGCAGAGACGGCCGTCAGCCCGCTCGGGGTCGTCCCGTTCCTGCAGTTCCCGGGCGATGCGCCGGCGCCATCGCAGCAACGTCTCCTCATCGCGCTCCTGCTTCGCCCCGTCACGGAACGGACCGATGCGGACCAGGTCGCGGCGGTCCATCTCCACCGTGTTCAGCTCCGCCGCCGCCCGGCGCACCTCGGCTTCCACAACACCCCACCCGCCGCCGGCCCTCACCGTCGCCACCGCACAGCCCCCGAGCAGGACGTAACCCGCCCGGGCGTGAGCAGGAGAACCGGTGAACGCCGCAGAAACCGTCGGCACAGCGCTTCCTGCCGTCGAACCGGCCCACAAAGCATCCGCGGCGCCCAGAGTGATCAGACCGCCCGTACGACCCGGAGTGACACGCTCTGCCATACCGACAGGCTAACGTCCGCCCTTCACATCTACGGCCTCGGCGAGCGCGCACCCACAGGCCCACTCAGCCCACGTATCCGGGCCCGGTAGTCGGCCTCCCACTCCCCGGTCGCCGAGGAGACGACACCGATCCGGTGCAGTCCCCCGTCGACACGGTCGACCAGATACGGCCCGTTGCCGATCAGCGCGTACTTCGAGTTCCGGGTGCGTACGAAGTCCTCGGACTGCCAGGAGACGATCCACACCAGCTCGTGCTCCTCGACACGGGTCACGGCCATCCTCACCGCGTCCGCGTTCACAGCACGCCACCGCTGATAGTCGCGCTCCAGCTGCTCCTCGACAGTCCGAACGGCGGCTTCTCGCTCGATCACATGTGCAGCATCCCGTGCCGAACCGGTTTCGACCAGTGGATTTCCACAGCCCGGGGCCACGCAGAAGGGCCACGAACCTGCTCGCCCAGGAAGGCAACAGCCGAAGAACAAATGCTCTGCGCCAGTAACGCCGAAGACCTTGAGGGTCCTGCTCGGAGTGCTTCGACGACACGCCCGCTGGGACTGCCACGGCTGCGGAGACTCCTCCGACCGGCCCGAACGCGGACCCGCTGGAAGCACCCGAGGGCAACGAGTTCTGCCTGGACTGACGCAGCTCGGCTGTGGTCGCCGAGCCGCGGCCGGTCTTGACCGCTGTACCGATGTTTCCCGGGGCCGGTCGAGGCCGCGGTCATGCCGGCCGACGACCTCGGCGGACACCCGGCAGGCCGCCGACCCCGGGCCTGCCGCAACATCGCGGACGGTCCGGGCCTCGCCCGACCCGGACCGTCCCCCCGGTCACCAGTCCAGCGGCAGAGTGGCGAGGTGCTGGTCGAGCAGACCGGAGATGATCCGGTGGTCGCGGAGCGAGGGGTGCCAGTCGCAGCCGAGCCGGTCCAGGCCGGGATCGTCGTAGTGCCAGTAGCCGACCCGGTCGTCTCCCCGCGAGTTGCGGTCCTCGACGATGCCCTGGGCGGTGTCGGCGAAGGCGGTGCCGGACACCGGGGTGGCGCTGACCACCAGGAACGTCCTGCTTCCGTAGCGGGCCCGCAGCTTGTCGAGGAAGCCGTGGTAGGCACTCGTGTAGGCGGCGATCAGCTCACTTTGTGTGGCCCACGGCTCGCCCGGGTGGAGCGGGGTCGAGAAGTCGTTGATGCCGAGGCCGATGACGACGACCTGCGGCCGCCAGCCGCGCGGCTTGCGCCAGACATCGCCGACGACGTTCAGCAGGGCCCGGTCGTAGTAGGTGCGGTAATCGGTGCCGGGTTCGCCACCGTTGTAGTTGCGGACCATGCCACGGCCGGAGAACGCGTTCTGCTGGTAGTCGGCGTCGAGCTTCCGTGCGGTGAGGGCGCCGAAGGCGAGGTCCGCGTTGCTGTTCCGGTCGACTCCTCCGTTGGCCGAGCAGTCGCGCGTACCCGATGCGTTGCCGTACCCGGCGGTGAAGGAGTCGCCGATGAACTCGATCTGCCTGCTCCGCGCCGCGGGGGCGGCGAGGACCTTTCCTCCCCGAGCGGCGACGAACCCGCCGAAGCGGGCGACGGCCCACGGGCTCTCCGTCCGCTTGACGAGCCGCACGGTGTGCGCGGTGTCGGCGAGATCCCTGACCCAGTACGTGGTGCGCCCGGGAGTCACCACTGTGCTGACGGTCGTTCCGTCGATCTGGACGTCGTAGTCGTTGGCGGAGTCGTCGAGCACGATCCCGACGCCGGTGCCGCAGAACCGGCCTTCGAAGACGATGCCGGGCCAGGTGTACTGCACCGATCCGTCGGCTGCCTTCTTGACCCGGCCCACCGTCCGGAACCCAGCGGATACGGCGGACAGCGGGGAGTGGTGGGCGACGGATGCCTGGGAGGGAGCAGCCGCGGCGGCGGCGACACCCGCAGTGACGCTCGCGGTGGCGGCCGTGAGCAGTGCCCGCCGGGAGAGATGGGGAGCGGTGCGCATGAGCGGTCCTTCCGGTGTCGGGAGATCTGCACGTGCGGTGGTGCGGGAGCGCTCCCATCATGGCTGTGCCGGTGCGGCGTGGGGAGTGGTCGGTGGCGACGGGTACGGAAGACGCCGGTGTGGTGGTCCAGGAGGTGGTGCTGTCCTGTTCCGTCTTCAACGGTCCGGCAAGAGGGCCGCCGGCCTCCGGGCCCGGCATGGCCATGCCCCCCTGTCGAACGGATGACAATGCCGTTGTTTTTGATGTCCCTCCCACCGACTGTTCAACGTGATCGTGACCGGGAGGCTGGCCGGCCGGCACTCTGCTGCCGTACGGGGGTGATGCACGATCTCACCTTGTGCGGGCGGTCGCGTGACCGCCGTTGCGGCAGCAGGCTCCGGCCGATCTCCGCGACATTCACCGGCGGCCGGAGCGCCGAGGGTCGATCACAGACAGCCTCAACCGGTTCACCGCCCCCAGAAGCCGCCCGCGGTGCTCGGCCGCACGAGGGCCGACGCCCGCGCGGTGGGGCGGGCACAGGCATCGCGGAGGCTCTTCATCGGCCGTCGCACGGGGCGTCGCCTGTGAGCGTCGGCTTGGTGTCGGCCGCCAGGCAGGATGAGTACACCCGCGACGGTGTGGGCTCCGGCTTCGTCGCGGCGCTCCGGTCGCCGCTGAAGTGGTCGCGGATCTCGTCGCTGCAGTCGTCCGTTCCGGTCCGGGTTCGTACGAAGGCCAACGCACCGTCCTCGTCGCCTTCCTCCTCGGCCTTGGCCAACTGCCTTTCGACGTCCGCGATGTACTCGGCGCACTCGGCGCTGACGGGCCTTCCACGCTTCTCGGACTGCGGGTCAGGCGCCGGGGAGGCGTTCAGCGCGGCGGTGGCGGCGACACCGGCCGCGCACAACACCGCCCACGCAGCAACCGACGTGCGGCGGCTGATCCGTAAGGGCTTGGGCATCCAGGCATGATACGAGCGCCACAGCGGCTGTCGCCGAACGGGTGGTCGTCTCAGCGGTCGGCCACCCAGCGTGCGTCGGCAGGCCACGATCCTGTGCTGATGATGTGCTTGACAAGCCTGAACGCCTCACTGATGAAGACGGTGTCCTGGTCCGGATACTCGTCGTGCTGCCCACTGGAGAGGACGAACCCGTCGCTGGATCCCTCGGCTTGCGGGTCCACGGCATGCTCGCCGGGGTCTCCCTCTCCTTGGAACAGCATCACCATCGCGCGCTCGGTGTTCGTCACGAAGCACAGGGATCGTCCGGCCGAACTGGTCCACCACGTCTCGAGCCGCCCGCCGTCGATTCTCGCCCGGAGGGTATCCGGCACCGTCTCGGACGACACACGGACAGGGGTGTCGTCATCGGTCGTCCAGGACTCGATCACGAGCACGACGATCTCACACGGCGCGGGTCCCGTGCCCTGTGGGCGTCCCTGCCAGGAACGCCGGGGCGAGCCCGCTGGGTACCGCGACGGGAGCGCCGCGTGGACGCGGGCGCGTTGTGGGCGAGGATGCGGCGCAAGCAGGTGCGGGCGCCGGCCCGGACAGGGGGCGGCTGGGCAGGGTGGTCAGCCAAATGAGGCGTCAGTGCGGATCATGAAGGACGTGCAGCCGTCGTGCTCGAATCGCGCCTGCCCGTCGAACGTTGACCCGGCGTGGGTGCAGACGCCCCGGTCCCGCCCCAGGTCACCGCTCAGCGCGATCCGGAACCGGCACCCGCCGCACTGCTCGTCGTACCACTCCTCCCCGGGCTCCTGGACTCGGCGGCCGCGTTCGTCGGGAGCCCTGGGATCTCAGGGCTCCCGTGTGAGCGGCTTCGCCCGGCGTCAGCGTGCGAACTTCTCCCCGGCCGCCTGGGTGACGGGGGTGAAGAAGTTGACGAGGTTGCCGTCGGGGTCGCGGAACAGCAGCGACCGGTTGCCCCAGGGCATCGTGGTGGGCTCGTTGACGAAGTCGGTGACGGTGCCGGTCAGGTTCTGGTGGACGCGGTCCACGTCGTCGACGAGGAACTCGGTGATCACGCTGTGGTTGTCCGCCGGGCGGGCGGAGCCCGGGGCGAACAGCGGGACGGTGCGGGTACCGGCGATCGCGAGGGTGGCGCCCGAGGTCCTGAGTTCGGCGAAGTCCTCGGTGGCCCACGTCGCCCGCGCCCCTGTGGCGCGCTCGTAGAACTCGACGAGGCGCGCGACGTCGCTGGTGATGATGCGGATCGAGACGAAGTCCATGGAAATCTCCTTGCTGCGCTGGAGTCGTGCACCACGCAGGCTAGGAGAGATAGTGGACGGAATCGGTCCTGTATCCGCGTTACGCTGCGAACATGCCTCGACCCACCGGCCGCGTGCTGACCCTCCTGGAGCTGCTGCAGTCGGGCGGCACCCGGACGACGGCCGAACTCGCCGCCCGGCTCGGCGTCGAAGGGCGCACCGTGCGGCGGTACGTGGACCATCTGGTCGACCTGGACGTGCCCGTGGAATCGGTGCGCGGCCGCTACGGCGGGTACCGGCTTGCTCCTGGGTACCGCTTGCCACCGCTCATGCTCGGCGACGACGAGGCGCTGGCCGTGCTGCTCGGCCTGGTCGCCGGCCGCCGGACGGGGCTGACGACGGCGGAGCACGTGGCGAGCGAGACGGCGGCGGCGAAGATCCGGCGGGTGCTGCCCAAGCACGTCGCCCGCCGGCTCGACACGCTCCTGGAGGCTCTCGCCTTCACGGACCAGCCCGGTGAGTTCGACCCCCCGGACGCCGGTGTCCTGCTCACGATCGCCGATGCGGTGCGCTACCGCCGACCGGTCTCGATCCGCTATACCGACCGCGACGAACGGCGCAGCGAACGCACGCTGCACGCGTACGGGATCGTCGCCCATGCGAGCCGGTGGTACGTCACGGGTGAGGACGCCGGGGTCGGCGAGGACCGAACCTTCCGGCTCGATCGCATCGCGGACGCGCGGACCCTGCCCGGCTCGTTCGAAGCGCCCGCCGGCCCCGGTCCGGCACAGCGCGTGTTGTCAGCGCTCGCCACGGCCGAGTACCGGCACGAGGTGACCTTGCGGATCCACGGGACAGTCGAACAGATCCGCGCCCGTCTTCCCGTCAGCGTCGCGCGCCTGGAGGAACACGAGCCCGCGGCAGGCCGGGACCGGGCGGCCGAGCGCTGGCTGCGCGTCGAACTGCGGGCGGAGCGGCTCGACTGGCTGCCTCCGGTACTCGCCTCACTCGACCGGCCGTTCGTCATCGAGCGTCCCGATGAACTGCGCCACCTCGTCACCGCGCTCGCCGATCGCCTTGCGTCCTACGCTCGCCAGGCCTGACCTTGAGGAACCAACGCCACGAGACGGCACAGCCGTTGCGGGACACGACGTCGGTGACACAGGCCGACGCCGGTGAAACCGACGTGCCTCGACGGGCACCGGTCGGGTAGCGTGCGGACCATGTCGAGTCCTGAGTCAGACACGGTGGGGGCTTTCGGTCACGCCGTCAGCCCCTTGAACCACTGAGCTCATAGCCCTGTCGTCGCGCCGCATTCCGCGGTGGGACACGTGCGCCCCCGGGGCCGGCCGCGGTGACGAGACGACCTTCTCGTGCTTCTCCTCACCTCGGAGCCACTCGATGCCTCTCCCGCTGTACCTGCTCGCCCTGGCGGTCTTCGCCATGGGCACCTCGGAGTTCATGCTCGCCGGCCTGTTGCCGGACATCGCCTCAGAGCTCGACGTCACCGTCGGAACAGCGGGCGTGCTCACCTCGGCCTTCGCAGTCGGCATGATCGTCGGCGCCCCCCTGGTGGCCGCGCTTGCTCGCGACTGGCCCAGGCGTTCCAGCCTTCTGGGGTTCGTCCTCGCTTTCGCGGCAGCTCACGTCGTGGGCGCCGTCACCACGAGCTTTCCGGTCCTGTTCGCCACCCGGGTCGTCGCCGCGTTCGCGAACGCGGGGTTCCTCGCAGTCGCCCTGACGGCTGCCGCCACGCTGGTCCCGCCCGACAGGAAGGGACGTGCGCTGGCCGTGCTGCTGTCGGGCACGACGACGGCCACGATCGCCGGTGTCCCCGGTGGGTCGGTACTCGGCACGTTGCTCGGCTGGCGGGCGGCCTTCTGGGCCGTCGCCGCTCTCTGCCTGCCGGCGGCTCTCGGCATCCTGAAGGGGATCCCCACGGGGCGTGTGAAGGAAGAGGCGACCGGCGGGCCGGCCCTGCGAGCGGAGCTTGCCCAGCTCACCAGGCCGCGGTTGATCCTGGTGATGCTGCTCGGCGCATTGGTGAACGCGGCGACGTTCGCGAGCTTCACCTTCCTCGCCCCCGTGGTGACCGACACCGCCGGGCTGGGCGAGTGGTGGATCTCTGTCGTGCTGGTGCTCTTCGGTGCCGGTTCCTTCGTCGGCGTCGCCGTCGCCGGTCGGCTGTCCGACCGGCGTCCCGGTCCGGTCATCGCAGCCGGTGGTCCGTTGCTGCTCATCGGCTGGCCGGTCCTGGCCGTGCTGGCCGACGAGCCGGTCGCCCTGTTCGCCCTCGTGTTCGTGCAGGGCGCGTTGTCGTTCGCACTGGGCAGCACACTGATCACGCGGGTCCTCTACGAGGCCGCGGGAGCCCCCACCATGGCCGGCTCGTATGCGACCGCGGCCCTCAACGTCGGCGCCGCCGCCGGCCCTCTCATCGCCGCGGCCACCCTCGACACCGCGGCCGGGACCCACGGGCCGCTGTGGGCAAGCGGGCTCCTGGTCGCGGTCGCACTGCTCATCGCGTTCCCCCTCCGCACCACGATCGAAGCCGGCCGAAGCACCGGGGTGCTCCAGTGACACACGCGAACGGCCCCCTTGAACGTCGAGGACGCCAAAGGCTCGTGGAGCGCTGCCGCAGCCGTCCGATCGCCCGCACGGACCGCCGAGGCCGGCGTCTGCCTGTCCAAGTGGAAGAACCGGTACGACACGTACGGCGAGGCCTGGCCGCAGGTCCGCTCCAGCGGCCCGCACTCTCACCGGCCCGGACGCCACCCGAGATCGTCGAACGGATCGAGCTGCTGCGGCGGGACGACAAGTGGTCCGCCGCAGGATCACGCTCGAACTCGAAGGCCGGGGCGTGCGGACCAGCGAACGCACGGTGAGCCGGTGGCCGGCCCGCCCGGGCGTCGGCCACCGCCGGTTCCCCGACCCCGACGGGTCCGTCAACCGGCGCCCGTCGAAACGGATCGTGGCCCGCTGCCCCAGTCGCGTAATACCGCCGGCCCACGCCTCGTCCGCCTCCTCCACGCCCTGAACACCGCGGAACAGCCGGCCTGGGCCTGGCCCCTGCCCGGAGGGGAGGAGCGGTGGCGTCGCATCTCACGCGAGGTGACGGCCGGCCAGGACTGGCCCCGTGTCCAACCGATCGCTTCAAAGTGACCAGAAGTAGCCGGCCTGCGCGGGATCCCCACTGACAGCCCATCGCTTCATGAGGACCTCGGCCTGGGCGAGGGGGATGGTGGTCGCGCTCCACAGGGAGCCGTCCTTGAGGTCCACGAGGACATGGACGACTGCGCGATCGACGGCTCGTGCGTCAGGGCGCTCAAGGGGGACGCACGCCGGGCCTTCGCCAAGGCGGTCTGCGGCGGGTTCTCGGCCAGGTGAGCGTCGCCGGTCAGCAGCCACGCGGACAACGCTCCCCACCCCCTGGCCCCCTGCGGCCCGGACGGTCTCACGGCCGTGCTGGACAGGGCATGACCTGCGAACACTTCCGAAGTCGTTGCGATATAAAGTACCTCTCGGGAGGAACGGCTCCACCGGGAGCCGCGACCGTGGTCCGGCCCGGGGAGGACCGAGTGGCGAGAAAACGCAGGACCCCCGTGTCGGTACGCGGCCACAAGCGCCGCCTGCCCAACGGGGGAACGACGTACGTACGTCGGCACACCCGGACCTACTGGACCGGGCGGAAGCCCCCGCTCGCCGTGCGCAGGCCGGGAGGCTCCACAGGATCGGCGCGACGCACCCCGACGCGATCGACGTCGGACAGTGCGCGATCTCCCTCACCGAAGGCTTCGACCACCACATCGGCCGAGCCGACGGAGGCGAGTGCGGCCTGCGGCGCGTGGGGATGTTTCGGCCTTCTGTCCACCGTCATGATCATCGCCTCGCTGATATCGGAGAACGGTGAGCGGCCGTACCTGTCCGTCATCGTTCCGTCTTTCGTCGCGGCCGTGGTCGCGGGCTGGCTGTGCGGCCGCTCCTTCTCGCCCAGCACGGCCCGGGGACGGAGGCGGCTGACGACAGCCAGGCGGATCGCGCTGGCCTCGGGCATCTTCATCGCGGTAGTACCGATGCTCGTGTGGGAGGCGGTGTCCGACACCGGGGAGCTGGCGCCCCTGTGGTTCAACGTCGTCCGGAATCTCGGCATGGGCTTCCTCCTGTCCTGGGTGGCCGGCACTCGAAGGGAAGTCCGCCGCGCCGCTTCGGCGCAGAGCGCGTCTCCCGAGTCGTGCTCGCCACAGCACGAGGCCGCTCGGAACGACCGGACCGCCGACCCGGAGGGGGCCGCACCACCCCGTCCCGCCAGGTATGACGGGCCGTAGGTACGACACGAGGGCGAGTCGGGTGCCGCCTGAGGCATGACTGAGATTCTTCAGCGTCGCCGCTCCGGGGTGAGGACGGCTTTGGCGATTGACGTCATGCGGTTCGGGCCGCAGCGGGATCTGCGGAAGGTCCGCCAGTACTTCAAGCGGGCGACACCGCGTTCGACCGGTGCCCGTGCCGCGGCCGGAGCCCGGTCGACGGTGTTCTCGGCGGAGGTGAGTCCCCGCAGGGGGCTGCGTTCGATGCCCGTGGTCAGCCAGAGGGCCACTGCCCTGGTGGGCGGGATCGGCCGGGACGGGGACGCCCTGGCGCTCGCCGATGCGGATGATGCGGTGGGTGCGGGCCGGGGAGGGCAGGTCGTGCGCTCGGCCCGGCCGGCTCGGGTGGGAGACACAACGGCCGGCCGTCCGGATCGGTGACCACTCGCACGTTCGCTCCGTGCCGGCGGTGCTTGTGGGAGCGGTCCGCGCGTGAGTCGCCGGCCCGGTCGCACTCGGCGAGTGTGCCGTCCAGCAGGACGAAGTCGGGGCCGGCCTCGCGCAGGTCCTTCAGCAGACCCGGCGCGAGCCCGGCGTCAGCGGTTGAAGTCCAGGTCGAGCAGGCGCACGCTGAAAATGCGGGCGATTGTCGTGCCGTTCGGCCGACCGTCCACCGTTCGGCCACGTCACGTCGAGCACGCCGACACCCCAGCACCGCAACTCACCCCCGGAAAAATGATCATGCACGGCTGCAGACCCACGTAGGGGCGGTCCGTTCACGCCGTCCTCCTCCCCACGGGCCACGATTCCGGTCGAGTACTTGGGCGTTGATGTGCGCGAGTCGTTGCTCCTGATCCATAAGGGCGTCGTCGGCGTGAATTTCGATGCGGATCCAGCCGCGTTAGCGGGCGGCTTCTTTCCGGGCGTCCCCAGGTCCTGGGCGACGCCCGCCCGGCCCCGGCTCACGCGACAGGTCCGACCACGGCGATTCGGCATCCGTTACGGGATGAGAAAGGTCGTGATGGAATGGATGTATCACCTGAGATGCTGGCGTCCAAGGACGTGCTTGCGACCGTTTTGGGGCAGGCGTTGCCCTTCCTTCCTGGCGTAGTAGGCGTAGATGTCGGCTTTCGCCAGGACGGGGTCGAGTTGACGGACGAAGTCGTCATTCGCGTTTTGGTCACCGACGGGAACAACGTGCCCAGCCAGCTGGAGGCCCTGACGGCCGACACCCTTTTCCCTGTGGCGGTCGTGCAACGCGACTTCACCCCATTGGCGGACAACGCCACGTACTCTCCCGTGATCGGTGGAGGCACCGTGAAGGCGGAACACGGCGGATTCCTGTCCTCCGGGGGCACTTTGGGCGGCATTGCGGACGACGCGGTGTTCGGTGGGCAAGTCGGAATCTCCTGCGCGCACGTGATTGCGAGCAGCACAGAGCCAGTGAACATCCTCCAGGGCGACTCGATATACCAGCCCGGCCTGAACCGCAAGATCGGTAGGCTCCACCGATGGAAAGACGCTACCGACACAGCCGTGTTCAAGTTCGATGACGGCGTCGCCTTCGATCGGGTCATTACCGAGGTCGGGGCTTACAGCGGTACGTCCAGAGCCAAACTGGGAGATCCGGTGCGGAAACGAGGTAAAACAACGTTGCTCACCACCGGCCGCGTGAGCGCGGTGGGGCTGCAGCCGCTCGGGATCGGAACTCCTCCAAATTCATTCGAGATCTACACCGACGACGTGGCCAATCAGCCGATCCTTGCGGAACGCGGCGACAGCGGGTCTCTGGTCGTCAACCTTTTCGACCAGGTGGTGGGGATCCTCACGCAGAAGGGGATCGAGTACAGCTCGATCGTCACCACCGGTGCCCCTCCTCCGGGGGCGATATCCGGGTTCGCCACGCAGATGATGACCGAAGGTTCGGTCACTGGCGCTGCCGACTCAGTCGGAATCAGCTTCTGAGGAGGGTTCGCGAAGTGACGAGGTGGGCGGCAGGGGGCCTGCCCCACGGGCAATGGAACCCAAGGTCGCACCACTCAACCCCTGGAGACGCCCCAGCCGTCCAGAGGTCTTTGACGATTGAGGTCACGGCGGTTGGAAGTCGGGCCCGGCCTTGACGGCGAGACCGTCGATGAGGCCGGGCCGGTGTCGGTGCCGGCCCATTTGCGCTGCGGCCAGCCGGGCCCTTCGAGACGGTCGTGTCCCGGTGACTACAGGGAACCCCAGGTGGTGGCGTGGTCGACGAGGCGCGTTCGCAGGTGGTGGACGGGTGGGGCGAGGGGGCCGGAGCGGGTGACGAGATAGAGGGTGTTGAGTGGTGGGACGGAGCTGCGGTGGAGCTGTTCCAGTGAGCCGGTGTGGAGGGCGGGTTCGGCCAGGTAGCGGGGGAGGACGGAGATGCCCGCGTCGGCGGTCACCGCGGTCAGGACCGCGCGGAGGTCGGGGACGACGACGGCCACCTGGTTGGGGGGCCGGCGGCCGAACTCGCTTCGCCAGTACCGGCGGATGATGGGCAGTTCCTCGGCGTAGGCGACCAGGGGGAGATGGGCGAGGGCCGAGACCGGATCTTCGTCGAGGTGACCGGGGTCGATGGACCGGGCCGCGGTGGGTGTGCCCACCAGCACGAATTCCTCGTCTACGTACGGCATCGCGGTCAGTCCTCGTATCGTCAG
>NZ_NCTE01000657.1:0-3940 GCF_002114215.1 Streptomyces sp. 13-12-16 | reverse complement strand
CGGTGGCGAATTCGGCCGCCGCCCCGAGCCGTACGGTGCCCCGCAGGGCGGTTTCCGCGTCGTCCTTTCCGAGCGCGTGGCGCAGGCCGTCCAGGTGAGGGCCGACACGGCGGGCCAGCTCATGGGCGTGGGGCGTCGGCCGGGCCCCGCTGCGCGACCGGGTGAACAGCGTGCCGCCCACCTGTTCCTCCAGGCGCATGAGCTGCCCGCTGACGGCGGGCTGGGACAGGCCGAGCGCCTTGGCCGCACCCGTCAGTGAGCCGCGGCGGTAGATCTCCAGAAAGGTGGCGACCAGATCCAAGTCCTTCACGCAACCGACGATACATAAGCCTTCTTATGGCTGGGACGTGCCGTGCCCGCTTCCCCGATGCACTCTGGGGATGTCCTTCCTGGACATCGTCCGTATCCCTTCATCTCCCTTCCGCATCTCCTTTCCGAATCGAGGACGTGACCCTCATGGCAAAGATCCTGATGATCATTTCGGCGGCCGACACCCTGGCCCTGGCCGACGGCACCACCCACCCCACCGGTTACTGGGCCGAAGAGGTCGCCGCGTCGCACAAGGTACTGACAGAAGCGGGTCACACCGTGCGCATCGCCACCCCGGGCGGTGCCCGGCCCACCGTCGACGCGATCTCGCTCGACGAGCGCGGCGGTGTCGACGCCGCCGACGCCGCCGCGTTCAAGGTGTACCTGGAGTCCATCGAGGCGGACCTGGCGGCCCCGCTCGACCTCGCCGCCGTCCGCGTCGCCGACTACGACGCCCTGTACCTGCCCGGCGGGCACGCCCCGATGACCGACCTCGCCGACGACGCCCGCCTCGGCGCCCTGCTCGCCGACGCCGACGGCCGCGGGCAGGTCATCGCCGCGCTCTGCCACGGCGTCGCCGGGCTTCTCAGCGCCATGAAGGAGGACGGTACCTTCGTCTTCGCCGGCCGTAGCCTGACCGGCTTCACCGACGAGGAGGAGAACCAGGGCGGACTGGGCGACCAGGCTCCTTGGCTGGTGGAAAGCCGGCTCGCCGAGCGCGGCGCCGACGTCAAGGCCGGCGCAGCCTGGTCCGACACGGTGATCGTCGACGGCAACCTGATCACCGGGCAGAACCCGCAGTCCAGCGTGACCACCGCCAAGCAGGTCCTCGCGGCCCTGCCGGACGCCTGACCGGAAACCGCCACCACGGGCCGGCCCGTCGGACCTGTTGTCCGACGGGCCGGCCCGTTTCGTTTGGCTCTTCTGCTCATTGGTCCGGGTACGTCGTCGACTGACGCGTGGCGGGCGCGGCCTGAGTCGCGGGTCACGCGCGAGTCGTGGCCCGGGTCCAGGTGCACCGTGATCCGGCCGGGCAGATGGAAGCCGAAGCGCCCGGGGGTCTCCAAGGCGGTGCGTAGCAGCGGCGAGTCGTGCCGGTCGGCGCCGGCGGGCACGCATCCCGATCGGGAGCCCGCCGCCTTCGACCGGCAGCGACCGTTCGGGCCCGATTCCCCGCGGTCCGCAGGCGAGGAACCGGTGTTCCCCCCACCGCCGGGGCTTTCACGATGCACCCGTCCACGGCAAGGCTGCCCAGATCCAGATCCAGGCCGATGGCCTGGTCACAGGCATCCGGCGCGGCCCGGTGCAGGGATCCGGGGACTCCTGCGGCGAGCCGCTCCGGGGCGCGGGCCGATGACGGCCCAGAGGACGAACGGCCTGGCGGTGCGCGACCAACGCGTGGAACTGCTCCCGCAGAGGGCCGGTGATGGAGGAAGGCAGGACGGGCATGTGGCCTGCTGCTTGGCCGGTGGTGACCGTGGGCCTGTTGTTTCCAGGGCTGCGCCCGGCCTGGCCGCCGGACGGGCGCAGCCCTGCCCGAGCTCACCCGGGTGTTTTCTCCAGCACCGCGGCGGGCATGGAGATCCGCCAGGTGACGCACCCGGCCGCGGCGAGCCCGGCGACGGCCAGGAGGCCACTGGCGAGGAACGGGTCGGTGCCGTCCAGGGCGGGAGCGAACCCGATGCCGACGTACAGCGTGACACCGGTGGAACCGCCCAGTTGGTCGGCGGCCCGCTGGACGCCGGAGGCGATGCCGGCGTCGTCGTCGGTCACTCCGGTCACCGCGACGTACTGCAGCCCGACGATCCCGAACCCCATCCCGGCCGCGATGAGCATCATGGCCGGAACCATCGCCCAACCGGTGGCCCCGAGGGAGGAGACCAGAGCGATGACCGTCATCGCCAGCGCGGTGAAGCCGATTCCGGTCAGGACACAGGCGCGGGCACCCCACCGTCCGAGCAGCCGGGGCACCAGTACCGAGGCCACCATCAGGGACACCGCCAGAGGCAGCATCGTCAGACCGGCCTGGAGCGGACCGGCGCCCGACCGGTCCTGCAGGTAGTAGGTGAACAGCAGGAACGAGGTGGACAGTGCCGCGCTCAGCAGAGCGGTGGCGAGGTTGGCCAGGACGCGCGGCCGGTTACGGAAGAACCGCAGCGACACGATCGGGTTCCGTGAACGGCGCTCGACCCTGACGAACAGGACTCCGGCTGCCGGCGCGCCGACCAGCGCCACCGGCGGCAGCCAGGGCAGGGTGCTGTCCGCCTCCCCCGCCTCGATGACTCCGAGGGCGAACAGCAGCGGAGCCGCGACCAGCAGGAGCGAACCGGGAAGGTCCAAGGTGGCGGGCCCGGCGGGCCGTTCGTTCGGCACGAGAAGGGCCGCAGCAGCGAGCACGACCAGGACGAACGGTACGGACACCAGGAAGATCCACCGCCAGCCGAGCAGTTCGGTGATGATCCCGGAGACCACGAACCCGAGGACGAGGCCACAGCTCGCGACGGCTGCCCACACGCTCAGCGCCCGTGACCTGCGCGGTCCCTCGGGGAACATGAGCACGATCACTGCCGTCGCTGCCGGAAGCGCGATCGCCTCCCCGGCGCCCTGCAGCAGCCGGGCCGTCACCAGCACGGCGAAGGACGGCGCGAGCCCGGCCAGCAAGGACGCGGCGCCGAAGAGTGCCGTGCCGAGGAGGAGGATGCGGCGCCTGCCGAGCACATCGCCCAGTCGGCCACCGAGCATCAGCAGCCCGCCGCCGGTGATCGTGTACCCGACCACAACCCAGGTCAGTGCGTGCCCGTCGGCCCCGAAGTCCGCGCCGATCGAGGGCAGGGCGACGTTGACCACGGTCACGTCGACCGCGATGAAGAACTGCAGCATGGCCATGCAGCACAGCACCAGCCAAGCGCGCACCGGGGACGATCCGTCCCGGCGCGAAGAGGGAATGCCTGAAAACACCGAGTGCTCCGTTGCCCAGAAGAAGTTCCGAGCAGCACGAACGCGCCGCTCCGGTTCAACCACGGAGCGGCGGAACGTTCAACAGAAGTGAGACGAACGCCCCGCCGCTAGCGGAGCGCCCTCGTCACCGCGGCACAAGCCGCGCACGAAGCACCGGACATGTCTCCGATGCTACCGGAGCCGACGGCAAGTGGCCTTTGACGTCGGCTCCGCCGCAGACCCACCAGCCGCCCCCACAACCACATCAAGCCCCTGTCCCCGTCACGCCCGGCCGAGCCGGCTCCGTCGGACAGAGCTCCCGCCTGTTCGCGCGGCCTTTTGGCGCCATGGTCGGCCGGTCAGCGGTCTGGCCGGCTGGTGTGAGCGTCGAGGCCGGCCGCGGAGCGGCGCTGCCACAGGGTGCCCACGGGTTCCTGGCGGGATCGCCGGCGGACAGGACCATGAGGCCGGATGAGTTGACGGGGCGGAAAGCCGGAGGTCCGGGAACGGTGGGTGCTTGCTCCTTCGGCGGGGCCGGGGCCGTTGTGGTTCGGGACGGGTTCCGACGAGGTGGGCGCGGCTCCGGGCGGGCCGAGGGCGGGTTGCTCGCAGGTCGCGGCAGACGGGAGGCGCAACGGCCGCGGGCGGCGGCCGGAGGGCGGCCGCCCGGACGACGCGGGCGAACAGCGGCACG
>NZ_NCTE01000656.1:8076-17975 GCF_002114215.1 Streptomyces sp. 13-12-16 | reverse complement strand
CACGCCCACACCGTCCCCGCCGGCCGCTCCCGCTGCCGCTCGGGCCGCGCGGAGGCCCCCTCCGGGCACGGCGACGCCCCGAGGACCGCCAGGTCCGCCCTGCCGCACCCGGCCGGCGACACCACGGCTGCCCCCGCGACCACCACCCGCGACCAGAACCCGGCGGCCATACGACTCCCCCGCCGACGAAGCGAACACCTCGCCCCAACGGTGCCGATCACGTGCCCCGGCCGGTATGCGCGCTCCTGCTCGACCTCCCCGGCGGCACCTGAGTACGCGTACTCGCGATCACGCGCGGGCGTCCGGTCACCGAGGGGGTCGCGCGGGTGCCGGGTTCGCGGCCGGCGCGGGAGCGGCATACGTGGTGGTGCCCGGAGCCGGACTTGAACCGGCACGCCCGCTCAGGGGCAGCGAGGTTTAAGCTCGCCGTGTCTGCATTCCACCATCCGGGCAGGCCGTGGGCCCCGCTTCGCGGTTCCGAGCCTATCGGTGGCCCTCCCGTCGACAGCGGCGGGAGGGGCCGATCTTGTCTTATTTTATTGGCACCTGAGGGAGCATCAGCACCGCGAACTCGCCGTCAGCACGTGCCGACAGCCTTGCGTGTGACGCTCCGTCACGCACGCGGAATGACGGAATTTCACCGTCCGAACAAGGGCGCTCCACCCGTTCCGCGCGCCCCCGGCTCAGGGGCCGCCCTCATCCCCAGGTATGACGCGGCGCCCGGTGGTCCCTCCCGAGTCGCCCCCCGGAACCGGAGCAGGGGGTGACTACACGGCGGTGGAGCGGCGGAACGATGGACGACGTCCCCGAGAACACGTCGTCCCGACAGGAGCGTCCATCCCGTGACCACCGCATCCCTCGCCGACCGGACCACCGCCGTGGCCGCGCGCGCCACGGAGCTTTCGAAGATCTACGGCCAGGGCGAGACCCAGGTGGTCGCCCTGGACCGGGTCTCCGTCGACTTCCGGCAGGCCGAGTTCACCGCGATCATGGGCCCGTCCGGGTCCGGCAAGTCCACGCTGATGCACTGCGTGGCCGGCCTCGACACCTTCTCCTCCGGTTCCGTGCGCATCGGCGAGACCGAGTTGGGCTCCCTGAAGGACAAGCAGCTCACCAAGTTGCGCCGGGACAAGATCGGCTTCATCTTCCAGGCGTTCAACCTGCTGCCGACGCTGTCCGCGCTGGAGAACATCACCCTCCCGATGGACATCGCGGGCCGCAAGCCGGACAAGGAGTGGCTGGACACCGTGATCCGGATGGTCGGCCTCGCGGACCGGCTGAGCCACCGGCCCTCGCAGCTCTCCGGCGGTCAGCAGCAGCGGGTCGCGGTGGCGCGGGCGCTGGCGTCCAAGCCGGACATCATCTTCGGTGACGAGCCCACCGGAAACCTCGACTCCCGTTCCGGCGCCGAGGTGCTGGGCTTCCTGCGCAACTCCGTGCGCGAGCTGGGGCAGACGGTGGTCATGGTGACGCACGACCCGGTCGCCGCCGCCTACGCGGACCGCGTCGTCTTCCTCGCCGACGGCCGGATCGTGGACGAGATGCACGGGCCGACGGCCGACTCGGTGCTCGACCGCATGAAGCGGTTCGACGCCAAGGGCCGCACCAGCTGACCCGTCCCCGCCGCCCGCTCGTCCCTCTCCCGTACCGTCTGGACAGAGAAGACCCATGTTCCGTACCGCCTTGCGCAACGTCTTCGCGCACAAGGCCAGGCTGTTGATGACCGTGCTCGCCGTGATGCTCGGCGTGGCGTTCGTGTCGGGCACCCTGGTCTTCGCCGACACCCTCTCCAACGCCTTCCGCAACCAGTCGGCGAAGAGCTACGACGACGTCGCCGTCGCCGTCACCTCGTACGCCGATCCGAACAACCCCGAGGAGGAGCCCGGCCTCTCCGGCGAGGTCCTCGACCGGATCGCCGCCGTGGACGGCGTCGCCGGGGTGTACGGTCGCGTCGAGGGCTTCGCCGGCGTCGCCGACCCCGACGGGAAGCTGATCGGCGTCGGCTGGTCCAACAAGGGCTCCAACTTCGCGCCCGGCAAGGACGGCAAGGACACCGCGTACACGTTCACCGACGGCTCCGGCCCGGTGGAGGACGACCAGATCGCCCTGGACGAGGAGTCCGCGGCCAAGGGCGAGTACGAGGTCGGCGACAGGGTACGCGTCGCGACCAACGGCCCGGTGAAGGAGTACACCCTCAGCGGTGTGTTCACCACCGAGGACGGCGCCGTCAACGCCGGCGGCAGCCTCGTCCTCTTCGACACCGCCGTCGCCCAGAAGCAGTACCTCGAGCAGGGCTACTTCGAGGACGTCACCGTCGTCGCGGCCCCCGGCGCGGACGACGCGAAGATCCTCGCCGCGGTCGAGCCGCTGCTGCCGGACACCGCGGAGGCGCGGACCGGCAAGGCGCTCGCGGACGAGCAGGCCGACCAGATCGAACAGGGCATGGGCAACCTCAAGCAGATCCTGCTCGGCTTCGCGGGCATCGCGCTCTTCGTGGGCGTCTTCCTGATCTCCAACACGTTCACGATGCTGGTCGCCCAGCGCACCAAGGAGGTCGCCCTGATGCGCGCCGTCGGCGCGTCCCGCAGGCAGATCACCCGCTCGGTGCTCGCCGAGGCCGCGGTGGTGGGTCTGGTGGCCTCGGCCGTCGGCTTCGCCCTCGGCGTCGGTCTGGCCGTCGGACTGCGCTCCGGCATGGCCGCGTTCGGCATGAAGATGCCCGACGGCCCGCTGGTCCTGTCCGCCACTCCCGTGGTCGCGGCGTTCGCGGTGGGCGTGCTGATCACGGTGTTCGCCGCCTGGCTGCCCGGCCGCCGGGCCGCGAAGATCCCGCCGGTGGCGGCGATGAACAGCGTCCACGCGGTGGCCACCACCAAGTCGCTGGTGCTGCGCAACTCCATCGGTGCGGCCATCACCGCCCTCGGCGCGGCGGGGATCGTGGCGGGCGCCTCGACCGGCGGCGACGACGGCCGGATGTACATCGGTGCGGGCGCGTTCCTCGCCCTGATCGGCGTGATCATCTTGATCCCGCTGCTGTCCCGGCCCGTGATCGCGCTCGTCCGTCCGCTGCTCGTCGGCCCCTTCGGCGTGGCCGGCAAGCTGGCCGGCCAGAACGCGGTCCGCAACCCGCGCCGCACCGGCGCCACCGCCTCGGCGCTGGCGATCGGACTGACGCTGGTGACCGGCCTGTCGGTGCTCGGCGTCACGGTCGGCGCCGCCCTCGACAAGATGACCACGGACAACATCAAGGCCGACTACATGGTCTCGATGGCCAACGGAGACGGCCTCGACCGGTCCGCGTTGACCGCGCTGGAGAAGGCCGAGGGCGTCTCGGCGGTCTCGCCGCAGCAGGACGCCTACCTCCAGGCCGGTGACGACTACGTCTCCGCCTCCGCGGTCACCCCGGGCGACATCCAGCAGGTCCTGACCGTCGACGTCGTCAGCGGCGACGTCGGCTCACTCGCCGAGGGACAGATCGCGGTCGCCGAGAAGACGGCCGAGAGCAAGGGTTGGAAGCCCGGCGACAGCATCCCCTTCACCTTCGCCGACGAGAAGAAGGCGACGCTGACGGTCGGCGCCGTCTACAAGGACAGCGAGTTCCTCTCCCCCGTCCTCATCGACACCTCCGTGGTGAACGAGCACGAGGCGAAGCCGCACATCCCGCAGATCTTCGTGAAGGTCGACGGCGGCCAGTCCGCGGCGAACGAGAAGGTCCTCATCGACGCGCTCGGCGACAACCCCGCGATCACCGTCATGGACCGGCAGGACATCCGCGACGAGTTCGGCGGCGCCATCAACACCCTGCTGAACGTCATGTACGGCCTGCTGGCGATGGCTCTGATCATCGCGGTCCTCGGCGTCGTCAACACCCTCGCGATGTCCGTCTTCGAACGGCAGCAGGAGATCGGCATGCTGCGTGCGATCGGTCTGGACCGGCGCCGGGTGAAGCGGATGGTCCGGCTGGAGGCCGTCGTCATCTCGGTGTTCGGCGCGGTGGTCGGCATCGGTCTCGGCACGTTCCTCGGCTGGGCGATCGGCGAGACCATCGCCGAGGAGATCCCGGGGTACGCGCTGGTCCTGCCCTGGGACCGGATCGGGATCTTCGTGGTGCTGGCCGGTCTGGTGGGCGTCCTGGCCGCCCTGTGGCCGGCCCGCAACGCCGCCCGGCTGAACATGCTGAGCGCGATCAAGGCCGAGTGACCTCGTCGCGACGCGGCACACCGAGGGCCGGGCTCCCCGTACGGGGAGCCCGGCCCTTCGCGTCGGGTGCGGACCCGGCTCAGCCGGGCGTGCCCCACACGCGGGCCCGCAACGGCATCCCGGAGGTGCCGGAGCCGGGGGTCCTGACGGCGAGGACCTGGTTGACGCCGATGCGGTTGCGTTCGAAGGCGAGGGCGGAGGCGGCCATGTACAGCAGCCAGACGCGGGCCCGCCCCGGGCCGGCGAGCGACATCGCGCGGTCCCAGTCGGCCTCCAGGTTCGCCACCCAGCGGCGCAGGGTGAGCGCGTAGTGCTCGCGGATCGACTCGACGTCGCGCACCTCGAAACCGGAACGTTCCAGCAGGGACACCGTGGTGCCCAGCGGGGCGAGTTCGCCGTCGGGGAAGACGTAGGCGTCGATGAAGGGGTCCACCCGGTACGACGTCTCGTCCCGCTGCGGGCGGCGCGAGATCTGGTGGTTCAGCAGCCGTCCGCCCGGCTTGAGGAGGCGGTGCAGGGCGGTGGCGTACTCCAGGTAGCGTTCGGATCCGACGTGTTCGGCCATGCCGATGGAGGAGACGGCGTCGTACGGGCCGTCCGTGACGTCCCGGTAGTCCTGTACGCGGATCTCGACGCGGTCGGTCACGCCCTCGTCGGCGACGCGCTTGCGGGCGTAGGCGGCCTGTTCGTGGGAGAGGGTGACGCCGACGACGTTCACGCCGTGGTCACGGGCGGCGTGGACGGCCATGGAGCCCCAGCCGCAGCCGACGTCCAGCAGGCGCTGACCGGGTTTCAGGGCGAGCTTGCGGGCGACGAGTTCGAGCTTGTCGTGCTGGGCCTGTTCGAGGGTGCCCCGCGGGGGCGGGGCGGGCCAGTAGGCGCAGGAGTACACCATGGACGGGCCGAGGACGATCTCGTAGAAGTCGTTGCCGACGTCGTAGTGGTGGCTGATGGCGCGCCGGTCGCTGTGCTTGGTGTGCAGGCCGCGGCGGGGGCGGCGGGCCTCCTCGCGGGGCGGGGCGGGCGGCAGCGGGGGGCCCGCGAGGGCGATCAGTCCGCGGGCGGCGGAACGGAAGGCGGGGTCGCGCAGGGCCTGGACGAGGGTACGGGCGTCCTCACCGCGCTCCCAGACGAGGCCGGCGATCCGGTCGAGGACGGTGTAGAGGTCGCCCTCGACGGCGAGGTCGCCGGCCACCCAGGCGCGGGCGAGGCCGAGTTCGCCCGGCTTGCGGAGCAGGTGGCGCAGGGCCCGGCGGTTGCGTACGACCAGGACGGGGGCGTCAGGGGGGCCGGCCTGCGATCCGTCCCAGGCGCGGACGCGGACGGGGAGGGGGGCGTTGGTCAGCTGTTCGACGTGGCCTTTCAGCCGCGAGGCGGCGTCTGGCATGGGTACACCTCCGTGACGGGAAATCCCGGAATGTCGCCTCCACGTAAACACTCGAGGGCGGACCGGCAGTCCCCGGCGCGCGTCATCCCTGGGCAAAACGCTGGATCGAACGTGCGGGAGCGAGCCCTGCGGGGGCTTCGCCCCTCCGGCTCCGGGCCCGGCCCATCCGTCGGCCCGGCCCGGTGGGTCGGGGTACCGCTGGGGCTCCGCCCCCTGGCCCTCCGGGTCCTTCGCCCACCCGCCACCCGACTCGTGAGCCGAGGACGCACCCCGCGACGGGGTTGCTCCCCGGAACTCGGACAGGGCCCGTGGGGCCGGGGCGGAGCACCGGTGAGGTCCGGGGCGCAGGGGGCCCCGGGGCAAGCTTCCGCCACCGATCCGGGCGGACCCGAACGGGGCCCGGGGCGAGCCCCGGGAACACTTTCAGCCCGCCCCGAGCCAGGAGGCCGGACCGCGACCGGGGCCCGGGGACGAACCCCCAGGGGTGGCCTTCCAACCCACCGGGCCGGGCGGGTGGGCAGGTCCCGTCGGTCCCTCGGGAACGCCGAAGGGGCCGCCCGCACCACGGATGGCGGGCGGCCCCTTCGGGCGATTCGATGACCGGGGGTCAGGAAGCCTTGGCCTCGGTCTTCTTCGGTTCCTGCTTGGCGGCGGCCGGCGCCGGCTTCGCCGCCTCGTAGAACTCGTCGCGCGGCGACTCGATCGCACCCAGGGACACGACCTCGCGCTTGAGGAACATGCCGAGGGTCCAGTCGGCGAAGACGCGGATCTTGCGGTTCCAGGTCGGCATCGCCATGCCGTGGTAGCCGCGGTGCATGTACCAGGCGAGCCGGCCCTTGAGCTTGATCTTCATCTTGCCCATGACGATCATCGCCACGCCCTTGTGCAGGCCGAGGCCCGCCACCGCGCCCTTGTTGGCGTGGCTGTACTCCTTCTGCGGGAAGCCCCGCATGCCGGAGATCACGTTGTCGCCGAGGACCTTGGCCTGGCGCAGCGCGTGCTGGGCGTTCGGCGGGCACCAGGCGTTCTCGTTGCCGGCCTTGCGGCCCACGAGGTCCGGGACCTGGGCGTTGTCGCCCGCGGCCCAGATGTAGTCGGTGCCCTTGACCTGGAGCGTCGGCTCGGTGTCGACGTGACCGCGCGGACCCAGCGGCAGGCCGAAGCGGGACAGTGCCGGGTTCGGCTTGACGCCCGCCGTCCACACGATCGTGTTGGAGTCGACCTCGAGGCCGTTCTTCAGCACCACGTGGCCGTCGACGCAGGAGTCCATCGACGTGGACAGGTAGACCTCGACACCGCGGCCCTCGAGGTGCTCCTTGCCGTACTTGCCGAGCTTGGGACCCACCTCGGGGAGGATCTTGTCGGCGGCGTCGACGAGGACGAAGCGCATGTCCTCACGGGACACGTTCTTGTAGTACTTGGCGGCGTCGCGGGCCATGTCCTCGACCTCGCCGATGGTCTCCGCGCCGGCGAAGCCGCCGCCCACGAAGACGAAGGTGAGCGCCTTGCGCCGAATCTCCTCGTCCGTGGTGGAGTCGGCCTTGTCGAGCTGCTCGAGGACGTGGTTGCGCAGGCCGATGGCCTCCTCGATGCCCTTCATGCCGATGCCCTGCTCGGCGAGGCCGGGGATCGGGAAGGTGCGGGAGACCGCGCCGAGCGCGATCACCAGGTAGTCGAAAGGCAGCTCGTACGCCTCGCCGACCAGCGGGGCGATCGTGGCGACCTTGCGGTCCTGGTCGATGGTGGTGACCCGACCGGTGAGGACCTCCGCCTTGGGAAGCACGCGTCGCAGCGGGACGACGACGTGCCGGGGGGAGATGCTGCCGGCGGCGGCTTCGGGGAGGAAGGGCTGGTAGGTCATGTACGACCGCGGGTCGACGACGGTGACGGTCGCCTCGCCGTAACGCATCTTCTTCTGGATGCGCCGAGCTGCGTACAGGCCTACGTACCCACCGCCTACTACGAGGATCCTGGGACGCTCCGTGGTGCTCATGCCATCGAGTATCCACCCGACTCAGGGGGGTACCTCGTGCGCCCCTTCACAAGCTTCGACAGGGCCTGTGTTACCATCCCGCACTTCTTGATCCAGATCACAGCGCGAAGTGGGAACCGGCACCCCGCACGGGACGTTGTCAATGCCGCGTGAGCTGCCTCTCTGTCGGCCGGGCGACACTGTGAGGCCGGCCGCCGAGTCCGTACGATGACCCCTGACGGGACACCCGCCATCACCTTCTGAACGCGTTCAAAGGGGTGTTGAGGGCCCGAATGGGTCAACCGGTATCAGTTCTTCGTTCTCCCGGGGCCAATTCCTTGTGAAGAACTTCACGAACTTTCCCGGCGGAGCCCCGCCGAGGGGTCCGGAAGGACCCCCGGGCGCCGCTCAAACGCTATCCCGACTGCTCAGCGGAGTGCTACTGATCGGTAGCAAAGGAGAGCTAGGCCACGGACCAGGCGATGCCGTCGAGGATGTCGTGCTCCGACACCACGACCTCCTCCGCGCCGATCCGCTCCATGATCGCCAGGAGGACCAGGGCCCCGGCGCCGATCACGTCGACCCGGCCCGGGTGCATGGAGGGCACCGCCGCGCGCTCGGCGTGGGTGGAGCGCAGCAGCCACTCGGTGATCTCGCGGACGCGGTCGCGGGAGACGCGGGAGTGGTGGATGGCCCCGGAGTCGTACTCGGGGAGGTCCTGGGCGATCGCCGACACGGTCGTGACCGAGCCGGCCAGGCCGACCAGGGTGTGCGCCTCGCGCAGCGGGACCGTCTCCTCGGCGCGGTCGAGGGCGGCCTCGATGTCGGCGCGCATCGCCGCGATCTGCTCCTCGGCCGGCGGGTCCGTCACGGCCCCGTCCCGCACCAGGTGCCGCTCGGTCATCCGTACGCAGCCGACGTCCACGGAGCGGGCGGCGCGCACGTGGTCGTCGCCCACGACGAACTCGGTCGAGCCGCCGCCGATGTCCACGACCAGGAACGGGCGGCGCAGATCGGTCCGGCCCGTCAGCTCCTTGGTGGCCCCGGTGAAGGAGAACTCGGCCTCCTGGTCACCGGTGATGACCTCGGGCTCCACGCCCAGGATGTCCACCACCCCGCGCACGAACTCGTCGCGGTTCTCGGCGTCGCGGGAGGCGGAGGTGGCGACGAAGCGCAGGTGCTCCGCCCCGTGCTCCTTGATGATCTCCGCGTACTCGCGGCAGGCGGTGAACGTCCGCTCCAGCGCCTCGGGCGCCAGCCGGCCCGTACGGTCGACGCCCTGACCGAGCCGTACGATCGTCATACGGCGGTCCAGTTCGGTCAGTTCACCGGTGGCAGGGGCCACATCGGCCACCAGGAGCCGGATGGAGTTCGTACCGCAGTCGATGGCGGCGACCCGGGTCACTGGCCGTCCTCCTTCCCGGGCAGCGTCACGCAGGCGCCCTTGCGCCACCACTGGGGCAGCATCGCCAGCGCCTCGTCGCCCAGCGGGTTGACGCCGGGGCCCGCGGCCAGCGAGTGGGCGACCAGCACGTGCAGGCACTTCACCCGGTCCGGCATGCCGCCCGCGCTGGGGAAGTTCTTGAGCTCCTCGATCTCGTCGCGGCGCCGGATGTAGTCCTCGTGCGCCGCGCGGTACGCGGCGGCCAGCTCCGGGTCGGTGGCCAGCCGCTCCGTCATCTCCTTCATCACGCCGTTCGCCTCCAGCGTCCCGATCGCGGAGTTCGCCTTCGGGCAGGTGAGGTAGTAGAGCGTCGGGAAGGGGGTGCCGTCGGGCAGCCTCGGCGCGGTCTCCACGACGTCCGGCTGTCCGCAGGGGCAGCGGTGCGCGATGGCGCGCAGCCCGCGCGGGGGCCGGCCGAGCTGCTGCTTGAAGGCCTCGACGTCCGCGTCGGTGGGCTCGGTGCGCGGGGTCGTGGGCGGGGGCGTGTCCATAACTGTCTTTCTTACGGCTTTCTGCGAAGGGTCACTGGTCTGCGGCGGCGTCGGCCTTGTCGACGCCGTCCCAGACGTTCGCGTACCAGGGGCGGTCGGCGGCTTCGAGATCCGTACGGGACTGCTTCGCCGTACCCGGGTCGATGACGATGTAGCCGGTCTCCCCGGGCAGGACGTAATGCAGCCGCCTGCGGATCTCCTGCTCGGCGTACGCGTCGTCCTGCCAGCGGGCCTTCATGTCGCGCAGCCGTTCGACCCGCCGGCGGGCCTCGTCCTGCTCCTGCCGGAGGTCGGCGATGTCCGCGCGCTGGGAGACGTACTGCCGCATGGGGTAGGCGAGGGCGACGATCATGGAGCAGACCACCAGGGCGAGCAGCGCGGCCCGGCCGGTCAGCCGGGAGCGGC
>NZ_NCTE01000656.1:3423-7895 GCF_002114215.1 Streptomyces sp. 13-12-16 | reverse complement strand
TGTTCCCGCCTCTCGTTCACCGTCATACGCGCGTACGTCCCCGCACACGGTACGGGACCGGGTACGGGGACGTACGTACGACGCCGCCTACGAGCGGGGAGCTCAGCCCTTGAAGCGGGGGAAGGCGGAGCGGCCGGCGTACACCGCCGCGTCGTCGAGGATCTCCTCGATGCGCAGCAGCTGGTTGTACTTGGCGACGCGCTCGGAGCGGGCCGGGGCGCCGGTCTTGATCTGGCCGCAGTTGGTGGCGACGGCCAGGTCGGCGATGGTGACGTCCTCGGTCTCGCCGGAGCGGTGGGACATCATGCACTTGAAGCCGTTGCGCTGGGCCAGCTCGACGGCGTCCAGGGTCTCGGTCAGCGAGCCGATCTGGTTGACCTTGACCAGCAGGGCGTTGGCGGCGCCCTCCTCGATGCCGCGGGCCAGGCGCTCGGGGTTGGTGACGAACAGGTCGTCGCCGACGAGCTGGACCTTGTCACCGAGCTTGGCGGTGATGGTCTTCCAGCCCTCCCAGTCGTCCTCGAACAGCGGGTCCTCGATGGAGACCAGCGGGTACGCCTCGACGAGCTCGGCGTAGTACTCGGTCATCTCGGCGGCGGAGCGCTCCTTGCCCTCGAAGGTGTAGGAGCCGTCCTTGTAGAACTCGGACGCGGCGACGTCGAGCGCGAGGGCGATCTGCTCGCCGGGGGTGTAGCCGGCCTCCTTGATCGCCTCGAGGATGAGGTCGAGGGCCTCGCGGTTGGAGCCGAGGTTCGGGGCGAAGCCGCCCTCGTCGCCGAGGCCGGTGGCCAGGCCCTTGCCCTTCAGGACCTTCTTGAGGGTGTGGTAGACCTCGGTGCCCCAGCGCAGCGCCTCGGAGAAGGACTCCGCGCCGATCGGGGCGATCATGAACTCCTGGATGTCCACGTTGGAGTCGGCGTGCGAGCCGCCGTTCAGGATGTTCATCATCGGCACCGGCAGCAGGTGCGCGTTGGGGCCGCCCAGGTAGCGGAAGAGCGGGAGGTCGCTGGCCTCGGAGGCGGCGTGGGCGACGGCGAGCGAGACGCCCAGGATGGCGTTGGCGCCGAGCGAGCCCTTGTTGTCGGTGGCGTCCAGGTCGAACATCGCCTGGTCGATCAGGCGCTGCTCGGTGGCGTCGTAGCCGACGAGCTCCGGGCCGATCTGCTCGATGACGGCCAGGACGGCCTTCTCGACACCCTTGCCCAGGTAACGGTTGGCATCGCCGTCACGGAGTTCGATGGCCTCGAAGGCGCCGGTGGAGGCGCCGGACGGGACGGCGGCACGACCCGTGCTGCCGTCGTCGAGGCCGACCTCGACCTCGACCGTGGGGTTGCCTCGGGAGTCCAGGATTTCCCGGGCTACGACGACGTCGATGGACGGCACGAGCATCTCCTTCTTGGATGTGACGCGGGTGAGCAGGACCCCGGAGGGTCTTGCGAGACCGAGCCTAACCGGCTCGGGGCGATCGGGCCGCCGGTCGCCCGCCCCGTGGACAGAACCGAGAGTAAATTGTTTCCGAACGGAACAAAGCCGTTTCCGGAAACCCGGCCGTAAAAAACCCCGCCCCGGCGCGTACGGGGGGAAACGCACCGGGGCGGGGGGCAGGGGGCAGCCGCTTACTTGAGGTGCAGCTGCTGGCCCGGGTAGATGAGGTCGGCGTGGTCGACGATGTCGTCGTTCAGCTCGAACAGCTCGGCCCAGCCGCCCTCGACGTCGTGCTCGGCGGCGATGGAGCTGAGGGTGTCGCCCTTGACGACCTTGTACTCGCCGTCGCCCTTCTCGACCTTCTCGCCGGTCGGGGTGGTGACGGTCTTCTCCTCTGCCTTCTGCTCGCTCTTCTGCTCGGTGGCCGGGCGCTCGGCGGAGCGGGAGGCCTTCTGCTCGGTCTCACGGGTCCCGGTGGAACCGGTGCTCTGCGAGGAGCCCGAGTCGTTCGCGGAGGAGCCGGTGTAGGCGGCGTTGGACAGGCCCGTGCCGCAGACCGGCCAGGCACCCTTGCCCTGGCCCGCGAGGACCTTCTCGGCGATCTCGATCTGCTGCGCCTTGCTGGCCTGGTCGGCGGTGGAGGCGTACTGCGTGCCGCCGTACGCGGCCCAGGTGGAGGCGGAGAACTGCAGGCCGCCGTAGTAACCGTTGCCGGTGTTGATGGACCAGTTGCCGCCGGACTCGCACTGGGCGACGGTGTCCCACTCGGAGGCGGTGGCGGCGGAGGCGCTGCCGGCCGCCATCAGCGGGGCGGCGACGGCGGCGGAGGCGACACCGGCGACAGCGATCGCGCGGGTGGCCTTGGACGGACGACGGTGCTTGCCCTTGCCGGAAAACAGCATGGTGGATCCCCTCACCGACGCCTGCGAGGTGAGCTGTCGGGTTCGGGCCGGTTGAGTTGCCCGGCCACGCCCCTCACGGGACGCGGCTTCACCCCAAGCCCGATCCGGTGTCAACCACCGGAAGGGGCGCTTACCTTGGGTCCCCCGCTCCTGCCTACGGCGCATGACGCGACGACTGTTCCCGTGCTGCCACTGGCAGGATTCGGCGTGGCGGCAGCCGGGGCCCGCGGTGGCGAGCGGTCACGACCGTAGGCACGCGATCCGCGGAATTTCAAAGACGATCAGGGCCTCTGAGACCTATCTCTCACAGTCTTTAAAACGGACATTCACCGCGAAACATGACGTCAACTGCCGCCGCGCCCAGGCCCTTTCGGGCGTCACTTTTCGCCCGGTTCGACCCCGACCTCAAGCTTCTGACCCGGCAGGATGAGGTCCGGGTCGGCGCCGACGACCTGCTCGTTCTCGGTGTAGAGCGACCGCCATCCGCCGTTGAGCTCAAGGGAGTCGGCGATGGACGACAGGCTGTCGCCGGTGCGCACGGTGTACGAGCCGTCGGCGGCATCGCGCGAGGCGTCGGTGCCGCGCGAGGCATGCCGGCCGGACGACTCCGACGTACGGTCCTCCGCCTCACCCTCCTCGGCGGTGGCGCCGCGGTGGCGGCCGGTGCCGGTGTCTTCGGTGTCGGTCACCTCGGAAGAGCCGGTGGTCTGCCCGGACTTGTCCGACTCGTCACTCTTGGGAGTGGCCGAGGTGGAGGGGGAGGTGCCGGATCCGTCACCGGAGCCGGTGTCCGAATCCGTGTCCGAGTCGCTCGACTTGTCGGACTTGGCCGATTCACCGGCCACGCCCTCGCCGTTCTCCGACCCTTCCGCGCCGGACGTGGCCGACGGGGAGGACGAAGCGGACGAATCGCCGGAGTCCGACGATCCGGACGAGTCCGAGGAGTCGGTGGAATCCGATGACGTGGAAGAGCCGGAGGAGCCGGACGTGCCCGAGGCCGAGTCCCCCGCCACACCCGTGTCGATGCCGGACGACGCCGAGTCCTGGCTCAGGCCCGCCGTCAGTCCGCAGGTGCGCCACGCGCCGACCCCCTGGTCGGCGAGGATTCTCTCGGCCACGGCTATCTGCTGGCCGCGGCTGGCCTGGTCGGGGCTGGTCGCGTAGTCCAGCCCGCCGTAGTTCTCCCAGTCGTCCTGGGTCAACTGCAGGCCGCCGTAGTAGCCGTTGCCGGTGTTCTGGCTCCATGAGCCGCCGGACTCGCACTCGGCGACCCGGTCCCAGGTCGCGCCGTCGGCCGCGCTGGCGCTGCCGGCCCCGAGGAGCGGGATCGCGATGGCGGAGCCGGTCACCCCGGCCGCGACGAGGAGAGCCGGAGCCTGGCGGGGGCGGCGGTGCCGACCGTTCCCGGAGAGCATGCGGAGACCTTTCGCAAGACAGCAATGACCGGCGCGGCGAACGGAAATCGAACCGATGCACCGCACTTGATGGGTGAACGTATCCGCAGACGATCACTTGTCACAAGTTCATGCCGCGCAGATCACGTGAAGATCACAGAGTTGAGAGCGTGTCATGTTTGTGCTGGTCCACTCGGGGGCACAGCGGACGGCCGCCCGGTCCGTCACCCCCGCGCGGGGGTGAACTCCACCGGGAGCGTGCGCAGTCCGCGCATGATGAGCCCGCCCCGCCAGCGGAGTTCGGCCGGTTCAGCCGCGAGCCGCAGGTCCGGCAGACGCGTCAGCAGGGTGGCGAGCGCGGTCTGGCCCTCCAGGCGGGCCAGCGGTGCGCCCAGGCAGTAGTGGATGCCGTGGCCGTATCCCAGATGCTGGTTGTCGCGCCGGCCGAGGTCGAGCACGTCCGGGTCGGCGAACCGCTCCGGGTCCCGGTCCGCGGCGGCGAGCACGACGAGGACGGGGTCGCCGGCCGCGATGCGCTGCCCGCCGATGGTGACCGGCTCGGTGGCGAACCGCCAGGTGGCGAGCTCCACGGGACCGTCGTACCGCAGGAGCTCCTCGACACCGGTCTCCAGCAGCCCGCGCTCCCCGGCGGCGAGGGACCGCTGCAGGCGGTCGCGCTGTCCGGGGTGGGTGAGCAGGGCGTAGGTGCCGTTGCCGATCAGGTTGACGGTGGTCTCGAAACCGGCGAACA
>NZ_NCTE01000656.1:0-3164 GCF_002114215.1 Streptomyces sp. 13-12-16 | reverse complement strand
GCGGGGCCCCCCGCCGTGACGGATCATCATGCCCGCCCAGTCCCGGAAGTCGTCCTGGTCCTCGCGCGGGACGCCGAGCAGGTCACAGATGGCGTAGATGGGGAGGGGGAAGGCGAACTCGTGGATGAGGTCGGCGGAGCCGCTGTCCGCGAACCGGTCGATGAGCCCGTCGGTGAGCTCCTGCACGCGGGGCGCGAACTCGGCGACCCGGCGCGGGGTGAACGCCTTGCTGACCAGCCGCCGCAGCCGGGTGTGGTCCGGCGGGTCGATGTTCAGCAGGTGCGTCATCAGCTCCGCCTGGCGCTCCCCGGGGATACCGGTCTTGCCCTTGGCGTGCGCGGGCTCGTCGTGGTGCGCGGGGTTCTTGGACAGCCGGTTGTCGGCGAGCGTCTGCTTGGCGTCGGCGTACCGCGTGACCAGCCAGGCCTCCACCCCGCTGGGCAGCCGGGTCCTGCGCACGGGCTCGTGCTCACGCAGCCAGGCGTAGGCGGGGTAGGGATCGGCGGCGAACTCCCAGCTGAAGAGTTCGGGAGTGAGGGGCTGGTCATGCATGCGGCGACCCTAACGGGCGGCGGGGGCGGGAAACTCCTGCCCCGCGCCCCGCGCCCCGCACCCCGTACTCAGCCCTCGCCCCGGCCACCCTCCGCAGCCCGTATCGCGTCGCGGTACACCCGCGCGGCCGCCCGCAACGCCGCCTCCGGATCCACCCCCGCCGCCTCCGCGCGGACCGCCAGGGCGAGCAGTTCGTAGCCGATGCCCTCGCCCGCGGGGAGGGGGACGGGGAGACCGGCGGTGCGGACGCGGGACGCCAGCTTCGCGGTGAGGGCGAGGGCGGGCTGGCCGAGGGGGATGCCGTCGGTCACGGACTCGCGCCGCTTCTCGATCGCCTTCGTGCGCAGCCAGTGTTCCTTGACGTCCTCGGGGGTCTCGGCCGTCTCGTCGCCGAAGACGTGCGGGTGGCGGTGGATGAGCTTGGCGACGATCCCGCCGGCCACGTCGTCGACCGAGAAGGGGGCGTCCGGGTCCTCCTCCGCTATCCGCGCGTGGAAGACGACCTGGAGCAGTACGTCCCCCAGTTCCTCGCGCAGCTCGTCCCGGTCGCCCTCCTCGATGGCCTCGACGAGTTCGTACGCCTCCTCGATGCCGTACTTCGCCAGCCCCTTGTGGGTCTGCTGCGAGGACCACGGGCACTCCGCGCGGATGCGGTCCATGACCTGCACGAGGTCGAGCAGCCGGGCGCCCGGCAGGTCGTAGGAGGCGGGCAGCAGTTCCAGCTCGGGCATCCGCACCCTGCCGGTCCCGGCCAGCCGGGCCAGCCCGTCGGTCAGGGCGGGCTCGCCCTCGCCGGTGGCGACGACCACCACCGTCCGCCCGCCGGCGCAGGCGTCGACGATCTCCTCGGCGGTCGGTGCCGCCTCCTCGACCGGTGTCCCGGCCTCCCGCAGATACGGAAGCTGCGGGTGGGCGCCGTCCGCGCACAGCACCCTGTCGGCCGCGTGCAGGGCCTGCCAGGCCGGCCAGGACAGCAGGCCGGGCGCGACACGGTGGCTGGTGGTGAGCAGGACGACTCGGCCGGGGCCGGTCCCGGGGTCCGGTGCGGGGCTGATTGCGTTCACACTGCGAAACTAGCCCACCCCGCCGACAGCCCCCGGGTTGTCCACAGGCCCGTTGTCCACAGGCCGGTCGTCCACGGGCGGCGGGTCAGAGCGTCTGCGGCATCCCGGTCGCCGTGACGTCCCGTACCCACGGCGTCCTGGCGTCGACCCGGCTGCTCTTCTCGACGTCCCAGTCGCCGTAGCGCGGGTTGAGGTCGACGTCGAGCTTCTCGCCCGCCTCGGACAGCGCCTGCCAGAACTCGGGCCGGCTGGTGTCGGTGCCGAGCTGCTGGGCGAGCTTCTGGGCCTGGATCTGGAGGCGGAAGTTGGCGTCGAGGCGCTGCGGCGGGATGCCGTACTGCTGCAGCCAGGCCGCCTCCAGCGCCTCGGCGCCGCCGGCCTGCTGCTCCAGCCCGGCCCGCATCCGCTGGACCTCGCGGTTCGTGACCGTCACGCCGGCGTCCCGTGCGGCGCGCTCCAGCACCCGGTCCAGGACCATGCCGTGCAGGGTGTCGCGGGTGAGGCTGCCGGTGCGGGCGATGGCCTGCTGGTACTGGGCGTCGTCCGGTACGGCCGCCCGCTGGGCCGCGCGGACCTCGTCGACCCTGTTCTCCAGCTGCGACACGGTGATCCGCTCGCCGCCGACGACGGCTGCCGCACCGGGGTGCGCGTCGTTCCCGCAGGCGGTGAGCAGGGGCGCCGCTGCGGCGATCGCGGCGGTGAGGAGGAGCGCGGTGCGACGGCGGCGGTGCAAGGAGACCTCCTGAGGAGAGCTTGTGCGGCGGTGCACAAAGTCTTGCGGTGATCGATGGTAGGCATCGGCCAAGCTCTGGCCAACCCATTCGACCAACGATTCACGAGGAGTTCCGGCACCGGCGTCCGCCCCGTACGGCGCAGCGGCCCGCCGTCCCGCCGTCAGCGCACCTGTCCCAGCCACTGCAGCGTCCGCCGGATGTCGGCGGCCAGCGGGTGCCCCGGTCCCTGCACGCGCTCCACGTCGTGCAGCAGCCGCACCAGCGTGTCGTGCGCGGCGGCCCGGTCGCCCAGGGCGAGCAGCAGATGGCCGATGCGGCGGCGCACGTCGTGGGCGAGCTGCGGGTCGCCGGCGGCCACGTACTGGTTCTCGTAGTACGCCAGCAGCGCCCGGTACTCGGCGAGCGCCGCCGCGGGTTCGCCGAGCTGCTCCAGGCACTGGGCGGCCTCGTAGCGGTAGCGCAGGGACTGCGGGTCGGCCTGGCCGGCCTCGGCGGCGCGTTCGTCGGCGAGGCGGCGCAGTTCGGGCAGGGCGCGCCGGTACTGGCCGTCGTCCAGGAGCGTGGCCGCGTACTGCTTGCGCAGGGTGCGCACGACCGGCGAGTGCTCGCCGTGCTGCTCGGCGGCGACGGGCAGGATCGAGCCGAGGATGTCGACCGCCTGGGTGATGCGGCCCTCGCCGAGCAGCCGCTTCACCTCGTCCACGGCGGCGGCGACGTCGGCCTTCTCCGCCGCGGGCGTGGGCGGTGCGGCGGGGGCCGGGTGGGGAGCGGGCGTGCGGGCACGGTCCGGCCAGGGGGCGTGCGGGCGCAGGAA
>NZ_NCTE01000655.1 GCF_002114215.1 Streptomyces sp. 13-12-16 | reverse complement strand
GCCCTCCGGCAGCTCCAGCTCGGCCGACTCGAACGGCAGACCGCCCAGCCCCAGCGGGGGACCGGCGGGCACCTCCCAGAACTCCACCCCGCCGTCCGGGCGGACCACGGCCGGCGGCGGATGGCCCGCCCGGGCCACGGTGCAGCGCCGGGAGACCGGGTCGTAGACCGCGTACAGACAGGTCGCCCCCGTCACCGGCGCGCTCTGCTCGTCCTGCGCCTCGTCCTGGTCGATGCGCCCGACCATCTCGTCGAGCAGGGCCAGGAGCTCGTCGGGCGGGAGGTCGAGGGCGGAGAAGTTGTGCACCGCCGTGCGCAGCCGCCCCATCGTGGCCGCCGCGTGCAGGCCGTGGCCGACGACGTCGCCGACCACGAGCGCCACCCGGGCACCGGACAGCGGCAGCACGTCGAACCAGTCCCCGCCCACCCCGGCCTGTGCGGGAAGGTAGCGGTAGGCGATCTCCAGGGCGCTCTGCTCGGGCAGGGTGCGCGGCAGCAGGCTCCGCTGGAGCGTCACCGCCATGCTGTGCTCGCGCGTGTAACGGCGGGCGTTGTCGATGGAGACCGCGGCCCGCGCGACCAGCTCCTCCGCGAGCGCCAGCTCCTCGCTGTCGAACGGCTCCGCCTTCCGCGAACGCCAGAAGCTGACCACCCCGAGCACCAGCGCCCCGGCCCGCAGCGGCACGGTGATCAGCGAATGGATGCCGTACTCCATGACCTGCCCGGAGCGCTCCACGTCCTGCGCGTGCCAGCCGGGCGCCTCGACGAGCCGGGGCTCCAGGAGTGGCCGGCCGGTGGCGAGGCTGACGCCCTGCGGGGACGACGCGACGAAGCGGATCTGCTCGCCCTTGGGGTAGAGCGGGGCGTCCGCGCCGATCCCCGCCGACGCCGCGCGGCGCAGTACGCCGGCCGCGTCGGGGTGGCCGCCGGCCAGCACCGACTCGAACAGGTCCACCGTGACGAAGTCGGCGAACCGCGGCACGGCCAGCTCGGCGAGTTCCTCGGCCGTGCGGGTGACGTCCAGGCTCGTCCCGATGCCCACCCCCGCGTCGTACAGCATGTTGAGTCGCTCGCGTGACTCCTCCGCCCGGCCGGACAGGGCGCGCAGCTCGGTGGAGTCGCGGACCGTGGCCACGCTGCCGGGCGGGCCGCCCGCCCGGTCGGTGGGCCGCTGGTTGACCGCCAGCAGCCGGTCGGCCACCAGGTGCACCTCGTCCGTGACGACGCGGCCCGAGGAGAGCAGTTCGGCGGTGCCGGGGTCCAGACCGATGTCCGGCACGGGCCGGCCCTCGGCGTCCTCGGGCAGGCCGAGCAGCCGGCGCGCCTCGTCGTTGGCGAGCATGAGCGTCCCGTCCCCGTCGACGATGATCACCCCTTCGCGCACCGCGTGCAGCACCGCGTCGTGGTGTTCGTACATCCGGGTCATCTCGCGCGGGCCCAGGCCGTGGGTCTGGCGCAGCAGCCGTCTGCTCACCAGGGCCGCGCCGCCGGTCGCCAGGGCGAGCGCGGCGAACGCCGCGCCCAGGACGAGGGGAAACTGGTCCTCCGCCGCCCCGCCGACGCGCTCGGTCGTGATGCCGGCCGACACCAGGCCCACCACCTCGCCGCCGGCGTCCTCCACCGGCACCACCGCCTGCACGAGCTCTCCGATGGTGCCCTCGATCTCCTCCACCACCGGCTCGCCGGCCAGCGCGGGCCCGATGGTGCCGACGAACTTCTTGCCGATGCGGTCCGCTCTGGGATGCGTGTAGCGGATGCCGTCGGTGTTCATGACGACGATGAAGTCGACGTTCGCCCGTTCGCGGGCCGCCGCGGCACGCGGCTGGAGCACGGCCGTGGGGTCGGGGGAGTCCAGCGCCTCGACCATGCCCGGAGCGTTCGCGAAGGTCTCCGCGACGGCGAGCGAGCGGTTGCGGGCCTCCTGCGTGCTGTCCCGGCGCACCTGGAGCACCAGCGCCACGACGGCGGCCACCACCAGCAGCAGCACGATCACCAGGTGCAGCACGAACACCTGTCCGGCGACGCTGCGCCCGCTCAGCACCGACCGCAGTCCCGCCGCCGGACGCCACCGGGAGCGGCCGTCCGCGCTCCGCCGGCGCCGGACGGACGCCGCGGCACCGAGCCGCAGGGACGACCGGGGCCGGGATCGACCCATGAGTCGGACCATGTGCCATGTCTACACTGCCGCGCCACGCGAGGCGAGGGACGGCACCCGCCCGACCGGCGGGCCGTCACCTTTCCGTCGCAGGTTCCCCGGGTCGCGCG
>NZ_NCTE01000065.1 GCF_002114215.1 Streptomyces sp. 13-12-16 | reverse complement strand
GCGTGCCCCTTGCGCATCTCGGCGGGCGGCGTGGGTCCCTTGCCTTCCAGGCCCCGGCGCCGCTGGCCGCCGCTGCCGACCTGCGCGCCCTTCTTGCCGGACATGCGGCGGTTGTTCGCGGCCATGAGGTATCCGTCTCCGTGAAGTCGTGGGTGGTGCTGCTTGTGTGCGTACGTCTGTGACGTGTGCCTATGAAGTGTGCCGCCCGGAGGCCCGGACGGCACAGTCGATCTTCGGACGCCGAGGTCAGGGCCTGTCGGGGCCTGGCTCCTCAGCGCGGGCCGAGGCTCCAGCGCGGCCCCTGCGGGCTGTCCTCGATGACCAGGCCGGACTGGTTGAGCTGGTCGCGGATGGCGTCCGCGGTGGGCCAGTCCTTGCGGGCGCGGGCGGCCTCGCGCTGGTCGAGGACCATGCGGACCAGGGTGTCGACCGCGCCGTGCAGGTCCTCGCCGCGGTCGCTCTCGCCGGCCCAGTGCGGGTCCAGCGGGTCGAGGCCGAGCACGCCGAGCATGGCGCGGACCTCGGCGAGGCGGGCGACGGCCTCCTCCTTGTCGTCGGCGGCCAGCGCGCTGTTGCCCTGCCGGACGGTGGTGTGCACGACGGCGAGCGCCTGCGGGACGCCCAGGTCGTCGTCCATCGCCTCGGCGAACGCGGGCGGCACCTCGGCGGCGGGTTCGACGACGCCCCCGGCCTTCTCCACCACGCGCTGCACGAAGCCCTCGATCCGCGCGAACGCGGACTCGGCCTCGCGCAGGGCCTCCTCGCTGTACTCGATCATCGACCGGTAGTGCGGGGTGCCGAGGTAGTAGCGCAGCACGATGGGCCGCCAGCGCTTGACCATCTCGGAGACCAGGACGCTGTTGCCGAGCGACTTCGACATCTTCTCGCCGCTCATGGTGACCCAGGCGTTGTGCACCCAGTACCGGGCGAACTCGTCGCCGTAGGCCTTGGCCTGGGCGATCTCGTTCTCGTGGTGGGGGAAGATCAGGTCGAGGCCGCCGCCGTGGATGTCGAAGGCGCTGCCGAGGTACTTGTGCGCCATCGCCGAGCACTCCAGGTGCCAGCCGGGGCGCCCGCGGCCCCACGGCGTCTCCCAGCTCGGCTCGCCGGGCTTGGCCGCCTTCCACATCGCGAAGTCGCGCGGGTCCCGCTTGCCGGTCTCGCCCTCGGCGGACGGCTGGAGCAGGTTGTCCAGCTCCTGGTTGGACAGCCCCAGGTACTCCGGGAACGAGGTGACCGCGAAGTACACGTTGCCGTCGGCCTCGTAGGCGTGCCCGCGCTCGATGAGGCCGCGCATCATCTCGACCATCTCGGTGATGTGGCCGGTGGCGCGCGGCTCGTAGGTCGGCGGCAGGCAGCCGAGGGCGCGGTAGCCGTCGGTGAAGGCGCGCTCGTTGTCGTAGCCGATGGACCACCAGGGGCGGCCCTGCTCGGCGGACTTGGCGATGATCTTGTCGTCGATGTCGGTGACGTTGCGGATGAACGTCACCGACAGGCCGCGGTACTCGAACCAGCGGCGCATGATGTCGAAGTTCAGGCCCGAGCGGATGTGCCCGATGTGTGGTGCCGCCTGCACGGTGGCACCACACAGGTAGATCGAGACGCAACCCGGCTGGAGCGGGGTGAAGTCACGGATCTGCCGGGCGCTGGTGTCGTACAGGCGAATAGTCACGACACCAGGGTAGTAGGCGCGGACGCGTGCGCGGTGCGCCTCGCTGTTTCGGGGATGTTTGTCATGGGCGGGCCCAGTTGTCCGTCGTCCGCGGCCCCGGTGGGGGTTTGTCGCCCACGCGGCGGAGCCGCACATCGGCACGGCCCCGCGCCCCCGGGGCCGGACGGCTCACCCTTCTCGTACGACCAGCGCCGTCGCCACCGCCATGAGGCCCTCTTCCCTGCCCGGGAACCCCAGTCCGTCCGTCGTGGCTCCCGAGACCGACACCGGGGCGCCCGCCGCCTCCGAGAGGAGCTCCTGCGCTTCCTGCCTGCGTCTGCCGATCTTCGGGCGGGGGCCGACCACCTGTACGGCGATGTTGCCGATGCGGAAGCCGGACTCCCGGACGATGCGCGCGGCCTCCGTCAGCAGGGTGGTGCCGGACGCGCCGGACCATTCGGGGCGTCCGGTGCCGAAGTGCTGCCCCAGGTCGCCGAGGCCGGCGGCGGAGAAGAGGGCGTTGCAGGCGGCGTGGGCGACGACGTCCGCGTCGGAGTGGCCGGCGAGGCCGGGGCCCTCGCCCTCCCACTTCAGGCCGGCGCACCACAGTTCGCGGCCGTCCTCGAAGGCGTGGATGTCGGTGCCGATGCCGACCTGCGGCAGGGGGTACGGCCGATCGGAAGCGGTCGTCCGCTCAGAAGCCATCGTTGAGCCTCCTGCGGGCCAGGACCGCCTCGGCGAGGACCATGTCGAGGGGGCGGGTGACCTTGAAGGCCTCCTCGTGCCCGGGGACGGTCACGACGGTGAGGCCGAGCTGTTCGACCATGCTCGCGTCGTCGGTGACGTCGTCCTTCACCGTCTCGTGGGCGCGCACCAGGGTGGCCCGGTCGAAGCCCTGCGGGGTCTGCACGGCCCGCAGCAGCGACCGGTCCGGGGTGGCGGTCACGGGCTCCGGCTCGCCCGGGACGTCGGCGGGCTCGACCTGCTTGACGGTGTCGGCGAGCGGCAGCGCGGGCACGACGGCCGGCGCTCCGTCGCGCACGGCCTCGATGACGGCGTCGACGGTGTCCACGGGGACGAGCGGGCGGGCCGCGTCGTGCACCAGGACGATGTCGTAGCCGGACGGCAGCGCGTCCAGGCCGAGCTTCACGGACTCCTGGCGGCTCTCGCCGCCGGGGACCACGAGGAAGTCGGTGCGGTCGGGCAGCGCGTGCGCGTCGAGCAGTGACTTGACCTCGGGGGCGCCGTCGGGCGGGGCCACGACGACCACCAGGGAGACGGCGCGGGAGGCGGCCATCGCGCGGACGGCGTGGATGAGCATGGGCGTGCCGCCCAGCGCGCGGAGCGCCTTGGGGGCGCCCGGTCCGAGGCGTACACCACGGCCGGCGGCCGGGATCACGGCCGCCGTACGGGCGGTCGCACGGCCTCCTTCGGGGCTCGGCGACGGCGGGGGAAGCGGATCGTCAGACATCGGTTCCTGTCAGGTTTGTGTGCTCGGCCCAGGTGGGTATGGCCTGGGCGTACCCCCTGCTCCCGGAGCGGGGGGAGTGCCGGGCGTTCCGCCTTGACCAGCCCCTTCCGTGATTCTGGTCGAGTCGACCGCCCGGGCCCGGCACGCCAGGGGTGGGGACGTGAGTCATGACACATTCCCCGGCGCGACGCAAGTGCAGCGTACGTACGGTGTCCGGGTACGAACATGCCGCAGCGCCCGGCGACGTCCATGACGTCATCGGGCACCGCGGCATTTCGAAGTGCTGAGTCCGAGAGCGGGTCGCGGGCCGCGACCTGCTCAGAAATCTCAGGAGGCGAGGACCTCGTCGAGCAGGGCCTCGGCCTTGTCCTCGTTGGTGTTCTCCGCGAGGGCGAGCTCGCTGACCAGGATCTGACGCGCCTTGGCGAGCATGCGCTTCTCACCGGCGGAGAGTCCGCGCTCGCGCTCACGACGCCACAGGTCACGCACGACTTCCGCGACCTTGATGACATCGCCCGAGGCGAGCTTCTCGAGATTTGCCTTGTAACGACGGGACCAGTTCGTGGGCTCCTCCGCATACGGTGCGCGCAGCACCTCGAAGACCCGGTCCAGCCCGTCCTGACCGACCACATCACGTACGCCGACGAACTCCGCATTGTCCGCTGGCACACGTACCGTCAGGTCACCCTGGGCGACCTTCAGCACCAAGTAGGTCTTGTCCACGCCTTTGATCTGGCGAGTTTCGATAGCCTCGATCAGCGCGGCCCCGTGATGGGGATAGACCACGGTGTCGCCAACCTTGAACGTCATGTGACAGGTACCCCTTCCGTGGCTATCCAGGGTAACACGGATACGGCGTCTTCTGAATGGCGTTTTCGCAGGTCAGGGCCATTCTCGGGGCTTGACAACAGCAACAGGAACGTGCTGCGGACGCCTAGCGGAAGCAGGTATTCGCAGGTCGGAGCGGCTCTCCGACACGAGCGAAACGCGCACGTTACACGCATCCGGAGCCCCGCACGAGCGGCCGAACATCCCCATATGTCCGGTTCCAAGTGCTCGAGTTCCGCTACTCCGTTCGGTGCGCGGAGCCGGGTTCCGGTCGAATCCGGAATTGATCACACGGCGCGAGGACGGGCGGCCGGTGATCAATTCCGGAGCCCTCCGCCCATTCCTTCACGAGAAATGCGCGATCACTATGGGAATGGCGCGGGAGTACGACGTGAAAGCGGCTCAAGTGACTGGTGAGTCACTTGTGACCCAAGAGGCGGGGCACGCCCGCTCTCGACCGTCGACGAGGTGGTGACGGGGGTGGTGACGGGACTCCGGGCACGCCTTACCGGGTCGACACGGGACGTCTCGGGAGGGTCGGGTGCCGTCGCGTGGGGACGGCTCGGTAACCTGAGGCCGCTGACAGACACTTAGGGCGGCTTCACCCGGTCGCCGAACGACTCGAGTCAAGGAGTTGCCGCCGCCGTGAGCAGCAGCCTTCGACGCGGCGCTCTCGCCGCCGCCGCCATCGCGTTCTCGATCGCCTCGCTCTCCGCGTGCGCGGCCGGCCACGACGCCCAGAGCCTGGAGATCCAGCCGGACAACGCGTCGGTGACCGTCGGCGACATCAAGGTCCAGAACGCCACGGTCATCACCCAGCCCGACCTGGAGTCGACGGGCCCGGCGGTCGTCTCCGCCACCCTGTTCAACGAGGGCCGCACCGACCAGACGCTGGAGTCGGTCACCATCCCCGGCACCGGCAAGACCGCCGAGCTGTCCCCCGCCGAGGGCGGCAGCCTCACCGTCCCGGCCGGCGGCTCGCTGATCCTCGGCGGCGAGGGCAACGCGTCCGCCGTTCTGCCCAGCAGCCGTGAGGCCGTCCAGGACGGCAACGCCCAGAAGGTCACCTTCACCTTCAGCGAGGCCGGCGACGTGAGCCTGCGCGCGATCGTCTTCCCGGCCGAGCACTTCTTCGAGAGCTGGGGCCCGAGCGAGGAGGCCGCCGCGCCGGGCGCCTCGACGGAGCCGTCGGCGGAGGCGTCCGCGGAGTCCTCCGACGAGCCGGCCGCCGGCGACACGGACGAGGCCACCGGCACCACGGAGGGCACGGAGGGCACCGAGACCGACGGGTCCTCGGTCACCCCGACCGACGCGGCCTCGGCAAGCGCCCAGACCGGCCACTGAGCACACGCACCACACCGAAGGGCGGGACCCCCGGAGGGGTCCCGCCCTTCGCCACGCGACTACGGGCAGCCGTCCCGCTGGGGCGGCGCCCACCCCGCCCCGCCACTGCGGGCAGAGTCGTGCCTCCCCCAGTGCCTCAAGGGCCTGGGGGGTGCCCCCGGGGCGATGGGGGTCCCCCGCCCGAGCGCAGCCGAGGGTGGGGGAGGCGCCCCGCAATCGCCGGGCTGTGTGACGCCCCCGCCCAGCCACAGCACCGGCACCGGCACCGGCACCGGCACCGGCACCGGTGCACGCCGCCCCGAAGGCCTACGGCTCGAACTTGTACCCCAGCCCCCGAACCGTCACCAGGTACCGCGGCGCCCCCGGATCCGGCTCGATCTTCGCCCGCAGCCGCTTCACATGAACATCGAGCGTCTTGGTGTCACCGACGTAATCGGCCCCCCACACCCGGTCGATGAGCTGCATCCGCGTCAGCACCCGCCCCGCGTTCCGCAGCAGCATCTCCAGCAGATCGAACTCCTTCAGCGGCAGGTCGACCTTCGTGCCGCCCACCGTCACCACGTGCCGGTCGACGTCCATCCGCACCGGCCCGGCCTCCAGCGCCGCCGGAGCGACCTCCTCCGGCTCCCCGCGCCGCCGCAGCACCGCACGGATACGTGCCACCAGCTCCCGCGAGGAGAACGGCTTGGTGACGTAGTCGTCGGCCCCTATCTCCAGTCCGACGACCTTGTCGATCTCGCTGTCCTTGGCGGTCACCATGATGACGGGGACGTTGGAACGGCCGCGCAGCTGGCGGCAGACCTCGGTGCCCGGCAGCCCGGGCAGCATCAGGTCGAGGAGAACGAGGTCGGCGCCGTTGCGCTCGAACTCGTCGAGTCCGTCGGGCCCGGTGGTCGCGACGGCGACCTCGAAGCCCTCCTTGCGGAGCATGTACGACAGGGCGTCGGAGAAGGACTCCTCGTCCTCGACGACGAGCACACGGGTCACGGAAGGACCTCCGGGGAGGGAAGCGTTTCGTACGCGGATGAATCGGAAGAGTGGGGGGATGAGCGGGACGCCCGCCGGGCCTCACCGTCGAGGCCGTGGGTGTCGCCGTCCTGAGGGGACGCGTCGTCCTGAGGGGACGCGTCGTCCCGGTGGGACATCTGGTGGGCGCGGTCGCGGGCCGCACGGGCCTCCGGCAGCCGCAGGGTGAAGGTGGAACCCTGCCCCTCGGCGCTCCACACCGTGACCTCCCCGCCGTGCGAGGCGGCCACGTGCTTCACGATCGCGAGGCCGAGCCCCGTACCGCCGGTGGCACGGGAACGGGCCGGGTCGACCCGGTAGAAGCGCTCGAAGACGCGCTCCTTGTCCTTCTCCGAGATGCCGATGCCCTGGTCGGTCACCGCTATCTCGATCAGGTCCCCGCCGGGCTGCGCGACCGTACGGGCCGCGATGCCCACGCGGGTGCGGGCGGGTGAGTAGTTGACCGCGTTCTCGACGAGGTTGCCGAGCGCGGCGGCGAGCTGACCGCGGTTGCCCCACACGTACAGGTCGGCGGTGCCTTCAGCCCGTCGCCCGCCACCGCCCTGGTCGAGCCCTTCGGGCGCCAGGACGTTCGAGGCCATGGTGATCTCCTTCGTCCCCGCCGCGTGCCGGCAGCGGTCGATCGCCTCGGCGACGAGTTCGTCGACCCGGACGGGTTCGGCGTCCTCCAGCGGGTCGTCGTTCTGCACCCGGGAGAGGTCGATGAGCTCCTGCACCAGGTTCGTCAGCCGGGTCGCCTCGATCTGCATCCGCCCGGCGAACCGTTCCACCGCCTCGGGATCCTCGGAGGCGTCCATCACGGCCTCCGAGAGCAGCGAGAGCGCCCCGACGGGCGTCTTCAGCTCGTGGCTGACGTTGGCGACGAAGTCACGTCGTACCGCCTCTATGCGGCGGGCCTCGGTGAGGTCCTCGACCAGCAGCAGAACGAGCCGGGAGCCGAGCGGCGCCACCCGCGCGGACACCGCGAGGGCCTCGCCGCGTCCGGTCCCCCGGCGGGGCAGGTCCAGCTCGACCTGGCGTATCTCGCCGTCGCGCCGGGTGTCGCGGGCCATCTGCAGCATGGGCTCCACGGCGAGCTTGCCGCCGCGGACCAGCCCGAGGGCGTACGCGGCGGAGCTGGCCTTGACCACGCCGTCGGCCTCGTCGAGGACGACGGCGGACGAACGCAGCACGGAGAGCACGGTGTCCACACCCGGCGGGAGCACCGGGTCCGTGTGCAGGGAGGTGCGCGTGGGGCGCCTCTGTTCGCGCTCACTGAAGCGGAACGCCAGCATGGCGATGACGCCGGTGAGCACCCCGGCGATCGCTGCCACTGCGGCGACCGCCGCGTTCACGTCCATGCGTCCAGGTTAGGCATGGCGCGGGTGGTGCCCACAGCCGTCGGAGTGCGAGCTCGAACACTCGTCGCCCAGAGTTCACCTTGGAGCCAGGAGCGGTTCACGCGAGGTGGCGGAACCGGACGCGTAGGGGACGCAACGTGGGAGCGTGGGGAGGAGAGCAGGCCCCTGAAGCCCGGACGAAGAAGCACGAGAGGAACCCCTGATGCGGGACGCGTACCACGAGGAACTGGATTCGATCGGCGACGGTCTGGTGGAGATGGCCCGGCTGGTCGGGTCGGCGATCGGACGCGCCACGACGGCCATCCTCGACGCCGATCTGAAGCTGGCGGAGAGCGTGATCGAGGCCGACCAGAAGGTCGACGAGCTCCAGCACGACCTGGAGGCGCGGGCCATCGCCCTGCTGGCCCGCCAGCAGCCGGTGGCGACCGACCTGCGCATAGTCGTCACCTCGCTGCGGATGTCGGCCGACCTCGAGCGTTCGGGCGACCTGGCCCAGCACGTGGCCAAGCTGGCCCGGCTGCGCTATCCGGAGCGGGGGGTCCCGCGCGATCTGCACGCCACGATCCTGGAGATGGGCCAGCTCGCGCAGCGCCTGATGGCGAAGGCGGCCGAGGTGATCATCACCAAGGACGTGGACCTGGCGCTCCAGCTGGAGCAGGACGACGACGCGATGGACCTCCTCCACCGCACGCTCTTCCAGCACCTGATGGACGACCGCTGGAAGCACGGCATCGAGACGGCCGTCGACGTCACGCTGCTGGGCCGGTACTACGAGCGCTTCGCCGACCACGCGGTCTCGGTCGCCAAGCGGGTGGTGTACCTGGTCACCGGCGAACACGCGGACGAGATCCAGTCGGACCTGCAGCCGGTGCCGGGGGTCGAGGGGGCCTGACGGTGACGGCCGGCGTGCCCCCGCGCGAGGAGGGCCGGCCGGGATCCGTACGAGCTCCAATGCGCCGTTGATGCGCCCGGCGGGGCGGGCGTCCAATGGGGGCAGGTGTGCACAGGCGCCAGCCCTGAGGAGGGACCCATGGCCGAATCCCCCAGCACGACGCCCGACCCCGCGCGGGAGCGCGAGACCGAGCAGCCCGCCGAGATCAGGAACCTCACCCTGATCGCCGCCTGCGGCTGCGGCTCGGGCTGTGGCTGCGGCTGTCAGTCGGGCAACCCCTGCCAGTGCGGCTGACGCCGTAGGCACCCGGCCCGCCGTCATCGACCGAGGACCCCGGCGCCCATGGCGGGCGCCGGGGTCCTCGGCGTGCCGGTGGGTGCCGCGGGGCGCAGGATGGGAGGTGGGCGGCGGTGACGCAACCCGAAGGCTCGGAAGGCGCAAGGAGGTGCGGAGCCATGACCCGGTTCATGGACGTCCACCACGGCGTGGAGGGCATCACGGAGGAGAAGCTGCGGCAGGCCCACGAGTCCGACCTCGCGATCCAGCAGGAAGAGGGAGTCCACTTCCGGCAGGCGTGGGCGGACCCGGAGTCCGGCACGATCTACTGCCTCTCCGACGCCCCCTCCGCCGAAGCGGTCCAGCGCATCCACGAACGCACCGGCCACAAGGCCGACGAGATCCACGCGGTGACGCTGTCCGTATGAGCGGGAGGTCGCGGTGCCCGCGGGGGCCGGCCCCTCTCAGGAGGCACTGACCTCCGCGGTCTTCTCCACCACGACCGCTTCCTTCCCCTCCCGCGGAAGCCCCTCCTTCGGAAGCTCCCCCTTCGGAAGCCCTTCCTCCGGAAGCTCCCCCTTCGAAATCTCCTCCTCCGGAAGCCGCCGCATCAGCAGCCCGTACCCGAGGCCGGCCACCGTCCCGACGACGGCGCACATCCCCCACAGCCACTCGGCGCCCCAGTGGTCGATGACGAACCCGGACATCAGCGGGGCGACGAGCGAGGCGACCGCCCAGGACATGGTGTACATGCCCTGGTAGCGCCCGCGCCCGTGCACCGGGGAGAGCCGGACGACCAGCCCGGTCTGGGTGGGCGCGTTGACGATCTCGGCCAGCGTCCACACGCACACGGTGAGGGCGAAGACGCCGACCGACCCGGCGAAGGCGGTGAGCCCGAACCCGTATCCGGCGAGCAGCGAGGAGACCACCAGCAGCCGTCCGGGGTCCCGGTGTTCGATGAACCGGGTGACGGGGATCTGCAGGACGACGATCAGTACACCGTTGACGGCGATGGCCGTCCCGAAGTCCGCGGGCGTGAACCCGGCCTCCCCCATGGCGACCGGAAGCCCCAGGTACCCCTGCTGGAAGACGAGGGCGACGAGGAAGGACAGCCCGACGACACCCATGTACCGCCCGTCGCGCAGCACGGTCAGGAGGGAGACGGACCCGCTCTCCCCGGAGACGCCCGGGGAATCCTTGTCCTCCGGCCGGGACTCGGGCAGCTTCACGAAGACGAGCACGGCGCAGACCAGCGTCATGCCCGCCTCGATCAGGAACCCGGCGAGGTAGCTGTACTCGGCGATGAACCCGGCCCCCGCGGAGGAGATCGCGAAGCCGAGGTTGATGGCCCAGTAGTTGAGCGAGAAGGCCCGGATACGGTCCTCCGGCCGCACGATGTCGGCCATCATCGCCTGCACGGCGGGCCGGGAGGCGTTGGAGGCCATGCCCACGAGGAACGCGACGGCCGCGATGGCGACCGGGTCCCGCATGAAGCCGAGCAGCGCCACGGACAGGGCGGTGGCGGTCTGCGCGACGAGCAGGGTGGGCCGCCGCCCCAGCCGGTCGGTCATCACCCCCGCCCCCAGCGACGAGATCACCCCGCCCAGCCCGTGCAGCGCGGCGACGAGCCCGGCGTAGGAGGCGGAGTACCCCCGGTCGAGCGTCAGGTACAACGCCATGAAGGTGGCGACGAACGCCCCGAGCCGGTTGACGAGGGTGCTGGTCCACAGCCACCAGAACTCGCGGGGAAGCCCGGAGACGGACTCACGCACGGCACGTCTCAGTCCGTCGACCGACATGGAACCCCCGTAGAACAGATGTAAGCGGCTGGAGCGGTAGGCACAACTTACGAAACAGGGGGCTCGGGCAACCACTCGATTAACAGATCCCGTCAACCGTCCGCCAAGCGGGCAGGGCGCGCGGCCCGTACGGGGTGTCGATTACGCTCGGGCACATGGCCGACGCACCGTACAAGCTGATCCTCCTCCGCCACGGCGAGAGCGAGTGGAACGAGAAGAACCTGTTCACCGGCTGGGTGGACGTCAACCTCACCCCGAAGGGCGAGAAGGAGGCGACGCGCGGCGGCGAGCTGCTCAAGGACGCCGGCCTGCTGCCCGACGTGCTCCACACCTCCCTCCAGAAGCGCGCGATCCGCACCGCGCAGCTCGCCCTGGAGGCCGCCGACCGCCTGTGGATCCCGGTGAACCGCAGCTGGCGCCTGAACGAGCGTCACTACGGCGCCCTGCAGGGCAAGGACAAGGCGCAGACCCTCGCGGAGTTCGGCGAGGAGCAGTTCATGCTGTGGCGCCGCTCCTACGACACCCCGCCGCCCCCGCTCGCCGACGACGCCGAGTACTCCCAGTTCTCCGACCCGCGCTACGCGACCCTCCCGCCGGAGGTGCGCCCGCGGACGGAGTGCCTGAAGGACGTCGTCGTCCGGATGCTCCCGTACTGGTTCGACGCGATCGTCCCCGACCTCCTCACCGGCCGCACGGTCCTGATCGCCGCCCACGGCAACAGCCTGCGCGCCCTGGTCAAGCACCTCGACGGCATCTCGGACGCCGACATCGCGGGCCTGAACATCCCGACGGGCATCCCCCTGTACTACGAGCTCGACTCCGACTTCAAGCCGGTCACCCCCGGCGGCAAGTACCTCGACCCGGAGGCCGCCGCGGCGGCGATCGAGGCGGTCAAGAACCAGGGCAAGAAGAAGTAGCCCGAACGCTTCGAGCCCCCTGCCTACGACTTCTTCGCGGGTAGGGGGCTCATCGCTGTCCTGGAGCCGTCTCCGGGCCGTCAGGAGCGGCGGTCACGCCGCCACTCGTACGCACCGGGTGACGTCTCGACCACCTCACGGGGGTAGGCCTCACGCACCCGGGTGAGGAGGTCGCGCTGCTCGGCGGCCCATGCCGGCGGCAGCACGGAGAACGGGAGGGTGACCGTGATCCCGGTCGACGGCCCGTCGTGCACGGACACCGAGAGCCCGCCGCTCTCCTCGGGCTTGAACCTCATGGAAGGAGTCCGCCCGGAGTTGAGCCACGTGGCGAACCGCTGGGCTTCCAGCTCTGCCAGATCCTCCTCCCAGTCCTCCAGGTCCTCGGGGAAGAGGGTCACCGGGAAGGAGGCGTCGAGGGACTCCCCGGCCAGGATGACGATCTCGCAATCGAGGAGGTCGTGGCCGGTCAGGATTCCGGGTCGAGAGCGCCCCAGGACGCGCACGGAGACACCGTGGCCACTGGTGCCGGGCCTGTCGGCCAGATGGATCAGATCGATGACCCCGTCCGCAGAGTGCATGGATTCCCTCCCCGAAGTAACCGCGTTCGAGCATCCTGCCGGACCACTCGCCGCCCTCACGGCTCGGGGTGCAGACGCTCCACGTGGACCTCGGACACGGCTCTGTCGGTCCGTTCCCGGCCGGAGGGCATGAGAGGTCAACGAGATGACGCTGGACGCCGCCTCGTACGTCCTGGGGTACGACTTCGACGCGAATCCGGCAAGCCCCCCGGCCGACGACTGAGTCACGACCTTCTTCAGGAGCTCGGCATCCACGCACGGCGCGGGTGTGCCCTGCCTTTGCGGTGTGCCGACGACTGCGGGCACGAGGGTGGGAGAGGTCCGCTGCTGGGGCGGTCGGCGACCCCTCCCGGGTGGACACGACGGCTGTACGGGCCGCCCACGGAACCCGACCGATCCTGACCGCGCACACGCGGACGGCGGCCTGCTGGGCGGGCGAAGCACCGGGGCTCCCGTCGCGCGGATACCGGCCGACGAGATCCCCGTCGTGTCACAGCCCGTCCAGTCACATCACGCGCCGACCGTCCCCGGCTCGCCCGTCGGGGTTCCGATCGTCTGCGTCGGCACGCCCACATCCCAGAGTTCGGCGAACCGCTGGCTTCTCAGTCCGACGTAGTCCTCATGCGCCCTCACGCGCGTCGAGGTGTTGACATGAAGCTGGTCCTGTTCGATCTCGTAGCAGATCTCCTTGTCGAAGACGATGAATTCGTCCACCAAGCCCCGCCTGACGTTCTGGGGCAACTGTGTCCGGACGAGCGCACGCGTCTCTATGCCCAAGGTCTCTTGTTCTTCGCCGAGTCGACGCAGATCGTCGTTGAGGCCCGCCGGGTCGTCCACCAGGAACAGCCGTCGCACCTTCACCCCCCGCGCTATCGCCTCGCGCTGCGCCTGCAGGTAGGGGCCGGCGGGCCCGCTGTCCCAGAAATCCCGGTCCACCAAGGAGAGCGTGCTGGTGGTGTCGATGGAATCCGTGGCGCAGTTGGTGAGGGTCAACAGCCAGTCGTGGTTCTCGCCGGTGCAATCGACACTCCCGCTCTTGAGCGCCTCCATGTCAGCGGCGAGGCGACGCATCAGCTCCTCGGCGAAGCGCCTCATGATGTCGGGCCCCCTGGAGGTGACCTCCACCGCATTGGTGGCCAACGCGGCCACCCCGTCGGAAGGGAGCCTCTCCATCTCGCTGTAGAACGTGGTCGCCTCGCTGATCCGGGCGAAGCTCCTCACGACCGTTTCCTGTGTCTGCGCGTTGTGCCGGGACAGCACGGCCTTGAAGTCCTTCACCTGGTTGATCAGGTCGCCCAGGAGCTGGAGGATCAGGATGCAGCCACCGACAAAAACGCCGACACCGATCTGCCACTTGGCCTCCGAGCTCGCGACCTTGGTGATGACGGAGGTCAGGCCGCCGGCCGCGAGGGAGACGAGTACTTTCCACCACATCCGCCATGCGTCGGATCTTCCTCGCCGCGGTGCGCCGTTCGGTTCCGGACTCGACCCCATCGCCATCGTCTGTCTCCCCACCAGTAACCGTGTCGATTTGATCCTCAGGGCGTTGCGAAGTCCTCCAACGGCAATCAGACCTCACGGAAGGACAGTTGGTCACGGATGCGCCGCACCGGGATCTACCACTGCCGGGTGAAGCCCGGTCTCTGCCCCGGTGTGCCTGGAGCCTCCCCCGGAGTGGTCGGGCACAAGCGTGCCGCCAAGGGGGTTCTGATCACCACATCCCGCTTGGGCGGGGCCGACCACGGCTTCCGACTCCTCGACGCCATGTTGCCGAGCCGGCCGTCGGCCGTCGGAGGCCTTCCGACCGGCCACTGGTCCTCGGTGTTCAGGGCGGAGGAACGCGCGGCCGACGCCGGCAGGTCCCGCTCTTGGCCCTCGACGAAGCCCGGCCGTCGGTCGGGCCCTGGACTGTTCCCGGGCCTCCCCCGGACAGAACCGGGGATGCAGCCGCACCACGGAGCTGGGCACCTCGGATGCCGGCCGCGCGCCCGTGACCCTAGCCGTAGCCACCGGCAACGGGCTGCTCGTGAGAAGCCCGTGTACGTCAGCGCCGGGCAGTCCCCGGGCCGTCCGAGGCCGCCCGACAGGGGCCAGGGACGGCCGACGACGGCCGTCAGGCGTACATGTACGCCGCTGCCGAGCGGGGAGAGCCCAGTTCCCCGAGATCCCCGGCAGGACTCGGAGCGAGAAGGAGCAAGCCGCCCTTTCCTGCCCTGACCTGCGGTGTCTTCGTGGGTGGGGGCTTCTTCCCGGGCCGGACGCCGGTGTCCGGCCGGGGCGTCGGGGCGGGTGGGGAGACGGTGGCCACAGCGGGTGGGGGGTGCGTGGGCGCATACTGGGGTCGGTGACGGAATCCGCTGCACCGAAGCGGCGTCTGCACATGAGCCCCTTCAAGGCCCCGGTCATGCCGTCCCCCTGCCCCCAGCGCTTCGCCGTGGGCGACCGGGGCACGCACGGCGCGTGTACGGCCTCGGCCGGGTGATCGCCGTCGAGGGCTCGATCGCGACGCTCGGGGAATCCGGTTCGACACGAACGCGGATCCTCGGTCCGTACGCGAAGACGACCAAGCCGTAGGACCACTGTGCCCGGTCACGGGACCTGTACCGAAAGAGGGACCTCTCATCGAACCGACCTCGCTGTTCTCCGCTCCGGCGATGCTGCCCCGCCCTTCCGTCGCAGCATCGCCGCCTCCGGCCACGAACCCCTTCCTGAGCCCTGACTTCGGGGAGGACGAGACCTTCGTGCCCGAGGACGCGCACGATCCCGCCCCGGACACGCGGGCGGCGCGATCCAGGGCCGCCTGAGGCCGCCTTCCGCAGGGTCCGTCCGGGTGGGCCGGTCGCGTGCCGGCCCGCCCGGAGGATGGGCGCGTGCCCGGTGACGGCAGCTCCTACTGCAGGAAGTACGACCAGATCGCGGACTGGGCTCCGGACACCACGATGCCTCCGGAGGAACCGCGCAGGCGGAGGTAGTCGGTGAAGAGGTCGGCGTGGCCGTCGTGGTCGGAGTCGCGCAGGCGCAGCCCTTCGCCGAAGGACTCCCCGGCCTCCAGGCCGCCCGGCACGCCCGGGCTGTCGCGGTGGAAGAACTGCGACTTGGTTCCGGTGAGCCCGGAGGCGCTGCCGCGCAGGATGTGGACGGCGCCCGCGTCGGCGTGGGCGCCGAGGTCCTCTCCGGGGGCGGCGACGGCGAGGTCCGGGTAGCCGTCGCGGTCGACGTCGCCGACGGAGATCCGCGCGCCGAAGCGGTCACCCTTCTCCATGCTGCCGGAGATGCCCGCGGTGTTCTGGTTGACGCGGGTGACGCCGCCGGGGCCGCTGGAACCGCCGCGCCAGACGAGGACGCCGCCGGCGCCGTTGGCGTTGGGGTGTCCGAGCGCGATGTCCCCGTAGCCGTCCTTGTTGAAGTCGGCGATCTGGGCGTCGACCTCCCAGCTGGTGTCCTCGCCGGTGCCCATCCGGTACGTCGCGCCCCGGGTGAGCGTGCTCCCGCCGCGGATGAACCAGGCGCCGGTGACGGTGTGCTGGTCCCCGTCCACCGCGCCGATGACCACGAGGTCGGAAGCCTTGTCCTTGGTGACCTGCCCGGCGGTCAGGTGCTCGGCGAACACCCTCTCGTTGCTGAGCCTGGTGACCTTGCCGCTGAAGCCGGACTTGGTGAACGAGCCGGTGTACACGTGCGCGGTGTTGTGGTTGATCAGGGCCAGGTCGGGCTTGCCGTCGCCGTTGAAGTCGCCGGCGGCGAGGTCGAGTCCCATCTGGCCGGACTTCCCGGGCATCTTGTTCGGGACGACGGTGCCTCCGGACAGGCCCTTCGCGGACCCCCAGAGGATCGTGGTCCCGCCCTGCTCCTTGTTCGCGCCGACGTCCTCGCCGTAGACGGCGACGGCCAGGTCGCCGTATCCGTCGCGGTTGAAGTCGGCGGCCGCCAGGGCGTTGCCGAAGCTGTCGTCCCACTCGTTGGCGCCGGGGACGCCCGCGCTGTTCTGTGTGATGTTCTGCTTGCGCCCGTCCGGTCCGGTGGCGGTGCCGTAGATGATGCCGACGGTTCCGGAGCCGTCGTTGCCGGCGTCGGTGACGCTCTGTCCGTAGGCGTAGTCGCGGTAGCCGTCACCGTTGAAGTCGTCCGCGTACTTGGCGGGGGCGGCGGCCGCGGTGGGGGCGGCGAGGAGCGGTGTGCAGAGCGCCGCCACGAGGGCGGAGGCGGCTGCGAGGGCGGTACGCGAGGAGGGCATGATTCTCCGGGGTCCGAGAAGCGTCCGTCTACAGAACACTTGAACTGCGATCTTGGACGCGTGCGGACCGCCGATGGTTGTACGCCGTCAACGACCGCTGTCCCCTCGCGATATCCGCTTGCGGCCCCGGGTGCCGCTCGGCATCGTGGGCCCGGTGAGTGATGCGCCGGAGCGATGGAGCCAGGCCAGTGTCCACCCCGACATGTGGACGGACCCCGACGACGATCCCCGGGAGAGTGACGGGGCGGGTCCGGAGGGGGAGTTGGCGACGTTGCAGGACTACCTGCGGAACTACCGGCTGACCCTGAGGATGAAGTGCGAGGGGCTGAGCCCGGAGCAGCTGGCGTGCCGGTCGGTGCCGCCTTCGACCATGTCCCTGCTGGGGCTGGTCCGGCATCTCGCGGAGGTGGAGCGGGACTGGCGGGGCTGGTTCGGGCCCGGCGGACCGGAACCGAAGCTGTACGGGGCGCGTGACGCCGACTTCGACGGTGCCGCCGCCGATCAGGCGCTGGTCGACGGCGCCTTCGCCGACCTCGCCCGCGAACAGGCGGCCACCGACGCGGCGTTGGCCGAGTACCCGGACCTGGGCGCGCGGATCCTCCGGGACGGCGGCTCCGTACGCGAACTGTGGGTCCACCGCGTCGAGGAGTACGCCCGCCACTGCGGCCACGCCGACCTGCTGCGCGAGTGCGTCGACGGGCGGGTGGGGCAGTAGCCGGCTCACCCGTGCCCGGCAGCGGCGCACGGGGGAGGCCGGGCGAGCTCCCGC
>NZ_NCTE01000654.1 GCF_002114215.1 Streptomyces sp. 13-12-16 | reverse complement strand
CGAACTCCTCGGCGGCCGCCGGGAACCAGGGCGCCGGCCCGCGTTCGGCGAGCTCGGCGCGGAACGCCGCGGCCCAGCCCGACGGCCGGGCCGGCTCCGGCACCAGCGGTCCCGCGGCGACCAGGGTGTACGGCGCGGGTGTCTCGAACCGGCCGGACGGGTCGTGGAAGAGCGCTCCGTAGTGCCGGCCGGTGGGCTCGCCGTCGGGGTCCCACCCCTGGAGGAAGCGGAACGCGTGTTCGGGGAAGACCAGGAACGCGCCGTCGCCGAGGTCGAGCACGGTCGCGTCCCCGTATCCCTGGATGGCGTCGGGTCCCTCGAACAGGCTCTGGTCCAGCCGCAGCCGGACCCCCCGCCAGTGCCCGGGGTCCAGGTCCGTGAGCCCCTGCGCGTCGAACTCCTCGAGGTACGCGTCCAGCGCCTTCCGGTGCTCCTCCACGACGGCCTCCGAGCCGGCCCTCAGGGCCAGGACCGCGGGCAGTACGGGCAGCGCCGGGATGTGCAGGCACTCCAGGGATCTCCGGCTGTCCACGTCGAGGTGGGTCCGGCCCGGGGGAGCCGGTTCGGCCAGGCCCCGCAGGGAGCGGCCCAGCAGGGCCGGCAGGTCGTAGAGGTAGTGGTGGAAGTCGTAGAACCGGCGGCGCCAGCCGATGGTGAGTCCGACGCCGTTCAGTGCCGTCCCGAGCACTTCGTCGCCCACCTTGGGCCGTGGCTCCCGCGACACCTCCCCGGCGATCGCGGAGTCGAGCCGGGCCAGTGCCGCGTCCAGGACGCGCTGCTGTTCGGCGGCGAACCGCACCACCCCGGTGATGCCCGCGCGCAGCGCCTCGTGGCCGACCTGCGGCAGGAGCGTGCGGACCAGGCCGTCCACCACGTCCCGGCCGTCCGTCTCCGTCCGCTCCTTCCCCCGCTCGTCGTCCTGCTCGGCTTCCAGCGCCGCCACGGCCCCCGTCAGAAGCGCCTGCGCGGTGTCCTCGCCGACCTGGCGGAGCGCGGCGGACCCCCGCGGATCGCGCGGCTGGAGGAAGTGCCAGTAGCGCAGGTGCGGAAGCAGGGCCGTACCCGCGGTGAAGGGGCCGGCCCGGTAGCCGGACCCGCTCTCGGCGACCAGCGTGCCGTCGGTGTCGAGCAGCCGGACCGTACCCGACTTGTGGATCACGGCCACCGGTCGGTCGGCGCCGGGGAACACCAGCGCGTGCCGCGGTTCCCCGTCCGCTCCGGGTGGCACGACGACCGAGCGTCCGGCCAGGTCCTCGCCCCGCTGCGAGCCGTCGGGGAGTGTCACCACACGCCAGCCGAGCACCCCGTCCACCGGGGCGCACACCGGACCCGGTACGGCGGAGGGGGCGGGCAGCAGCCAGGCACTCCCCAGGGTGCTTCCCTCCGGAGCGGTGTGCAGGGCCCCGTCGATCCACTCCGGTGCGCCGGGCTCGCCCAGCGTGTCGCCGACCGGGTCGTACGCGCGCCAGGTGTGCCGCCCGTCCTCCCCGTCCTCCCTGGCCCACACCCAGTACGACGTGCCGTCACCGATCATGTGCCGCGTCCCCGGCACGAAGGCGTCTCCTCTGCGCAGCACCCCGCGTCCGGTGGTCCGGCCGCCTCCGGGGAGGGGCAGGGACGCGGGGGCCATGCCCCCGTTGACTCCTCCGCTCCCGTCCACTTCGCAGGGCCACCAGGCGTGGACGTCGCCCTCGACCGCCATGCGCGGCGAGTCGGTGGTGCCGTGCCAGTACCCCTGCCAGGTGTAGGTGTGGTTGGCCGTGGAGAGCAGCCGCCACCAGACGAACAGCCCGCCGTCGACGTACTGGCAGGTGAACGACCCGAACAGGTCCGAGGGGTCCGGGAGGTTCGGCTCACATGCGAGGACCGTGCCCTCCGCCCCGATCACCCGGGCCTCTCCGCCGGACAGGACGATGAGGTACGGCCAGCCGTCGACGACCCTGATGCCCCGGTTCCTCTCCCGCGACGCGGCGGCCCGCAGGGCCTCGTCCCAGGCGGGCCAGCCCAGTTCGTCGAGGACGCCGGTGCGCAGGGTGCGGGCCAGCGCGGGCGCGATGCCGGTGGCCAGGGCTTCCCGTACCTCGTCGGCGGCGACGGCCAGCACCTCTCCCGGCAGCCAGGACAGGGTGCGCAGAGCGCCGGAGTAGCCGGTGAATCCGGTCAGTTCGCTGGTGAGGTACTTCCGGCTGACCTCCGCCACCCAGGTGGCGAGCATCGGTCGTCCGCCGGGTGACCCGGCCAGGTTGACGACGGTCCGCTCGCTGTCGCCGAACTCCGAGTCGGGGCAGCTGTGCCGGAACGCCGGATGGAAGCGGGTGTCGGCCGCCAGCGCGAGGAGATCCCGCCGGTGCTCGCAGGCCGCCCAGTTGTGCAGGTTGAGCCACCGGCCGTCGCCGGGGTCCGCCACCGGTACGTCCAGGGCCAGGAGCTGGTCGAGCAGGTTCACGTCGCCGCCGGGGGGCTGCAAGGCGTCCCCGTGGGCCCGGAGTTCGGCACGCAGCACGTCGGCCATGCGGTCGACCAGCGGATACAGTTCCGGCGGTGCGGTGTGTCTCCTGTCGGTGTCGCACAGGGCCAGGAATCTGCGCACCCATCCGGCCGTGCCGTCGGGGGGACGCACCTCGGCGGGCAGTGCGGCGTCGCACAACCCGGCGGTGGCTCCGGTCTTCTCCAGCAGGTCGAGCCACTGGGGCAGTTCCTCCCGCTCCCACTCCGCGGGCAGCAGCCCCAGCAGCGTGCCGCGGACGGCGGGCTCCCGCCGGGCCAGTTCCAGCAGGGCGGCCCGGTGGGCCTTCCACCAGCCGGGCGGTGCCTTGACCGTGCCGGGCAGCGGCAGCATCTCGCGGAGGTAGGCCACCTCCTCGGCGAGCGCGTCCTTGCCCGCGACCGACTTCGTCAGCCGGCGCAGGTCGGCCGCGCCCGGACTCGACGGCGGCACGCCGTGCGCGGCGAGCCGTACGAAGAGCCCGCGCAGGTGCCGGAAGGCCGTCGCGGCCGGTACGCGGGACGACAGGCCCTTGGCGTAGCCGGAGAGGATCTTCGTCGGCACGGCACCGGCCAGGGCGAACTCGAGGAACACCGCGTCCATGCGCGCCTCGTCGAACGGCAGCGCGTGGGCCGTCTCGGCCTTGCGCGCGTTGACGAACATCTGGGACGCGTACGCCTTCTCCTCGGCGGCCAGGAAGACCCGGCCGGCCTGCTCGTAGAAGGTCGGCAGGAAGTGCGGCACGGACCCCGCGAGCCGTTCGCCGATCGACTCGTAGGCGGCGCGGGCCCGCTTCGGGCTCGATCTCGCCTTCCGCGCCACCTTGTTCATCTCCTCGACCAGGGACATGGCGAGGTGACCGTCCGAGGGGTGGTGGACCAGCACCCAGTCGGGGAAGCCCAGGGCCCGGGGCCGGCCGAGACCGACCTCCACCGGCTCGCCCTCGGGTTCGAGGCCGAGGAAACCGGTGCGCGGTCCCCCGGCCCGCTCCTCGGTGGTGAGGCGTACGACGATCCTGCCGTCCAGGCCCGGATGGCGGTAGGCCTGGGTGTACACGGGCACGGCCCGGTCACCCGCCCCGCTGGTGCCCGGCGGCAGCACCGCACCGGCGCGCAGCAGTTCCTCCGGGTCCGCCGGCGCGTCGTCGCGTGTCGTCGGGTCGTTCATGAGCGGGTGCCTTTCCTGGGTGTGCGCTGCCGTGGTGTCGTTCACGCGGCGCCGTCCTCGGTCACGGTGCGGCCGGCGTGCAGGGCCGCGGCCATGCGCATCCCCTCGGACCAGGCGACGGGGCCGACTTGGGCCAGCGGCAGGCTGCGGTAGCCGTCCTCGTCGCTCCAGCTGAGGCCGCCGGTCCAGGCCTTCTCCTCGGTGTAGGGGTCGCTCATGCCGACCGAGGCGGTGACGACGCGCCCGCCGTCCAGGATCCGGTCGACGGCGCTGCTGCCGGAGACCTTGTAGCCGAGGGACGTGATGCGGGAGGAGAGGTGGAACCACGAGCGGTACTCGGCGCCGGCGAACTCGCGGACCGTGTGGGCGGATCCGTCGATGCCGGCGGGCTTGTGCCAGGTGGCGCGGTGGATCTGCTCGACGCCCTGCGTCACACCCAGCTCGGCGGCGAACGTGCGGAGTTCCTCCAGGTCCGGAAGGAGGACGGGGTGCGGCATGGTCACCGTGCGGGGCGTCAGGCGGACGGTCTCGCCGTCGAGGTTGACCACCCGCAGCTCCCCCGAGTCGTCCGCGTCGCGCAGGAAGCCGGTCTCGTCGGGGCCGTCACCGACGACGACGATGTCGCGCAGCGCGGACCGCCACGCCTCGTCGGGCCAGAGCCGGGCCAGCAGGCCGGCCGGCACCGGCAGCGAGGAGACCATCCAGGTGCCGACCTGTGCGGCGCACTCGGCCGCGTGCCGCTCCAGCCACTCGGCGAACCGCTGGAGTTCCCGCACTTCGGGGCGGTCCCGTATCTCTTCCGGCAGGGTTCTCCCCTGTTCCGCGGGGGACGGTCCCGCTGTGGACCGCGCCACCACCCTGCCCTCCACCAGAGCGACTTCGTACGTGTCGCCCGCTGCCAGCCAGCCCATGGGTTACTCGCCTCTCCCACCACTCGGAATTCGGCACAGCTCGCCCGGCAACGGCCTGACCGGCGTGCCTCGCTGTGACGACGGTCGAAAGAGTAGAGGCACCCACCGACAGTCCACCGGCGCCCGCTCCGGGCCGAGCCGGCGGGGAGGTCCCGGGCAGCGCGGCCCGTGCGGACGGGCGGTGGGATTCGCGCCAGATTGCACGATGGCTGTTTCCGGCCGAACCCCGGACGGGGGTGAACTCTCCGCCCGGTCCCTCTCGTACGACGTGGTACGGCCGCTCCGGCCGGTGATGTGCCGTCGTAACCAGGGCAACGGGACCGCCGGCGTGGGCGTGACGGCCGGCCGCCGCGTTCCGCGGGGGGTGGGCACCGTCCGCCGGAGGGCGTGCGACTCCGTCGTTTTCGGCCGGGCGGGCGCGACCGTCCCGCTCCCCGAGGGGCGCCGGGGACGGCGGATTACGTCCGGTGCGGTTCGCACGTGCGTACGTGTCGTGTTGTTCCGGTGCGGATCAGGGCACACGGCTCGTGGCGCGGGAGGGGCGTGGTCGGCTGCCGAAGGCGCAGCCGCTGACAAGAGGTGGGGGAGATGGTTCGTACTGTCGTGGTGCACGACGAGGAATTACTGCGGTCGGCATTGGTGCAACTGCTCAGGGCCGATGCCGCGCTGGAGGTCTCGTCCATGTCACCCGGCGCCGGACCGCCGGATCGCGACGTGCCGCCGACGGACGTGTGGGTCGTGGACGGTGACTGCCTGCGGGGGGAGGCGCACGACGCGTCCTTCCCCGCCCGGCGCGGGGACCGGCTCGTCGTGCTGACGACCGCCAAGCGGCCGGGGATCCTCCGCCGGGCGTTCGACGGCGGTGCTCTCGGGCTGGTCGACAAGAACGCCCCGGCAGACCGGCTGATCACGGCGGTGCACACGGTCGCCAAGGGGGAACGTTTCCTCGACCAGGCGCTCACGGTCGCCCTGCTGGAAGGCGCGGAGATGCCGCTGACCACCCGCGAGCTGAGCGTGCTGTCGCTCGCCTCCCAGGGAGCGCCGATGGCCGAGATCGCGGCCCGTCTGCACCTGTCCCGGGGCACCGTCCGCAACTACATGGCCACGGCGATCCGGAAGGTGGGTGCCCGCAACCGGGTCGACGCGATACGCATCGTCCAGAACGCCGGATGGACGTGAGGGCCGTGCGGTGATCCCGCCCGGGGCGGCCGGGCCCGGTCAGGGATTTCGGGCCGGGCCGCCGTTCCAGTGGCCCGTCAGGTCGCGGTAGAGCGGCGAGCGTTCCAGCACCTCCTCGTGCGTGCCGCAGACCGCCTCCGTCCCGTCCAGCACCAGCACCCGGTCGGCGCGGACGGCCGACGACAAGCGGTGCGCCACCACCAGCAGCGTTCCCGGGCGCCGCGCGAGGGCCTCCTCCGCGCGTGCCTCGGACGCCGGATCGAGGTGGCAGGTGGCCTCGTCGAGCAGCAGCAGGGGCGCGGGGGACAGGTAGGCGCGTGCGAGCGCGACGAGCTGCCGTTCGCCCGGGGACAGTCCGGCGGGCCGCACCGGTGCGTCGAGCCCGCCCAGGCGCTCGACCAGCGGCCGCAGACCGATGGCCCCGACGGCGGCGTCGAGGTCCGCACGGTCCGCGTCCGGACGCAGGTACGCGAGGTTGTCACCCACGGTCCCGGAGAAGACGTACGCCTCCTGGGGCACCAGCACACGCAGCGCGGCGAGTTCGGCGGGGGCGCGCCCGGTCACCTCCCGGCCGGCCACCCGTACCTCGCCGCCGCTCGGCGCGAGCGTCCCCGCGACCAGGCGGGTGAGCGTCGACTTGCCGATGCCGCTCGGTCCGACGACGGCGAGGCGCTCACCCGGGGCGACGCACAGGTCGAGCGTGTCGAGGACCGGTTCGGCGCGGGCGCCGTAGGACAGGGTCACGGACCGCAGCTCCACCGCCGCGGCAAGGTGCCCGGGTTCCGGCCGCGCGTGGTGCCCGACCGCCGAAGCCTTCACCCCCGTCGGCTCCGTCTCCGTTTCCGGCTCCGTTTCCGGCTCCGGGCCGATGATC
>NZ_NCTE01000653.1 GCF_002114215.1 Streptomyces sp. 13-12-16 | reverse complement strand
CCAGCGCGGACACCATGTCGGCGGGCCCCGCGCCGTCCCCCGTCGGCGGCAGGCCCGCCAGGACGACCACCGCCACCAGCGGCAGGACCGGCACCGGGGCAGCGGCGGCGGCCCGGCGCGGCAGCGGGACGAGGGCGTGGCTCACGTGGCGTCAGCTCCCCGTCGGGCGGACCAGCGTGACCGCGGTGCGCAGCAGGATGCAGACGTCCCGCCACAGCGACCAGTCGTCGATGTAGGCGTTGTCGAACCGGCACCGGTCCTCGATCGAGGTGTCGCCGCGCAGCCCCTGGACCTGCGCCAGACCGGTGATGCCGGTGCGCATCCGGTGCCGGGTCGCGTAACCCGGGTACGTCTCGCTGAACTGGGCGACGAAGTACGGCCGTTCGGGCCGCGGTCCGACCAGGCTCATGTCGCCGCGGAGCACGTTCCACAGCTGGAGCAGCTCGTCCAGCGAGGTGCGCCGCAGCATGCGGCAGAACCAGCGCATCTCGTGCTCGCCCGCCACGCTCCACCGGGTCGCCGACTCGTGCTCGTCGACCGGCCGGTGGGTGCGGAACTTCAGCAGCGTGAACGGCTCCCCGTTCCGGCCGATGCGCTCCTGCCGGAACACCACCCCCGGCCCGTCACAGAGCCGCAGCGTCACCGCGCACACCAGCAGCAGCGGGCCGGCCAGCAGCAGCAGCGTCCCCGAGACCAGGACGTCGAGCAGCCGCTTGCCGAGGCCGCCGCCGCGCGCCGGGGCGAGGTCCAGCCGCCGGCAGGGGAACCCGGCCAGCCGCTCCGGCGCCGGGTACGGCGCCGGGTCGGCGTCGACCTCCCAGACCGCGCAG
>NZ_NCTE01000652.1 GCF_002114215.1 Streptomyces sp. 13-12-16 | reverse complement strand
CGCCGCGCCCGCGCCGACCGCCGCCGCCACCCGCCCCGACGCCGTCGGCCACGCCGAAGCCGCGTCCGTCCGTGACGCCCGTGCACTACCCGCGGTACCGCGCGGCCCCGGTCCGGCGGCCCTCCGGCGGTGCCACGTCACCGCTCACCTTCGTCCTGCTCATCACGGTTCCCGCGGTGGTCGCGATCGCCGCGCTGCGTCCGCGCTGAGGCCGGACCGACCCGACCCCTTCTGGAGGCACCTCTTGCCGGAATGGCTTGTTCTCACCCTCGCGATGCTCGCCGCCTGTGTCGTCGTGGTGGTCATCACCCTCGTACGGCACCGCAGGGCGGCCGACGACGAGGACCCCAGTGAGACCCCGGACGTCATCGAGTACATGACGATGTGGATCGGCGTGGTGTACGCCATCGTCCTGGGTCTCGCCATCGCCGGCGTCTGGGAGGGACGCGGCGCCGCCCAGGAGCACGTACGGGCGGAGGCGGTGGCCCTGCACGAGATCTCGGAACGGGTACGGGTCTACCCCGTCGAGGTACGTGACCGCATCCGGGACGATGTCAACGCCTATGTCGGACACGTCGTCACCACCGAGTGGCGGGCCATGGCCGACGACGGACAGGTCACCGGACGCGGCACCGAACTCCTCGACCGCGTCCGCCGGGACGTCACCGACTACGAGCCGCGGACGGACTTCGAGGCGCAGGCCTACCAGCCCCTCGTGGACCAGGTGGCCGCCGCCGACCAGGCGCGCAGCGCGCGGGCCGAGTCGACCGGGGAGACCATGCCGGGCGTGGTGTGGTTCGGGCTGATCAGCGGGGCCGTCATCACCATCGGGATGATCTTCGCGCTGCAGATCCGGCGCACCACCCGGGAGATGGTCCTCGCCGGGCTGTTCTCGGCGCTGATCGCCTTCCTGCTCTTCCTCATCTGGGACTTCGACGCGCCCTTCGGCCGGGGCCTCGCCGCGTCGGCGGACCCGTTCCTGCGGCTCTTCCCGCACATCGAGGGCTGAGACCGCCCTCGGGAGAACGGAGCGGCGCCCCGGATCCCGCGGGATCCGGGGCGAGCGGCGTGCGAACTCGTACGAAACGGCGGCCCGGAGCGGACAGCGGTTCAGATCCGCTTCTCGGCGCGGCGGCGCATCCAGAAGACACCGCTGCCGGCGACCGCGGCGGCCACCAGGGCCCCGCCGATGGCCATGTCGGTCGGGGTCGCCCCGCTGGTGCTGCTGCCGCCGATGCCGCCGCGGACACCGCCGATGACGGTGAAGGCGGCCGGCCGGGTCAGGCTCCGGCCGGAGCAGTGGACCGTGATGTCGTAGGAACCGGGACGGGCGTCGGCGTCGATGGTGGCGGTGCCCTTCGAGGTGTCGTTGGCACCGCTGATGGGCGTCAGGTCGGTCCGGGGGAAGGCGTTGGAGGTCGCCGTGCCGCCGTTGGGGCAGCCGTCGACCGTGATGGTCAGCTGACCGCCGCGGGCGATGACGCTGGGCAGGGCGACGATGTTGGACGGGTTGGGAACCCGGCCGCCGTCCGCGACCGCCGCCGGGGCGGCGAACCCGAGGACGGCGACCGCGGCGCCGGCGGCCGCCAGGGCACGTGAATTGCGCATGTGATCCTCCGCGGAAGACGCCCCGGGTCCCGTTCCCGGTCGATCGGCGAGAAAGCGCCTCCCGGAAAGACCCTCAGTTGCCCTGCGCACGACCGCATTTCGGGAATGGTCCGTACCGGTGAGGCGAACCCCGCGCGGAAAACCGCGGTAGGGGATATCACCGCAGGTCACGGACCGTCAGAAAATCTTCGTCCGGTACCGCCTCGGATGGCGCACCCGGTCGCGCCGGGGCCACCCGTTCGCCGCCGCCCCGTCGCCGGTTGCGCGCACGGCATTTAGCGTTTTCATCATGCGCGAGTGGTACGGCGACGGCCGTGTCGAGAGGGGAAGGCGAATGTCTGCTTTCGAGCCGGACGAAGCCGAATGGGAGGCACGGCGGAAAAAGCGCGCCCCGTGGGGCGTGATAGCGCTGGTTCTGCTCACCGGCCTCGCGCTCATCCGGAACGGTTCGGGGGAGTTCGACGTGGGCCCGCCGCAGCCGGCCGGCGCGGCCGCCGCCGACAGCCGGATGCCCGGCAACATCACGGTCGGCTCCGTGCGGCCGCTGCCGTACGCGGTCCCGGACCGGGTCGTGATCCCGGGGATCCAGGTGGACGCGCCCGTCATTCCGGTGGGCCTGGACGCGGAGGGCTGGGTGGACGCGCCGCCGCCCCAGGACCCCAATCTGGCGGGCTGGTTCACCGGCGCCGTCTCACCGGGCGAGAAGGGCACGGCGGTCGTCGTCGGCCATGTCGACAACGCCCAGGGGCCGGCCGTGTTCTACGGGCTCGGGGCGCTGCAGAAGGGGAACCGCGTCGAGGTCACCCGCAAGGACGGGAGGACCGCCGTGTTCGAGATCTACGGCGTCGAGGTCTTCGCGAAGAACGACTTCCCGGGCGACCGGGTCTACGCCTCCAAGGGGGCGGCGGAGCTGCGGGTCATCACCTGCGGCGGCGGTTTCTCCCAGCAGAACGGCTACGACGGGAACGTGGTCGTCTTCGCCCGCCTGGCCGAGGTCCGCTGAGCGGTCCCGCGTCCGGGCGGGCGGGCCCGCTCAGACGTACTGCCGGCGGGGCACGGTGACGTGGTACCCGGAGTCCAGCAGTTCGGGCAGGTAGGCGCGCAGGGCCCGTACGCTCTGCGAGCGGTCGCCCCCGGCGTCGTGCGAGAGCACCACGACGCCGGGGGCGGCGCCGTCCTCCACCCGCTCGACGATGGTGCGGGTGCCCGGCTCGGTCCAGTCGAGGGTGTCGACCGTCCAGGCCAGCGGTTCCATGCCCAGCTCGGCGCCGAGCCGGAAGGCGGCGCGGTTCCAGGCGCCGTAGGGCGCGCGGAACCACTCGGGGCGTTCGCCGCAGGCCTGCTCGACGATGTCGCTGGTCCGCTCCATCTCGGAGCGGATCCCGGCGCGCCGCAGCCGGGTGAGCAGGGGGTGGGACCAGGTGTGGTTGCCGACCACGTGCCCCTCGTCGGCCATCCGGGCCAGCAGGCCCCGGTTGTGGGCCGCCATCTCCCCGCACACGAAGAACATCGCCCGCACCTCGTACCGGGCCAGGGTGTCGAGGATGTGCGGGGTGTAGCGGGGGTCGGGGCCGTCGTCGAAGCTCAGCACCATGGTGCGGCCGTGTCCGGGCACGCTCAGCAGCGGTTCGCGCCGTACGGGCGTGCTGCCGCGCGGGGTGTGCGGGGGCCCGTAGCCGGTCAGGGGCCGCAGGCGGTACTCGGAGGGCCTGAGCGGGCGGCGGGCCGCCCGGGCGCCGGCGGCCGG
>NZ_NCTE01000651.1 GCF_002114215.1 Streptomyces sp. 13-12-16 | reverse complement strand
TCTGGTCCGCGCCGAGCGTCCGGCGCAGCCGCCCCACCAGCGCCTGGAGCGCCCCGGTGGCGTCGGCCGGCGGGTCCGCGTCCCCCCAGACCTCGTCGACCAGCAGGCCCACGGGCACGGTGCGCCCGGTCCGCAGGGCGAGCACGGTCAGCAGGGCGCGCAGCCGCGCCCCGCCGACGGGGACGACGGTGCCGTCGGGGCGGAGTGCCTGGGTGGTGCCGAGGATGCGGTAGCGCACGGGGTCCATTGTCTCCGGTGGTGGTGGCGGGGGGCACGGGGCCCGGCCGGCCCGGTCGGTGTGGCCGTCCTCACCCTGCGCGGAACCGGCGGCCGGCGCGAGACGTTCTCACCGTGCGCCCGGTACCGTCGGGCGGTCCCCGTCCGCGCCCGACCGTCCGAGGAGCCCCATGACCACCGCCGCCACCCGTCGCAGCGACCGGAGGATCAGCCCGGTCTTCCTGGGCATCCTGGCCGTGACGGCGGTCACCGGGTGGGCCACCTGGACCGGGTTCGCCGAGCAGCCGGGCGTGGCCGTGTTCCTGTTCGTGACGGCCGCCTGGATCGTCTCCCTGTGCCTGCACGAGTACGCGCACGCGCGCACCGCCCTGCACAGCGGCGACATATCGGTCGGCGCGAAGGGCTACCTCACGCTGAACCCGATGAAGTACACGCACGCCCTGCTGAGCATCGTGCTCCCGGTCGTCTTCGTCGTCATGGGCGGGATCGGTCTGCCGGGCGGTGCCGTGTTCATCGAGCGCGGCTGGATCCGGGGGCGCTGGCGGCACAGCCTGATCTCGGCGGCGGGCCCGCTGACGAACGTGCTGTTCGCGGTCGTGTGCACGGCGCCGTTCTGGCTGGGCGCGCTGGACGGCGTGCCGGCCGACTTCCGCTTCGCGCTGGCGTTCCTGGCGCTGCTCCAGGTGACGGCCGCGATCCTGAACTTCCTGCCGGTCCCGGGGCTGGACGGCTACGGCGTGATCGAGCCCTGGCTGTCGTACGGCATCCGGCGGCAGGTGGAGCCGTTCGCCCCGTTCGGTCTGCTGTTCGTGTTCGCGCTGCTGTGGGTGCCGTCGGTGAACGGCGCGTTCTTCGACGTGGTCGACTCGCTGCTGGGGACGCTGGGCATCGACGAGCTCGACACGTACTGCGGCTACGACCTGTTCCGCTTCTGGCGGGAGACGGACGGGTACTGCTCGGTCAGCCCGTGACGGAGCCGTTCCGCCCCGCGGCCCGCCCGCGCCGCAGGTAGTACCAGGTCATGTTGGACGACAGGCCCGCCAGCAGCACCCAGACGACGCCGATGAACACGCTGCCCCGCACGAAGGAGACGACGGCCGCGGCGACGGTGAGGAGGCAGACGACGAGGGCGTAGAGGGCGAGGCGGGGCATGGCTGGGGGCTCCTGTCGGGGGACACTGCTACGGCACTGCTACGGCGTCCAGTGTCCCCCATCGCCTCATACGTCCGTGACGCGGAGCCCGGCGTGTGCCTTGTAGCGGCGGTTGACGGAGATCAGGTTGGCGACCAGCGACTCCACCTGGTGGGCGTTGCGCAGCCGCCCGGCGAAGATGCCCCGCATGCCCGGAATGCGTCCGGCGAGCGCCTGCACGATCTCGACGTCGGCCCGGACCTCGCCGAGCACCATCACGTCGGTGTCGATCTCGTCGATCTCCGGGTCCTGGAGCAGTACGGCGGACAGGTGGTGGAAGGCGGCGGTGACCCGGGAGTCCGGCAGCAGCGCGGCGGCCTGCTGGGCGGCGCTGCCCTCCTCCGGCTTCAGCGCGTAGGCGCCCTGCTTGTCGAAGCCGAGGGGGTTGACGCAGTCCACGACGAGCTTGCCGGCCAGTTCCTCGCGCAGGGAGTCGAGGGTCTTGCCGTGGCCGTCCCACGGCACGGCGACGATCACGACGTCGCTGCGCCGGGCGGTCTCGGCGTTGTCGGCGCCCTCGACGCCGTGCCCGAGCTCCTCGGCGGCGGCCTGCGCGCGCTCGGCGGCGCGGGAGCCGATGATCACCTTCTGGCCGGCCTTGGCGAGCCGGTAGGCCAGGCCCTTGCCCTGCGGTCCGGTGCCGCCGAGCACACCGACGACGAGCCCGGAGACGTCGGGCAGGTCCCAGGGGTCCTTGGCGGGGGCCTTCGCGGGCGGCTGCGTGCTGTCACTGTCACTGGAGGTCATGGCCCGACTCTACGTCCGTGACGACGCCGCGCCCGGTGTACGTGAGCCCTGTCACGCGGCCCGGGGCCGTGTCCCCGGTTCGGGCGAATCCGGGCCGAACACCGGGACGCGGGCTCGGGGTTGGGACAGGATGCGGCCGTATGGATGCGGTACGGGTCGCGCTGCTGCGGGAAGTGCTCGCCGGGACGGAATGGCTGGGCGCCACCCGGCACTTCGCGGGGACGCTGCGCGGGTCGGTGGTCTCGCACGGCGGCGGGCTGCTGCTCGTGGGCACACCGGAGTACGAGCCGTGGCATCTGGCGGCGCACCTGGCGGACGAGGCCGCCTGGTCGGGCACCCCGGAGCTGGCCCCCACGCTCGTACGGCACGACGCGCGCGCCTCGGACCCGGCGCATCTGGCGGTGGGCCTGGGGCGCCTGGAGGCGGTGCGGCGGGGCGAGACGCTGCTGGTGGTGGCGCCCGGGGAGACGGCCGGGGAGGAGGCGGCCCCGCTCCTCGAGCGGGTGTGCGACGCCCGCCGGGCCGGGGCGACGGT
>NZ_NCTE01000650.1:4807-13033 GCF_002114215.1 Streptomyces sp. 13-12-16 | reverse complement strand
CGTCCGTCGAGCGCAACCGCAGCAGCAGGGCCAGGGACAGGCCGCCCCCCGCCGCCTCGAGGGCGCGGGAGGTTCCCCCGGTCCCCCACGGCAGGGTGCACAGCGCCGTGGCCCCCGGCACCGTGCGCACCGACGGGGCGTCGTCCGGGCCGGCGGAGGGCCAGGGGGCGACGCAGACCACCGTGTGCGGACCGTCGGCGCGGCCGCCCAGGGCGGTGCGCAGCTCGGCGACGGCCATCTCCCGCTGCCAGTCCCGTTCCGCCGTCAGCACCGCGCGCAGTTCCCGTGTGAGGTCGGCACCGTGCTGGGCCTCGTCCGCGAGCAGCGCGCCGATCCGCGCCGTCACCCGCATGGCCGCGTCCAGCTGCTGCTCCGAGGGGCCGGGGTCGTAGTCGAGCAGCCAGACATAACCGAGGACGACGCTCCGGTGCCGTACCGGCAGACAGACGCGTCCCCGGTGCACGCCCGCCTCCGGGGTGCGCGGGATGCGGACCGGGCCGGTCGCGCGCGTGATGCCGAAGCCCTCGAACCAGGCGCGGACGGCGGCCGTCGAACGGCGGGTCAGGATCGAGCGGGTGCGCACCGGGTCCAGCGCGGACGGATCGAGGTCGCCCTCGCTGTCGTACGCCCCGAAGGCGATCAGCTCGAAATCGCGGTTCTCCAGGGTCGCCGGAGCGCCCAGCAGCTCCGAGATCTCGTCCACCAGCTCCTGGTAGTCGTCCCTGTGTTCCGACGTCACCCGGGCATTCTGCCGCAAAATCCCGGAGCCTTCATACATCTGTCTGAGATCTGCGGCACGGATGCGTGACAGCTGTCGATGGCCCACGATCGGGGGCATCCGTAGGTTTCACGGTGGTTCTCCGTGCCGTGCCCGAATCGTCGGGCGACGGCCTCATGCAGCTTGTGGAGGTGCCCCGTGCTGGGTCCCGTGATTCTCGCCGCGTCGCGCAGCGACCGGATGCGACGCCTGATCTCGGCGGCCCCGGTGACCAAGCAGGTCGTCGACCGCTTCATCCCCGGGGAGACCGTCGACGAGGTCCTGCCGATCATCCAGGAGCTCACCGGCAACGGCCTGGAACTCACCATGGACGTCGTCGGCGAGGACATCACCACCCCCGAGCAGGCCGCCGCGGCCCGCGACGCGTACCTGGAGCTGATCGGCCGGCTGCGGCCGCTGGAGCTCGGCACCCGCGCGGAGATGTCCGTCAAGCTGTCGATGTTCGGCCAGGCGCTGGACGGCGGCCACGAGCTGGCCCTCGCCAACGTCCGCCCGGTCGTCGAGGCCGCCGCCGAGATCGGCACCACGGTCACGCTGGACGCCGAGGACCACACCACCCTCGACTCGATGTTCGCCATCCACGAGGAGCTGCGCAAGGACGTCCCGCAGACGGGCTGCGTCATCCAGGCCTACCTCTTCCGCACCGAGGAGGACGCGCGCCGCCTCGCCGCGGCCGGCAGTCGCGTACGGTTGGTGAAGGGCGCCTACAAGGAGCCCGCAGAGGTCGCCTACCAGCAGAAGCACGAGATCGACAAGGCGTACGTGCGCATCCTGCGGACACTGATGGAGGGCGAGGGCTACCCGATGATCGGGTCCCACGACCCGCGCCTGATCTCCATCACCCAGGAACTGGCCCGCACCGCCGGACGCAAGCTCGACGAGTACGAGTTCCAGATGCTCTACGGCATCCGCAGCGACGAGCACCTGCGACTGGCCGCCGAGGGCCACCGCATGCGCGTCTACACGGCCTACGGCACCGACTGGTACGGCTACTTCATGAGGCGGCTCGCGGAGAAGCCCGCCAACCTGCGGTTCTTCGCACGCAGCATGATCACCAAGGGCTGACCCACACCGCTCACGACAAGGAGTTACGCCACCCATGGACGCTGTGACCCAGGTCCCCACCCCCGTCAACGAGCCGGTGCACGGCTACGCCCCCGGTACGCCCGAGCGCGCCCGGCTGGAGGCCAAGCTCAAGGAGCTGGCCGACAACCCGATCGACCTGCCCTGCACCATCGGCGGTGAGAAGCGGATGGGCGGCGGCGAGCGCTTCGACGTCGTGCAGCCGCACAACCACAAGGCCCGCCTGGGCACCTACGCCAACGCCACCCGGCAGGACGCCCAGGACGCCATCGACGCGGCCCTCGCCGCCGCGCCCGCCTGGCGCGCGATGGCCTTCGACGACCGCGCGGCGATCATCCTGCGCGCCGCCGAACTGCTGGCCGGCCCCTGGCGCGAGACCATCGCCGCCTCCACCATGCTGGGCCAGTCCAAGACCGTCCAGCAGGCCGAGATCGACAGCCCCTGCGAGCTGGTCGACTTCTGGCGCTTCAACGTCCACTACGCGCGCGGCATCCTCGCCGAGCAGCCCCCGGCCAACTCCCCGGGCGTGTGGAACCGCCTCGACCACCGCCCGCTGGAGGGCTTCGTCTACGCGATCACGCCGTTCAACTTCAGCGCGATCGCCGCCAACCTGCCCACCGCGCCGGCCCTCATGGGCAACGTGGTGGTCTGGAAGCCGTCCCCCACCCAGACCCACGCCGCCGTGCTGCTCATGCGGCTCCTGGAGGAGGCCGGTCTGCCCAAGGGCGTCATCAACCTCGTCACCGGCGACGGCATCGAGGTCTCCGAGGTCGCCCTCGAGCACCGCGACCTCGCGGGCATCCACTTCACCGGCTCGACCAAGACCTTCCAGCACCTGTGGAAGACGGTCGGCAACAACATCGAGAAGTACCGCACCTACCCGCGCCTGGTCGGCGAGACCGGCGGCAAGGACTTCGTCGTCGCCCACCCGAGCGCCGACCCCGCGATCCTCAAGACCGCGCTGACCCGCGGTGCCTTCGAGTACCAGGGCCAGAAGTGCAGCGCCACCTCGCGCGCGTACATCCCGGCGTCGATCTGGAACTCCGGCTTCAAGGAGGAGTTCGCCGCCGAGGTCGACTACATCACCATGGGTGACGTCACCGACCTGTCGAACTTCATCGGCGCCGTCATCGACGAGCGGTCCTTCGCCAAGAACAAGGCCGCCATCGACCGCGCCAAGGAGGACCCGGCCTGCACGATCGTCGCGGGCGGCTCCTACGACGACTCGGTCGGGTACTTCGTCCGCCCGACCGTCATCGAGTGCACCGACCCGGAGAACGAGGTGTTCCGCACCGAGTACTTCGGCCCGATCCTCGCCGTGCACGTCTACGAGGACGACAAGTACGACGAGATGCTGACCCAGATGGAGTCGGTGTCCGACTACGCCCTCACCGGCTCGGTCATCTCGGGCGACCGCGCGGCGGCGGCGTACACGATGGAGAAGCTGCGCTACGCGGCCGGCAACTTCTACATCAACGACAAGTCGACCGGCGCCGTCGTCGGCCAGCAGCCCTTCGGCGGCGGCCGTGCCTCCGGCACCAACGACAAGGCCGGCGCCCCGCAGAACCTGATGCGCTGGACCCTGACCCGCGCCATCAAGGAGACGCTGGTCCCGCCGACCGACTACGGCTACCCGCACATGGGCTGACGCCCACCCCGACCCCGGACGGGCCAGGTCACCCCCCGACCTGGCCCGTTCGGTGTTTTCGCAGGTGGGAGCGGTGCGACCGGGTCCGCCGTCTCAGATAGTAGGAAGTCCGAGTAATTGTGCAGACAGACACGGTCCGCTCCTCTAGCTTTGTAGGAGCCGAACGACTCGCTCGATCGAGCGAACGGCGGTCGTGAGCCGGACCCCGCGCAGGCAACCCCTGCGGCCCGCCGCTCCCCGCCCCTTCCGGTGTCTCGCAACCCCCTTTCCGTACTCCACGTATGCCGAAGGAGTCGATGACCCATGGCCGAGACGACCGTCCGCCGCCGCGTCCGTCACACCTCCCGCACCAGCGAATCCGACCGCAAGAACGCCGCCGCCGCGCTCCAGCGCGCCCTCGACCGCAGGGACAACGGCGGCTCGACCGGCCACTGACACGCCGACGGCGTCCGCATGCCGGACACCGCATGTCATCCCGTGGGACGAGGAGTAGGGTGCCCGCATGTCTCGCAGCATCAATCTCGCAGTGATCCCCGGTGACGGCATCGGCCAGGAGGTCGTGGCCGAAGGTCTCAAGGTCCTCTCCGCCGTCCTTCCGCAGGATGTGAAGCTGGAGACCAAGGAGTACGACTTCGGCGCCAAGCGGTACCACGCCACCGGTGAGACCCTCACCGACGCCGACCTCGACGAGCTGAAGCGGCACGACGCCATCCTGCTCGGCGCCATCGGTGACCCGTCGGTCCCCTCCGGCGTCCTGGAGCGCGGCTTCCTGCTCAAGCTCCGCTTCGCCTTCGACCACCACGTCAACCTGCGCCCGTCGAAGCTCCTCCCGGGTGTCGCCACGCCGCTGGCCGGCCAGCCGGAGATCGACTTCGTCGTGGTGCGCGAGGGCACCGAGGGGCCGTACACGGGCAACGGCGGCACCATCAGGAAGGGCACGCCGCACGAGGTCGCCACCGAGGTGTCCGTCAACACGGCCTTCGGTGTCGAGCGCGTGGTCCGCGACGCCTTCGCCCGCGCCCAGGCCCGCCCCCGCAAGAAGCTCACGCTGGTCCACAAGAACAACGTGCTGACCTTCGCCGGCCACCTGTGGACGAACGTCTTCAACAAGGTGGCCGAGGAGTACCCCGAGGTCACCACCGACTACATCCACGTCGACGCCGCGACGATCTACCTCGTCACCGACCCGGCCCGCTTCGACGTCATCGTCACCGACAACCTCTTCGGCGACATCATCACCGACCTCGCCGCGGCCGTCTCCGGCGGCATCGGCGTCGCGGCCTCCGGCAACATCAACCCGGGCCGCGAGTACCCGTCCATGTTCGAGCCCGTGCACGGCTCGGCCCCGGACATCGCCGGTCAGGGCAAGGCCGACCCCAGCGCCACGGTCCTGTCCGTCGCCCTCCTGCTGCGCCACCTCGGCCACGACGCCGAGGCGGCCCGCATCGAGGACGCCGTCTCCGCCGACCTCGCGGAGCGCGGCGGCCTGCCCGCCCGCAGCACCTCGCAGATCGGCGACGCGCTCGCCGCACGAGTAGCCGGCTGACCCGGCGCCCTCCTCGAAAACATTCGAAGCCGCCGGGTCGCATCCGCACCCGGCGGCTTCCCCCTGTCCCCGCCGGGTGCCACCATCGACCACCGGGCCGCATTCACCCCGTTTCTTCCGCCGCCGCCTCCGGGCGATAATCGGACGCGGAGCCGCGGAATGAGGGAATGCTCGGACGTCCTAGTACTGGCCACCGGCCGTACGGGAGTGTGCGCGGCCCGTCACTACAACCGGTGAAGGACAACCACTCATGACGACGCCCACGATCGAGCTCAAGCCCTCGGCGCACCCGCTCTCGGACGCAGAGCGCGAGGCGATCCTGGCCAACCCCGGGTTCGGCCGCCACTTCACCGATCACATGGTGACGATCAAGTGGACCGAGGGCCGCGGCTGGCACGACGGCCAGCTCGTCCCGTACGCGCCGATCTCCCTCGACCCCGCGACCACCGTCCTGCACTACGCACAGGAGATCTTCGAGGGCCTCAAGGCGTACCGGCAGCCCGACGGTTCCGTCGCCACCTTCCGCCCCGAGAAGAACGCCGAGCGCTTCCAGCGTTCCGCCAAGCGCCTCGCGATGCCCGAGCTGCCCGTCGAGACCTTCATCGAGGCGTGCGACGCCCTCGTCGCCCAGGACCGGGCGTGGGTGCCGGCGCACGGTGGCGAGGAGTCCCTCTACCTGCGCCCGTTCATGATCGCGACCGAGGTCGGGCTGGGTGTGAAGCCCGCCAACGAGTACCTGTTCCTGGTCATCGCCTCCCCGGCCGGCGCCTACTTCCCGGGCGGCGTGAAGCCCGTCTCCATCTGGGTCTCGGAGGACCGCGTCCGTGCCGTCCCCGGCGGCATGGGCGACGCCAAGACCGGCGGCAACTACGCGGCCTCCCTGCTCGCCCAGGCCGAGGCCGCCGCCAAGGGCTGCGACCAGGTCTGCTACCTCGACGCGGTCGAGCACCGGTGGGTCGAGGAACTGGGCGGGATGAACCTGTACTTCGTGTACGGCGACAAGATCGTCACTCCCGCCCTCAGCGGCTCCATCCTGGAGGGCGTCACCCGTGACTCCCTGCTGGGCGTCGCCCGCGACCTCGGCTACGAGGCCGTCGAGGAGCGCGTCTCCGCCGAGCAGTGGCAGCGCGACTCGGAGAACGGCACCCTCACCGAGGTCTTCGCCTGCGGTACGGCGGCCGTCATCACCCCGGTCGGCACGGTCAAGCGGGCCGGCGCCGAGTGGCGGCAGAGCGGCGGCGGGCCGGGCGAGGTCACCCTCCGCCTGCGCCGGGCGCTGCTGGACATCCAGCGGGGTACGGTTGAGGACAAGCACGGCTGGATGCACCGGCTGGCGTAGGGCACCGGCGTCGGCGGGCCACCGGGGGCCCCGGCTTCGCCCCCGGGGCCCCCGGCCCCCTGCCCACCTACTGTTCGACTCGGTCCGTCAAGGTGCGTGCCTCGTCGGGGAATTCGCCCCCGTGCCTCCTCCCGGCCCGAACGGCCTCGTCCTCGACCGCCGGGCGGGTCACGGGGGTCGTCGTACCCCGGCGCCTTCCGGCGGTGCCGGGGGCCGACATCACGTACGCCGTGCCTCCCACCACCCCCGACAGCAGGAAGCTCGCGTCCACCCCGCCCGTGAGCGTCACCAGCGGGCCCTCGTACGACGGCAGGGACACCGCCAGCACGCCGACGACCGCGCCGAGCGCCCAGGAGGCCGTGGCCGGGATGTTCCAGCCGGCGGTGTACCAGTAGATCCCGCCCCGTGCGCGGCGGTTGAAGACCTGGAGCGCGTCGGCGTCGTACACCCCGCCGCAGCGGACGAAGCCGATCAGCGTGATCACCGCCCACGGTGTGCCGATCGCGGTGAGCAGCAGCACGAACGACGTCATCGCGTCCTGGGCCGTCGACAGGTAGTGCCCGGTGAACACGCAGACCGTGGCGACCACGGCGACGACGTACGTGGCCGTCGCACGGGAGGCGCGCGGCACGATGGCGTCCAGGTCGAGGCCCATCGAGTAGAGCATCAGACCCGCGTTGCCGACCGAGCCCGCGGAGGCGGCCAGCAGCAGCGGCACCAGGTACCAGCCGGGAGCGGCGTCGACCAGCGGACCGGCGTAGTCCAGCGCGGCGCGCGCCGCGTACGCCGTGAAGGTGCCGAACAACTGCGGCACCAGCAGACCCAGCATCAGCCCCAGCCAGGTCGCGCGCAGCACCCGGCGGGAGGAGAAGCGGGCGGGGGAGACGTAGCGGGTGTAGTCGCCGAGCAGGGTGATGAAGGCGATCGGCCCGGAGAGCCCGGCCGCCACCGCGGACAGCAGCCAGGTCGGCCAGTACCCGCCCAGCAGGTAGCCGCCGGCCTCCGGCAGCGCGGCGGTGGTGAAGTCGGGCGCGTAGGCGATCACCCCCAGGACCAGCAGGGCCGTCATGCCGAACGCCAGCACCCGCGACATCGCGAGCAGCACCCGGTAGCCGTAGACCGCGCCCGCCACGGTCGCCGCGGCGAGCAGCGCGTAGACGACGGTGTAGGACGCCTCGCCGGACGGCAGTCCTACCAGCCGTTCGAGCACGCCCACCATCACGTCCCCGCCGATCCACACGGTCAGCGCGGTGTACCCGAGCGCCAGCAGCAGCCCGACCACCGAGCCCACCAGCCGCCCGCGCACGCCGAACTGGGCGCCGGAGGAGGTGGACAGATTGGTCGCCGTGCGCAGCGAGACCAGCGCCAGCGGGGCGGTGAACAGTGTGCCGACGACCGTGCCCGCGATCACCGAGCTCACCGACGACCACCAGTCCAGTCCGAAGGACGGCGGCAGCCAGCCGAAGACGATCACGCCCAGACAGAGGTTGGACCCCAGCAGGATCGAGACGAGGTCCCGCGGCCCGCTGGTGCGTTCCGCCTCGGGGACGGTGTCGACTCCGCGCTGTTCCATCAGCATGACTGGTCTCCTCCGAACGGCCGCATGGTGTTAGAGCGACGTTCAATGTGACGGCTGGCAGTGGTCGCCGTCAACGGTTCCGTTGCGGGAATTCCACGTTTAGAGTGATGCTCTAAACCAGGGAAGGTGAGGAGGTGTCGCGTCGTGAGACTGACCCCCACGGAACGTGACCGGCTGCTGATCTTCGGGGCCGCCGAGCTGGCCCGGGCCCGCCGGGCCAGGGGGCTGCGGCTGAACGTCCCCGAGGCGACGG
>NZ_NCTE01000650.1:0-4632 GCF_002114215.1 Streptomyces sp. 13-12-16 | reverse complement strand
CGTCGAGCGCGGCCGGTCGGTGCTCGGGCCCGACGACGTGCTGCCCGGAGTGGCGGACGTGGTCACCGAGGTGCACGTCGAGGCGGTCTTCGACGACGGCTCCCGGCTCGCGGTCGTCTCCGACCCGATCGGCGGCGGACTCGGGGAGCGGGCCCCGGGAGCACTGCTGCCCGGCCCGCCGCACACCGAGCCCGAGCCGGTGGTGCGGCTGACGGTCACCAACACCGCCACCGTGCCCGTCTCGGTGACCTCCCACTTCCATTTCTTCGAGGCCAACCCGCGCCTGGACTTCCGGCGCGCCGACGCCTACGGCATGCGGCTCGCCGTGCCCGCCGGGTCGTCCGTGCGCTTCGGACCGGGCGGGACCCGTGAGGTCGGACTCGTGCCGATGGGCGGCGCACGTGTCGCCGTCGGTTTCGCCGGACTGGTCGACGGACCGCTGGACGCCCCGGGCGCCAGGGAGGAGGCGCTGCGTCGGGCGGCGGCCTGCGGATACCTCGGTGCCGCACCCGACGGGCCCGAAGGAGGCGGACGGTGAGCCGCTCGAAGGGACGCGAGATCAGCGAGTCCGTCCGGATCGCCCCCCACGCCTACGCGGCCACCCACGGCCCGCGCGCCGGGGACCGCGTCCGGCTCGGCGACTCCGGGCTGACCGTCCGCGTCGAGTCCGACGCCCAGCGGTACGGCGACGAGTTCCTCGCGGGCTTCGGCAAGACCGCCCGCGACGGGCTGCACCTGAAGGCCGCCGCCGTACGGGAGACCTGCGACGTCGTCATCAGCAACGTGGTGGTGATCGACGCGGTGCTGGGGATCCGGAAGGTCTCCATCGGGATCAGGGAGGGGCGGATCCACTCGATCGGGCGGGCCGGGAACCCCGACACCCTCGACGGCGTGGACGTCGTGGTCGGCACGGGAACCTCGATCGTCTCCGGCGAGGGACTGATCGCCACCGCCGGAGCCGTCGACACACACGTCCATCTGCTGTCGCCGCGCATCATGGAGGCGTCGCTGGCCTCCGGGGTCACCACGATCATCGGCCAGGAGTTCGGCCCGGTCTGGGGCGTCGGCGTCAACTCGCCCTGGGCGCTGCGGCACGCCTTCGGCGCCTTCGACGCCTGGCCGGTCAACATCGGCTTCCTGGGCCGGGGTTCGTCGTCCCACGAGGCGCCGCTGATCGAGGCGCTCGCCGAGGGCGGCGCGTCCGGCTTCAAGGTGCACGAGGACATGGGAGCCCACACCCGGGCCCTGGACACGGCGCTGCGGGTCGCCGAGGAGCACGACGTCCAGGTCGCCCTGCACAGCGACGGCCTGAACGAGTGCCTGTCGGTCGAGGACACCCTGCGGGTGCTGGAGGGGCGCACCATCCACGCCTTCCACATCGAGGGCTGCGGCGGCGGACACGTCCCCAACGTGCTGAAGATGGCGGGCGTGCCGAACGTCATCGGCTCCTCCACCAACCCCACCCTGCCCTTCGGCCGGGACGCGGTCGCCGAGCACTACGGCATGATCGTCTCCGTCCACGACCTCAAGACCGACCTGCCCGGCGACGCGGCCATGGCCCGCGACCGCATCCGCGCCGGGACCATGGGCGCCGAGGACGTGCTGCACGATCTGGGCGCCATCGGCATCACCTCCTCCGACGCGCAGGGCATGGGCCGCGCGGGCGAGACGGTCCGCCGTACCTTCGCCATGGCCGGGAAGATGAAGGCCGAGTTCGGTGCGCCCGGGGACCACGACAACGAGCGGGTCCTGCGGTACATCGCCAAACTGACCATCAACCCCGCGATCGCCCACGGTCTCGCCCACGAGGTGGGCTCGATCGAGACCGGCAAGCTCGCCGACATCGTGCTGTGGCGGCCGGAGTACTTCGGTGCCAAACCCCAGCTGGTGCTCAAGGCCGGCTTCCCCGCGTACGGGGTGGTCGGCGACCCCAACGCGGCGACCGACACCTGCGAACCCCTCGTCCTGGGACCGCAGTTCGGGGCGTACGGCGCCACGCCCGCCGACCTCTCGGTCGCCTTCGTCGCGCGGGCCGCCCTCGACCGGGGGCACGACACCATGCCGACCCGGCGCCGCAGGGTCGCCGTGCGCGGCACCCGCGGCATCGGCCCGGCGGACCTGCGCCTCAACTCCCGCACCGGGGCCGTCGACGTCGACCGGCGCACCGGCCTCGTCACCCTCGACGGGGAACCGCTCGGCTCCCGGCCCGCCGACTCGGTCTCCCTCAACCGCCTCTACTTCCTCTGAGGACCCCCATGAACACGCCCGCATCCGACGGCTTCCGCATGCCCGCCGAGTGGACCCCGCACGAGCGCACCTGGATGGCCTGGCCCGGCCCCAACCACACCTTCGCCGACCCCGGCGAGCTGGACGCAGCCCGGACCGCCTGGGCGGCGGTGGCCCGCGCGGTCCGCCGCTTCGAGCCGGTGACGGTGGTGTGCGGCACCGGCCAGTCGGACGGGGCGCGGGCGCTGCTCGGCCCCGGCGTCGACACCGTCGAGCGGGACCTCGACGACGCCTGGATGCGCGACACCGGGCCGACCTTCCTCACCGACGGCGCGGGCCGGCTGGCGGCCGTCGACTGGACGTTCAACGGCTGGGGCGCCCAGGAGTGGGCCCGCTGGGAACACGACGCGAAGATCGCCGCGTACGTCTCGGACCTCGCGGGGGCACGGACGTACGCCTCGCCCCTGGTCAACGAGGGCGGCGCGATCCACGTCGACGGCGAGGGCACGGTGCTGCTCACGGAGACGGTCCAGCTCGGCCCGGAGCGCAACCCCGGCTGGTCCCGCGAGCGGGTCGAGGCGGAGATCCACGCCCACCTCGGCACCCGCAAGGCGATCTGGCTGCCGCGCGGCCTCACCGGCGACTATCCCCCGCACGGCTTCGGCACCCTCGGCCATGTGGACATCGTCGCGGCCTTCGCCCGCCCCGGTGTGGTCGTGGCCCATGTGCAGCCCGACCCGGCCCACCCCGACCACGAGGTCACCAAGGAGACCGTCGGCCTGCTGAGGTCGCAGACGGACGCGCGCGGCCGCCGCCTGGAGGTCGTCGAGGTCCCCGCCCCGACCGTCCTGGAGGCCGACGGACGCTGGGCCGACTACTCCTACATCAACCACTACCTCTGCAACGGCGGCGTGGTGCTCTGCGGCTTCGACGACCCGCGCGACGGCACCGCGGCCGGGATCTTCCGCCGCCTCTTCCCCGAGCGCACGGTGACGCTCGTCGACGCGCGCGCCGTCTTCGCGGGCGGCGGCGGCATCCACTGCATCACCCAGCAGCAGCCGAAGACGGCGGTCGGGTAGAACAGACGGGTGAACGTACTGCTCTGCGCCACCTGCGGAACACGGCTGACCAGGCCGGTCCGCCGGCTCGACGAGATGCCCGGGTGCCCCGGCCGGGACGGGCTCCCGGGCCCGGACGGCCGGCGGCACGGCCCGCCGAGCGTGCCGCGCGGGACGTACGCGGTCGATCCGCTGCCCTTCGGAGCGCCGTTCGAGCCGGCCGCCCCCGACGAGGAGTACGACGGGATCGTGCCCGGCGGCATGTGGATGTCCGACGAGCGGGGCTTCCTGGTCTCGGTGGGGCCGCGCGGCACGTACGTGCTGCATCCGGACGACGTCGTGGACGTCGTTCCGCACCCCGACGGGCGCCGCCTCACCGGCTGCTGCGGACCGCACGGACGGGCCGGGGCCAACCACGTCTGCGCGTGCGGGGCCGAGGTGGCGATCGTGGCCGCCGACTGCACCAGCGGCTACGAGACCCGGCTCGTCCCGGACGCCGTCCGCGTGGAGGCCGCCGCGTGAGCGCCCGCCGCCGCACCCCCGCGCCGCCTCGCGAGGACGTCCTCGCGACCGCCATGGCGATGATCGCCGAACGCGGCCTGGAACAGCTGACCATGGCGGCTCTCGGCCGGGAAGTCGGCATGAGCAGCGGTCACCTGATCTACTACTTCAGGTCCAAGGACGAGCTGCTGCTGCGCACCCTGGAGTGGAGCGAGGGCCGCCTCGGCACCGAGCGCGCACGGCTGCTCGCCCGTCCCGGCAGCGCGCGCGAACGCCTCGACGCCTACGTCGGCCTGTACGTCCCGGGCGGCCACCGCGATCCGCACTGGACGCTGTGGCTGGAGGTCTGGAACCGCTCGCAGAACGCCGGAACCGACGCCCGCGACCGGCAGGCCGCCATCGAGGGCGCCTGGCACCGCGACCTGGTGGCGCTGCTGGCCGAGGGCATCTCCCGGGGCGAGTTCCGCCGGGTCGACCCGGACCGTTACGCGACCCGCCTCCGTGCGCTGCTCGACGGGCTCTCCACCCATGTGGCGATCGGCCTGCGCGGCACGGGCCGGCCCCAAGTGCTCGCCCACGTGGAGGAGTTCCTCGCCGAAACACTCCTCGCGGACGTCTGACCTCCTGCCCGGGGCGTACGCGGACCGGCGGACCGACCGGGCGGCCGTGCGATCGGCCCGGACGGGTCCTCGGCGCGGGGCCGGAGGACGGGCAGCCACGGGGAAGCAGGGGGAAACACGCGGGGAGCCGTGCGGGGGCGTCCGCCGCGGTGATCGCGGGGGCCGTGGTGGCGACGGCGGCACTGTCCGCGCCGGCCGCTCCGGCGCGGGGGAGACCGGGCGCGTCG
>NZ_NCTE01000649.1 GCF_002114215.1 Streptomyces sp. 13-12-16 | reverse complement strand
GGGCGGCGTGGGGCACGTCGCGGTGCAGCTCGCGGCGGACGCGGGCGCCGAGGTCATCGGCACCGCCTCGGCCCGCAACCGGGAGTTCGTCCGGGGCCTGGGCGCCGCGGACGTCATCAGCCACGACATGGTCCGCGAGGTGAAGGACGTCGACGTGGCCGTGGACCCGGTGGGCGGCGCGGAGTTCTTCCGGCTGCTCGACGTCGTCCGGCCGGGCGGGATCGTCGTCACGCTCAAGGGTGAGGGCCCCGAGCACCGCGAGGCCGCCGAACAGCGCGGTGTGCGCGCCGGATTCACGTACGTGCGTCCGGACGCCGCGCTGCTCGGCGACCGGATCGTCCCGCTGCTGGCGGCCGGGCGGCTGCGGCCCTCGGTGGAGCGGGTGTTCCGGCTCGACGAGGCGGCCGAGGCCCACGCGCTCGGCGAGCAGGGCCACGTCCGCGGCCGGCTCGTCCTCGACACCGCCTGAACGCAAGGAGACGCGATGATTCTCGTGACCGGAGCGACCGGGCACGTCGGCGGTGAGCTGGTCGCCGCACTCGCCCGTTCCGGCAGGCCGGTACGGGCGCTGCTCCGCAAGCCCGCCGCCGCGGACGCGCTGCCGGACGGCGCCGAGTCCGCGGTCGGCGACCTGGACCGCCCCGCCTCCCTGCGGTCCGCGCTCGACGGGG
>NZ_NCTE01000648.1 GCF_002114215.1 Streptomyces sp. 13-12-16 | reverse complement strand
GTCCCGGGCCGCCTCGGCGAGCGCCTCCAGGCCCGCCGCGTCCCGGTCGACGGCTCTGACCTTGGCCCCGGCGGCCGCGAGCCGCAGCACGCAGGCGCGGCCGATGCCGCCGGCGGCGCCGGTGACGAGGGCGGTACGGCCACCGAGGTCGAGCGGGGTGGCGTGGGGGGCCGAAAGGGCACGGGGCGGGGTCATGTCTCGACCCTAGGCAGCACCCCCACGGCGCCCCATGTGGGCAAGCCCTACAGTTCAGCCGGTTCCAGTGGGGTCGAACCATGTGGGTGCGTCGGACATGGCTTGCTTGATCCGGAAGTGCGCGAACTCGTTCAGCTCCGGCAGCGCGTCCGCGGCGAACCAGCCGACGTCCAGCGACTCGTCGTCGTTGACCCGCGCCTCGCCGCCGAGGGCCCGGCAGCGGAAGGTGATGTCCATGTACTGGCAGACGTCGCCGTTGCCGTACGTCACCGGATCCAGCGCCTGGACCAGTACGACCCGCTCGACGGCGCAGCGCACCGCGGTCTCCTCCTCGACCTCCCGCACGGCGCAGGCCGCGGGCTGCTCCCCGGGGTCGGGGATGCCTCCGATCACCGACCACTTGCGGGTGTCGGTCCGGCGGTTCAGCAGGACTCTGCCCTCGTCGTCGAAGACGAGGGCGGTGACCCCGGGGAGCCAGAGGAGCTGATGACCGGCGGAGGCGCGCAGGGTGCGGATGAAGTCAGGAGTAGCCATGCCCCCGACCCTAACCGGCCGGTCAGAGCCCTCCCCGGCGCTTCAGGGGGCGTGCGGCAGGCGTACTACCGCACGTCACCGGCGCGTCGCCCGCGCACCCCGGCGGCGACGGACCATCCCAGTCCGCCCGCGGCGACCAGGACGAGGGCGATCTCCGGGAGGATGCCGAGGCGGGCGGCGGGGGTCCGGGAGGTGCGCAGCGGCACCTCCTGCACCAGCGAGTCGGCGACGAACATGCCGGTCTTCCGCGTGATCTCCCCGTCGGGCATGATGACCGCGCTGACCCCGCTGGTCACCGGCACGGTGACGGCGCGGCTGTGCTCCACGGCGCGGACCCGGGACATGGCGAGCTGCTGGTAGGTCATCTCGCTGCGGCCGAACGTGGCGTTGTTGCTGGGCACCGAGATCATCTGGGCGCCGGCGGTGACCGTGTCGCGCACCGCCCAGTCGAAGGCGGCCTCGTAGCAGGTGACCAGGCCGACGCCGGCACCGTTCATGGTGAAGACGCCCGGCTCGCCGCCCCTGCTGAAGTCCCGGCCGACCATCGACGTCCAGTCCTCGTTGATCGCCCCCACCAGCGAGCGCAGCGGGAGGTACTCGCCGAACGGCTGGATCTGCCGTTTGTCGTAGGTGTCGACGGGGCCCTTCTCCGGGTCCCAGAGGATCTGCTCGTTGAGCAGCCTGCCGTCCCTGTCGACCACGCCGCCGACCGAGATGGGCGCGTCGACGGCCTTGGCCGCCTTGTCGATGACGGTGCGCGCGTCGGGGTTGGTGAAGGGGTCGATGTCGGAGGAGTTCTCCGGCCACAGCACGATGTCGGGGTGCTCGGCCCTGCCGGCCGCGACGTCGGCGGCCAGGCGCTCCGTCTCCCGCGCGTGGTAGTCGAGGACCGCGCGCCGCTGGGAGTTGAAGTCGAGACCGAGGCGGGGCACGTTCCCCTGGATGACGGCGACGGTCACGGTGCCGGCCTCGGCCTTGTCACTGACCAGCGACCGGGCGGCGAGGGCGGCCACCAGCGGTACGGCGACGCTCAGCACGCCGACGACCGCCGCGGCCCGCCGTACGGTCCCGGTGCGCCGGGCCCGCAGGGCCAGCCGGACGATCTCGTACAGGCCGAAGCCGCACAGCACGACGGCGAAGCCCAGCACCGGGGTGCCGCCGAGCGCGGCGAGCGGCAGGAAGACACCGTCCGCCTGGCCGAACGCGATCTTGCCCCAGGGGAAGCCGCTGAACGGTGCGCGCGCGCGTACCGCCTCGCCGGCGGTCCACAGCGCCGCCGCCCACACCGGCCACCCGGGGAGTTTCGACACCGCGGCGACGCCCGCGCCGACCAGCGCGACGAAGACCGCCTCGATCACCACGAGGGCGATCCACGGGCCGGGCCCGACCTCCACACCGGTCCACACCAGCAGTGGCAGCAGGAAGCCGAGGCCGAAGAGGTAGCCGAGGCCCAGCGCCGCCTTCCAGCTCCGGCCGCGCAGCACCCAGCCGAAGACGGCGAAGGCGGGCAGGGCCAGCCACCACAGGGTGCGCGGCGGGAAGCTGACGTAGAGGAGCAGGCCCGAGAGCGCGGCTGCGGCGGCCGGGAGGAGGCGCACCAGCCGCCCGCCCCGCGCCGGGGGCGCGGTCCGCGGCGGCATCGGGTCCGACTCGTCGACGGGGGTTGCGGTGACGGTCACTCCGGGAGTCTACGGCGCGTGACCTGGCGGTCGACAGCACGGTCGGCGGGGTGCGGGCGCCGGGCGGGCCCTCGCCGCCTTCGGGTGTGCGGGCCGCGTGCCGCATCGTTTCCGCGCGACTTGTCACCACACATCCCCAAACCGTGCACCAGCCGTTACGGTGTGCCGGTGCCCTGGTCGTGCGGCCCGTCGCGGCGCCGGCGGCGGCCGGGGCCCGTCACAGGTCGGGGGCGACGACGTGGTGCGGGGTGCGGGGTGGGTTCCACAGGGATGGCTTCCGCCGGTCCGGATGCGGACGGCGAGAGACGGATCGGTCCGGACGCGGCGGGGGTCGCGGTGCTGGGGGCCTGCGCGGCCTGGCCGCTGATCACGGCGGCGGTGCGGGGCGGCCGTCCCGAGGGGATGCTGCTCGCGGTCCTCGCCGTGGCCGCGGGCTATGCGGCGGGCCGGATCGGCGGT
>NZ_NCTE01000647.1 GCF_002114215.1 Streptomyces sp. 13-12-16 | reverse complement strand
CGGGACGCGGCGCTGGTTCGGCGGGCGGGCCGAGAACCAGCGGGCCGAGGCACAGGCCGCCAAGGACGCGGCGGCCGCCGCCTTCTACGAACTCGACACCGCCCAGCGCGACCTGCGGATCTCCATCGAGACGATCACCGCGGTCGACGACTCCCCCGCCGCCCGCCGCGCCGTCGCCGACTTCGAGGCGCTGGGCCGGCGCATCGACGAGGCCAGCCACCGGTACATCAGCGCCGTCGACGCCCATGACCTGGACCACGACGACCTGGAGGCCTCGGCCGCCTCCCAGGCCCGCGACCGGCTGACCGCCGCCAAGGACGAACTCGGCCGGGTCAAGCAGGAGCTGGACCGGTTCACCGAAGGGCTCGCCCCCCTCCTCGGCAAGGCCGAGACCCAGCTGGCCCGGCTCGCGCCCGCCGTCGAACGCGCCCGGCAGGCGCTGCTCGCCGCCTCGAACGCCCTCGACACCGCACGCGGATCGGGTCTGAGGGCCGACGATCTCGCCGCCCGGCTCGCCGCGCTCTCCCCGGAACTGACCAAGCTGAACCAGGGCGCGGGGCAGCACGGCGTGCCGGGGACCCTGGAGCGGGCCGAGCGGGTCACGCGTGAGGCCGAGGCGGTCCGCGTCGAAGCCGACCGGCTGCCGGAACGGGCCGCCGAGATCGACCACCGGCTGGTCTCCCTGCGCACCCGCGCCCAGGCCCTCACCACCCGCTCCGAACAGGTCGAACCGGTCCTCAGCGAACTGCGCCGACGCTTCACCGCCGCCTGCTGGCAGGACCTGCAACACGTCCCCGACGTCGCCTCGGAGAACGTGGGCCGGGCGGAAGCGAGACTCGCCGAGGCCCGGGCGGCCCGCGAGGAGCAGCGCTGGGCGGACGCGACCGCTCTGCTGTCGACCGCGCGGGCGCTGCTGAACACGACCGACGAGGCGGTGTCGGCCGCCGGTGACCGGCTGCGGCGGCTGAACGCGGTACAGAAGGACCCCGGACAGGAGATCGAACGCACCCGGTTCGCCATCCGGGACGCCCAGCGTCTGGCCATGGCCGGCCGCAACACCCCCGACCCGCGCCACGCCCGCCCCCTGGACGACTCCGTGGCCCGTCTGGAGCGGGCCGTCGCCGGACTGGAGGGCCGCCATCCCGACTACTGGCACTTCCTGACGGAGACGGAGGAGGTACGGGCCACGGTGAGCCGTGTGGTGGCCCGGATCCGGGAGGAACGCGGCGGCGCCGTCCACTGACCGTCACAGGGCCGGCCGAGCCGGTTAACCTGTGCCCATGCCTCGCTACGAGTACCGCTGCCGGACCTGCGGCGACACCTTCGAACTGAGCCGCCCCATGGCGGAGTCCTCCGCGCCCGCGGCCTGCCCGGCGGGTCACGACGACACGGTCAAGCTCCTCTCCACGGTCGCGGTGGCCGGTACCGCCGCGGCCCCGGCTCCCCGCGCGGGCGGTGGCGGTGGTGGCGGCGGCTGCTGCGGTGGCGGCTGCTGCGGCTGACCCCCACCGAGGGTCACGGCACCGGTCGTCAGCCGCACGTCAGCTGCCGAGGTACCGCAGCACCGCGAGCACCCTGCGTGAATAGCCCTCGCCTCCTGTCAGTCCGAGCTTGTCGAAGATCGCGTTGGTGTGCTTCTCCACCGCGCTCTGCGAGATGTGCAGCCGCCGCGCGATGGCGGCGTTGGTGTGCCCCTGCGCCATCTCGGCCAACACCGCCCGCTCCCGTGCGGTGAGGCGGGCGAGCGGGTCGGTGTGGGTCGTGCGGCCGAGCAGCTGCCGTACGACCTCCGGGTCGAAGGCGGCGCGTCCCTGTGCCACCCGCTCCAGGGCGTCCAGGAACTCGTCGACCTGGACGACACGGTCCTTGAGCAGATAGCCGACTCCTTCCGACTCACCCGTCAGCAGCTCGGTCGCGTACCGCTTCTCCACGTACTGCGAGAGCACCAGCACCCCCACGGACGGCCAGCGCCGGCGGATCTCCAGGGCCGCGCGCAGTCCTTCGTCGGTGTGCGTGGGCGGCATCCGCACATCGGCGACCACCACGTCCGGCGGGTCCTCGGCGACCGCCCGCAGCAGCAGTTCCGCGTTGCCGACCGCGGCCAGCACCTGGTGGCCCTCCTCCGCCAGCAGCCGCACCAGACCCTCTCTGAGCAGGGTGGAGTCCTCGGCCAGGATCAGACGCATGGCAGCTCCGCGGTCACCAGGGTCGGTCCGCCCGGCGGACTGCGCACCTCCAGACGACCGTCGAGTGCGGCAACCCGCCGGGCCAGGCCGAACAGTCCGCTGCCCGTCGCGTTCGCGCCGCCCTTGCCGTCGTCCTCGACACTCACGTACAACGCTCCTTCCTTCGATCCGACCTCGACCACTATCCGGGTCGGTGTCGCGTGCTTCACCGCGTTGGTGACGGCCTCGCAGACGACGAAGTAGACGACCGTCCCCACCGCCCGCTCGGGCTCCCCGGTGAGCCCGTACTCCACCCGTACCGGGACGGAGGCCCGCTCGGCGACCGTCTCCAGCGCCGCCCGCAGCCCTGCCTCGTCCAGCGTGGTGGGGTAGATCCGCCACGCCACCTCGCGCAGGTCGTCCAGGACGTTCCGGCTCTCCCCGTGGGCCTGGCGCAGCAGCCGGTCCGTGCGGGCCGGGTCCTCGCTGCGCAGGGCGCGGCCGAGCAGCATGCCGAGCGCGACCAGCCGCTGTTGCACTCCGTCGTGCAGGTCCCGCTCGATGCGCCGCCGCTCGTCGTTCACCGCGTCGACCACGGCCGCGCGGCTCGCGGACAGTTCGGCGATGCGCCGCTCCAGCGCGTCCTGGTGGCGGGGGCCCAGCAGGCGTCGGGCCAGCTTCCCCTCCAGTTCGGCCACGCCGACTATCCCCTGGACGGCGAGGAAGAGCAGGAAGAGACCTCCGAGGGAGGTGAGGGTGACCGCTCCGGGGGTGCGTATCTCGTCGACCAGCAGCCAGAGGTACAGCCACGACGTGCCGTACCCGAGGCCGATCGCCACCGAGAGCATCACCACCGCGCCCAGGACACCCAGCGTCCAGCGGCAGGCCAGGTACGCCAGGGTCTGAGTGTCCTCGTACGCGGGTGAGGTGTGTGCTCCCAGCCATGTCCGCAGTCGGGTGCGGTTCAGTTCCGTCAGTCCTCGCGCGCCCGCGAGGACCGGGCGGAGCACGGCGCGGCGGCCGCGCGGCCAGGCCACGACGAGCAGGAGGAGCAGGCCGGCCAGGACGGTGTAGAGCAGCTCGACGACGGCCGCGGCGGCGCCCCAGATCAGCCCCACCGCGCACCGCGTCACGCGCCGCACCATGTCTCGCATGATCGTGAGGCTAGCCGTGCGCGGTGCGGGTACACACTGCGGAAAACCGCAATTGCGGCTGTGGAGTACCGCAGCGAGTCGTGCGGTTTTCCTCAGCGTTCCTTCAGCTCCGGTTTTCTAGCGTGGGAGGCATGACAGCCATCGCAGCGCACATGATCACAGCGGCCGCGGACGGAAGTGCCGGACCGCAGTGGGTCAACGACCTCATGGACGCCCTGGGCGCCCCTGGGGCCGGCCTCGCCATCGCGCTGGAGAACCTCTTTCCTCCCATCCCCAGTGAGGTGATCCTGCCGCTGGCGGGATTCGCCGCGAGCAGTGGGCGGATGGGGCTGCTCGCCGTGCTGCTGTGGACGACCGCCGGCTCGGTGGTCGGCGCGCTCGCGCTGTACGGGGTGGGCGCGCTGCTCGGCCGGGACCGGACGGTGGCGATAGCGGAGCGGCTGCCGTTGGTGAAGGTCGCGGACATCGAGAGGACGGAGGCCTGGTTCCTGCGGCACGGGCCGAAGGCGGTGTTCTTCGGCCGGATGATTCCGCTCTTCCGCAGTTTCATATCGGTGCCGGCCGGCGTGGAGCGCATGCGGCTGCCGCTGTTCCTCGGCCTGACCACACTGGGCAGCGCGATCTGGAACACCGCGTTCGTGCTCGCGGGGTACGCGCTGGGGGACAACTGGGAGCAGGTGTCGACCATCGTGTCGGCGTACTCGAAGGTGGTCCTCGGCGTGGCCGCGCTGGCCCTGGTGGCGTTCGTGGTCCTGCGGCTGCTGCGCTCGGGCGACGGCCGCCGGCGGCGGGACGGGCGAGCGGGCACGGATCACATACGCCCGTCGTACCCGGCCGCCGGTGCCGAGCGCGCCGACGGGGGCGCGCCCGCTCACGGGTACGACTCCGCCGACACGATGAGCCTGCGACGCCACCGCTGACGCCCCGGCCGCACGGCCTCTCGGCCGCACGGTCTCACCTGGGTGAGCGCACCGTCTGCAGGAACTCGCGCAGGATGCGCTCACCGGCCAGGACGCCCCGCTCGGGGAGGGCCCTGATCGCGGGGGCGGTCCAGTCGGCTTCGGCGAGTTCGCCGTGGCCGGGGCGCCAGCCCCGGTCGGCGGCGAGGAGCAGGTCGGCGTCGAGGAGGGAGTCGCCGGCGGCGAGGGTGAGATCGGCTCCGGTGCGGCGGGCGACCTCGTGCATGGCCGCGCTCTTGGTGAGGGGCCCCGGCACGGCGTAGATCTTGCGGCCCTGGAGGGACACGGTCCAGCCGCGGTTCTCCGCCCACTCCCCGAGTTCCTTCACCCACTCCTCGCGCAGCAGTTCCCGCTCGACGACGAGGTAGGCGAAGAGGTCCTCGGCGACCCGGTGCTTGCGCACCCAGACCGGGTCGGCGGTCCGCAGCAGGTGTTCCTGGACCTCGGACAGCGGGGCGCACTCGTCGGCCAGCCGGGCGAGCACCCGGGAGTGCCAGTCCTGGTCGGACACACCGTCGACGAGGAGGTGTCCGCCGTTGGCGCAGATCGCGTAGGTCGGCGGCGGGCCGGGGAGGTTGATGCGCTGGTACTGCTTGCGGGTACGGGTCGTCGTGGGGACGAACACGGCCTCGTCGCCGAGGTCGGTGAGGAGCTGGGCCGCCGTCTCCGTCATATAGGACAGGGGCTTGCTCTCGTGGACCTCCACGCACAGCAGCCGGGGTGCCCGTGCGTCCGGCATGGTCAGGGCGAGGGCGGCGGCGGAGTAGATGAGCGTGCGGTCGAGGTCGCTGGCGACGACGACGGGCATCAGCGGGTCACCGCCTTGCCGTCGGCGCCGGTGGCGCCACGGGTGTAGCGGGGGTGGATCAGTCCGACGCAGGTGTAGGGGAGTCCGTCGACCTCTTCGACGGGGACGCCCCGCTGTTGAGCGAGGAGGCGTACATGGTCGAGGTCGCTGCCGGCTCCGGCCCGGGCGAGCACCTTCCAGGGCACCCGGCGCAGCAGCACCCGGGTGGTCTCGCCGACGCCGGGCTTGACGAGGTTCACGTCGTGGATGCCGTACTCCTCGCTGATGCGTTCGACCGCCGCCCAGCCCTCCCAGGTGGGGGTGCGATCGGCGGAGAGGAGTTCCTTGGCCTGGGCGCAGGCGGCGTCGGTGACTTCCGGGAAGCGGGCGGAGACGGCGTCCAGGAAGGCCACCGAAAGGTCCGCGCCGGCGAGTTCGCGGTAGAACTTGGCGCCGTGGAAGTCGTGCGGGCCGACCAGGTCGGCGCGGAGCACGGTGCGTGAGATCAGGCCGGACACCGTGGAGTTGAGGCAGGCGGAGGGGATCAGATAGTCCTCGCGGGTGCCGTAGGTGCGGACGCAGGAGCCGGGGTCGGCCAGGACCGCGATCTCCGGGTCGAAGCCGGTGACACCCTCGGTCTTCTCGAACTCCTCGATCGCCTGGGCGAGTTCACGGGTGATGGCGCCCTTGCCGGTCCAGCCGTCGACGAAGACCACGTCCCGGGGGTCGTGGTGGGTGGCCAGCCAGCGCAGCGCGTTGGCGTCGATGCCCCGGCCGCGGACGATCGAAACAGCGTAGTGGGGGAGGTCGAGATGGTGGCGGTACTGCGCCCAGCGGCGCATCAGGATGCCCACGGGGGTGCCCGCGCGGGCCAGGGAGACGAGCACCGGGCGGGGGGTGGGTGTCCCCCCGCCCGAGCGAAGCCGAGAGTGGGGGAGTTCGGCGAGCACGGTCTCGGTGACCACGCCCACCGCGTGGGCCAGGCGGGCCGCCGACTCGTTCAGGGCCGCGTGGAACAGTTCCTGATACTGCTCGCTCGGCTGGTACTCCACGGGCAGCGACTCCGCGTAGTGGGCGCCGCCGCTCTGGATGGCCTCCTCGCGCTCCTCGGTCGGCGCCTCCAGCGTCACGTCCGAGAGGTCCTGGAGCAGCCAGCCGACCTCCTCGGGCGCGTACGAGGAGAAGGCGGGGCCTCTGAGGGGCTCGGGCAGCATGGTGGCGGGCCTTTCGGGGGCGTCCGGTCGGGTGTCCTCGGGGACGTCCCGGGGTGCGGGCACGTAGGACGGTACGACCGCGAGGAGGACCTGCGGGGTGTGCGCGGCGAGCCGGGCGAGCAGGCCGTCGGGCGCGTGCAGTGCGGGGGTGTCGGCGGCCGAGTCGACGACGGCGACGACGGTGTCGAAGCCGCCGCCGGCGACGTTGTAGGCGTAGCGCTCGCCGGGGCCGTCGGCGGGGTCGTCGTGGGCGGGGAAGACCAGGCGGGTGCGTATCGCGTAGCCGGGGTCGTCGACGGCGAGGACGGGCGAGCGGGTGGTGGTGGAGAAGCGCACGTCGGCGCGGACGGTCCGCTCCAGCTCGTCCGCCAGGCGCAGCGGGGTGTACATCAGCTCCTCGAAGCCGAGGACGAGGACGCGGCGCGTGTCGTCGGGGAGTGCCTCCGCGAGGCGGGCGGCCATGTCGGGGAGCGCGTGTTCGAGGCGGTCCCGGTGCGCGGGGGTGAAGCCGTGGCGGCCGCCGTCGGGGAGGCCGTCCGGCCAGCGCAGGTCCACTCGCGTGGCTCGGCCGGGGCCGTCGGCCGGGTGCGGGCCGGATGCGGCCGGTCG
>NZ_NCTE01000646.1 GCF_002114215.1 Streptomyces sp. 13-12-16 | reverse complement strand
GGGACGGCGGACGTGGCGGTCACCGCGCCCGAGCCGTTCCCGGGGGCCGGTACGGGTCCGCTCGACCTGCCCGGCCGGCCCGTGCCCGTGCACACGCCCGGCCACACCGCCGGGCACTGCGCGTTCCACTTCCCGGACACCGGGGTGGTGGTGTCGGGCGACGCCCTGGTGAGCGGCCATCCCACCTCGCGGACCGAGGGACCGCAGATGCTGACGGACATGTTCCACCACGAGCGCGCCACCGCCGTGGCCTCGCTGGACGTCCTGGCGGAGCTGGACGGCGACCTGCTGCTGCCCGGACACGGCCCGCTGCACGAGGGGCCCGTACGGGACGCCGCCCGGCTGGCCCGGGAACGCGCGCAATAGGGTGGGACGACGATCGCCCACGAGACGAGGACACTCCCGCCATGGCACTGCAGATCAACGCCACCAACCCGGAGCACCCCGCGCTCCTGTTGGAACTGCCGTGGCAGCTGCCGCTGGAGGAGTGGCCGGAGGAGTACCTGGTGCCGCTGCCGCGCGGCATCTCCCGGCACGTGGTGCGCTACGCGCGCGCCGGCGACGAGGTGATCGCGGTGAAGGAGCTCGCCCGGCGGCCCGCGCTGCGCGAGTACGAGCTGCTGCGCGACCTGGACCGGATCGGCATCCCGGCGGTCGACCCGCTCGCCGTGGTCACCGGCCGCACCGACACCGCCGGTGAGCCCCTGGAGAGCGTGCTGATCACCCGTCACCTCGGCGGCTCGATGCCGTACCGGTCGATGTTCGAGACGACGCTGCGCCCGGCGACCATGCACCGGCTGATGGACGCGCTCGCCGTGCTCCTGGTGCGACTGCACCTGGCCGGGTTCGCGTGGGGCGACTGCTCGCTGTCCAACACGCTGTTCCGGCGCGACGCGGGCGCCTACGCCGCGTACCTCGTGGACGCCGAGACCGGGGACCTGCACCCGGAACTGAGCGTCGGCCAGCGGGAGTACGACCTCGATCTCGCGCGGGTCAACATCAGCGGCGAGCTGCTCGACCTGGAGGCCTCCGGGGCGCTGCACCCCTCCGTCGACCCGATCGAGTTCGGCACCGAGATCTGCGCGCGCTACACGGGGCTGTGGCAGGAGCTGACCCGTACCTCCGTCTACCCGGCGGGCAAGCACCACTACATCGAGCGCCGCATCCGCCGGCTGAACGACCTCGGTTTCGACGTGGCCGAGATGCAGATCGAGCACGCCTCCAACGGCGACACCGTCACCTTCGTGCCCAAGGTCGTCGACGCCGGGCACCACCAGCGGCAGCTGCTGCGCCTGACCGGCCTGGACGCCGAGGAGAACCAGGCCAGGCGGCTGCTGAACGACCTGGAGAGCTGGATGGCCACCCAGGACGACTACGCGCCGGGCGACCCCCTCGGCGCCCGCCCCGAGGTCCTCGCCCACCGCTGGGTGCGCGAGGTCTTCCGGCCCACCGTGCGGTCCGTGCCGCCGGAGCTGCGCGGCCCGATGGACGCCGCGGAGATCTACCACGAACTGCTGGAGCACCGCTGGTACCTGTCCGAGCGGGCGCAGCACGACATCGGGCTCGACACGGCCGTCGAGGACTACATCGAGAACATCCTCCCGAAGGCGCGGGAGACGCTCCGGCCGACGGACGACTAGCCGGCCGGAGCGCGCGGGGTCAGGCCGGGGGGACGACCGCCACGGGGCAGTCCGCGTGGTGCAGGACGCCGTAGGCCACCGAGCCGATCCTGGCCCCCACGGCCGTGCGGTGGGCGCGGCGGCCGACCACCATCAGCTGGGCGGTGCCCGACACCGACAGCAGCACCTGCCCGGCGCTGCCCATCTCCACGTGCTCGATCACGTGCACGTCGGGGTAGCGCTCCCGCCACGGCGCGAGGGCCGCCGCCAGCGCCTTCTGCTCGAACGGTTCCAGGCCGCCGGCCTCGTCGAGGAGCCGGAGCGAGGCGGGGCTGTAGGCGAACACCGGCGGCAGGGCCCAGGCCCGTACGGCGCGCACCGTGGCCCCGCGCCGGGCCGCGGTCTCGAAGGCGAGGCCGAGCGCGGCGGCGCTGTCCTCCGGGTCGCCCTGCTGGCCGACGACGATCTCGTGCCCGGCGACCTCGTTCGACGCCTGGTCCCCGGCCCGCACGAACACCACCGGCCGACCGGCGTCGACGATCACCTGCTGGCCGACCGAGCCGACCAGGAAGCCCATGATCCGCCCGTGTCCGCGTGAGCCGAGCACCAGCAGCTCCGCGTCCGCGGCGGCACCGGTCAGCGTCCGCACGGCGTCGCCCTCCAGGACGTCCGTCGTCACGGCCAGGCCGGGGTGGCGTTCACCGACGGCGCGGACCGCCTCCTCCACCGACGCGCGCACCCACTGCTCCTGCGTCGTCCTGTCCCCCGTGTCCACCGCGTCGTGCGCCTCGAACCGCCAGGCGTGCACCACCCTGAGCGGCAGTCCCCGGCGGACCGCCTCCCGCGCGGCCCAGGCCAGCGCGGCGAGGCTCTCCCCGGTTCCGTCGATCCCTGCCGTGATCGGGCGCGTCATGCGGTTCCTCCCGGTGTCGTGTCCACTTCGCATGATCCAGTCTTCCCCACGCCCCGCTGCTCGCGCATACCTGAGCGCGGGAGCGCCGTCGAACATACGATGGGCAGGGCCGGTGCGGTGGCCGCGGCCCGGCCGGGGCCCGCCGAGCCGGGGATCCGAACGCACGACGTGGGGGACGTATGTCACAGGCCGCCGAAGCGGCACGGACCGTGATCATGACCGTGGACGACGACCCGGGCGTCTCCCGCGCCGTGGCCCGGGACCTCAGACGGCGCTACGGGGCGTCGTACCGGATCGTGCGCGCGGAGTCCGGCGAGTCCGCGCTGGACGCGCTGCGCGAACTGAAGCTGCGCGGCGACCTCGTCGCCGTGATCCTCGCCGACTACCGGATGCCCCGGATGAACGGCATCGAGTTCCTGGAGCAGGCCCTCGACATCCACCCCGGCGCGCGGCGGGTGCTGCTCACCGCGTACGCGGACACCGGCGCGGCGATCGACGCGATCAACGTCGTGGACCTCGACCACTACCTCCTCAAGCCGTGGGACCCGCCGGAGGAGAAGCTCTACCCGGTCCTGGACGACCTCCTGGAGGCCTGGCGGCGCAGCGACCATCGGCCGGTGCCCAGCACCAAGGTGGTCGGGCACCGCTGGTCGGCGCGCTCCTCGGACGTACGGGAGTTCCTGGCCCGCAACCAGGTGCCCTACCGCTGGTACTCCGCCGACGAGCCGGAGGGCCGGCGGCTGCTGGCCGCCGCGGGCGAGGACGGGATGCGGCTGCCGGTGGTGATCACCCCGGACGGGACGCCGCTGGTGGAGCCGGAGTCCGTGGACCTCGCCGCACGGGTGGGCCTGGCCACGACCCCGGAGGCCGACTTCTACGACCTGGTGGTGATCGGCGGCGGTCCGGCGGGGCTCGGCGCGGCGGTCTACGGGGCCTCCGAAGGGCTGCGGACCGTGCTGGTGGAGCGGTCGGCGACCGGCGGGCAGGCGGGACAGTCCTCCCGGATCGAGAACTACCTGGGCTTCCCCGACGGCGTGTCGGGGGCTCAGCTCACCGAGCGGGCGCGGCGGCAGGCCACGAAGTTCGGTGCCGAGATCCTCACCGCGCGGGAGGTGACGGGTCTCGAGGTCAGTGGCGCCGCCCGGGTCGTACGGTTCTCCGACGGGTCGTCGGTCGCCGCGCACAGCGTGATCCTGGCGACCGGGGTGTCGTACCGGCGACTGGCGGCGCCCGGCTGCGACGACCTGGGCGGCTGCGGGGTCTTCTACGGGTCCGCGCTGACGGAGGCCGCCGCCTGCCAGGGCCACGACGTGTACATCGTCGGCGGCGCCAACTCGGCCGGGCAGGCCGCGATGTACCTGTCCCGGTTCGCCAAGTCGGTGACGCTGCTGGTGCGCGGGCCGGACCTGGCGGCGTCGATGTCGCACTACCTGATCCAGCAGATCGAGCGGGCGCCGAACATCTCGGTGCGGTGCGGCGCGGTCGTCGAGAGCGCGCACGGCGACGGTCGTCTGGAGCGGCTGACGCTGCGCGACACGGGCAGCGGGGAGACCGAACTCGTCGACGCACAGTGGCTGTTCGTGTTCATCGGCGCCGCCCCGCTGACCGACTGGCTGGACGGCACGGTGCTGCGGGACGAACGCGGGTTCATCCTCGCCGGACCCGACCTCACCCCCGACGGGCGGCCGCCGGCCGACTGGGAGCTGGACCGGCCGCCGTACCACCTGGAGACCAACGTGCCCGGCGTGTTCGTCGCGGGCGACGCACGCGCGGAGTCCGCCAAGCGGGTCGCGTCCGCCGTCGGAGAGGGAGCCATGGCCGTGATGCTCGTCCACCGGTACCTGGAGCAGTCGTGAGCGGGCGTCCGATGCCGTGCAGCCCGCGGGAGATCGGCTCCCTGTTCCTGTTCGAGAAGCTCACCGCCGAGCAGCTCGGGCGGCTCTGCGCAGAGGGGCGGGTGGAGCGGTTCGAACCCGGGCCGGTCTACGCCGAGGGCGACCCCGCCACCTGCTTCTACGTGATGCTGGAGGGCACCGTCGTGCTGTCCCGCCGGGTCGGCGCGGACGACGTGGAGGTCAGCCGCACCTCCCAGCGCGGGGTGTACGCGGGGGCCATGCAGGCGTACCTCGGGGACCGGGTGCGGCAGGTCTACAACAACTCGATGCGTGTGACGGAGCCGACGCGGTTCTTCGTGGTGCCCGCGGACACGTTCGCGAGCGTCATGCGGGAGTGGTTCCCGATGGCGGTCCACCTCCTGGAGGGGCTGTTCTTCGGTTCGAAGAACACCCAGCGGGCCATCGGCCAGCGCGAACGGCTGCTGGCGCTGGGCTCGTTGTCGGCCGGGCTGACGCACGAACTGAACAACCCGGCCGCGGCGGCCGTACGGGCGACGGCGACGCTGCGCGAACGCGTCGGCAAGATGCGGCACAAGCTGCGCGTCATCTCCGCGGGCACCTACGACCGCGAGACCCTCGCCGACCTCATCGAGATCCAGGAGCGGACGGCCGAACGGGTCGCGAAGGCGCCCGTGCTCAGCCCGCTGGAGGCCTCGGACCGGGAGGACGCGCTCGCCGACTGGCTGGACGACCACGGCATCCCCGACGGCTGGCGGATCGCCCCGACGTTCGTCCAGGCCGGGCTGGACCTGGACTGGCTGGACCAGGTCGCCGCCGCCGTCGACGAGGCGACGCTGCCGTCGGCGGTCGGCTGGCTCAGCTACACGGTCGAGACGGAACTGCTCATGGACGAGATCGCGGACTCCACGAACCGCATCTCGCACCTCGTCGACGCCGCCAAGCAGTACTCGCAGCTCGACCGCGCCCCCTTCCAGGTCGCCGACGTGCACGAACTCCTCGACAGCACCCTGCTGATGCTGTCGGGGAAGTTCGGCCGGCGGATCAAGGTGGTCAAGGAGTACGACCGCACGCTGCCGCGGATCCCGGCGTACCCGGCGGAGCTCAACCAGGTGTGGACCAACCTGATCGACAACGCGGTCTCCGCCATGAACGGCGCGGGCACGGACGGCGGGCGGGGCACGCTGACCGTGCGCACCGCGCGGGAGAACGACCGGCTGCTGGTGGAGTTCGGCGACACCGGCACGGGCATCCCGCCGGAGGTCCGCGACCGGGTCTTCGACCCGTTCTTCACCACCAAGCCGGTGGGTGAGGGCACCGGGCTCGGCCTGGACATCTCCTGGCGGATCGTGGTCGACAAGCACCACGGGACCCTGCGGTTCGAGTCCGAACCGGGCGACACCCGCTTCCAGGTGCTGCTGCCGCTCACCGCCCCGGCCCCCGACGACACCCCCGAGGAGCCCGCATGACCAGCGACCACGCCATCGACCCCGGCGTCCCCCCGACCGGCGCGGGCTGCGCCGACTGCGACGCCGTGGGCGGCTGGTGGTTCCACCTGCGGCGCTGCGCGCAATGCGGCCACATCGGCTGCTGCGACAGCTCGCCCGGACAGCACGCCACGGCGCACTTCGAGGCCACCGGGCATCCCGTGGTCCGCAGCTACGAACCGGGCGAGGACTGGTTCTGGGACTACGCCACGAACGAGCTGTACGAGTCCGGCCCCGACCTGGCCCCGCCCGTGAGCCACCCGGCGGACCAGCCGTCACCGGGCCCGGCGGGACGGGTGCCGTCCGACTGGGCCCAGGCGCTGCGCCGCTGAGGGACCGCGGCCGGGAACCCGCGGCCGCCGCCCGTCGTTGTCCGGACACCCCCACCGGTCCGTGTACGACGACAGCAGGGCGGCGCTATGCAGGATCTGGTCCCCGGCGGCAACCTGACCCTCCCGGGCGGTGCCGTGACCGTCCGGGTGCCCGGACCCTTCGACGTGTCCGCGCTGATCACGGACGACGGCGGAAAGGTGCGGGGCGACGGGGACTTCGTGTTCTACAACCAGCCGTCCGCGCCGGGCGCCCGGCTCGCCGGGGACACCCTCACCGTCGACCCGTCGGCGCTGCGTCCCGGTGCCGCGCGCGTGACGGTGGCCGTCAGCCCC
>NZ_NCTE01000645.1 GCF_002114215.1 Streptomyces sp. 13-12-16 | reverse complement strand
CGGGAGGTCCGCCGACGCGTCGGGGGCCGGGCGGGGGTCCGGGACCGTCGGCGTGGGACGTAAGCCGTCCGGGGCGGGACCGTCCGCGTTCAGCGTGCCGGACGCCGAGGCGAAGCGGTCGTCCAGGGAATCGGGCGCCGGTACGGGGCCCGTGTCGCCGGTGGCGTCGTCGTACAGCTGTCCCCACCAGTCGTCCTCCGGACCGGTGGGCCTTCCCCCCTGCTGGCTCATGTCACCGATTGTCCACCGCGCGGGCCGGATGGAAACGGGGCATCGGGAAAAATCCCCCGACCCGCACCGCACCCGGGACGGCTGTGCGACAGGGGGCGCCGCGGCCCGTTCCCGTTCTGCGCCGCTCCTCGGACTCCCGCACCCTGGAAGGATGGGAGCGTGGGACCTCCTGCTCGCCGGACTGGTGCTCCTGCTCGGACTGTGCGGAGTGCTGCTGCCAGGGGTGCCCGGGTCGTGGCTGGTGTGGGCCGGGGTCCTGTGGTGGGCGCTGAAGGACCCGCGGCCCGTCGCGTGGTGGGTGTGCGTGGGGGCGACCGTCGTGCTGTTCCTGTCCCAGGTGGTGCGCTGGGCGCTGCCGCCGCGCCGGCTGCGGGCGGGCGGCGACGACGCCCGGATGCTGGCGTACGCGGGCTGCGGCTCGTTCCTGGGTTTCGTGCTGCTGCCCGTGATCGGCGCGGTTCCGGGCTTCCTCGCCGGGATCTACGTCTTCGAACGGCTGCGCCTCGGCCGCCACGGCGAGGCGGTCGCGGCGCTGCGCACGGCGCTGCGCTCGGGCGGGTGGAGCGTGCTGACGGAGCTGTTCGCGTGCCAGTTGATCACGGCGGCGTGGCTGGGCGCGGTGTTCTGGGGCTGAGCCCCCCGGCTCACGGCAGCGGCACGCCCTCGTGGGTGAGCAGCCGCACCTTGCGCTCCAGCCCGCCCGCGTATCCGGTCAGCGAGCCGTCGGCGCCGATCACCCGGTGGCAGGGGCGGACGATGAGCAGCGGGTTCGCGCCGATCGCGCCGCCGACGGCCCGCACGGCGGCCCTCGGCGCGCCGATCCGGGCCGCGATCTCGCCGTAGGACACGGTCTCCCCGTAGGGGACGTCGTCGAGCGCGGCCCACACCTTCTCCCGGAACGGGGTGCCGGTGGCGCTCACGGCCAGCCGGAACTCCCTGAGGTCGCCGGCGAAGTACGCGGTGAGCTGCCGCTCGGCCTCGCGGAACGGTCCGGGGTCCCGCCGCCAGTCGTCCGCCGGCGTGCGCCCGCCCTTCTGTCCGGGCACGGACAGCGAGGTCAGCTCGCCGGTCGGGGCGGCGGTGAGCAGCAGCGGTCCGACGGGGCTGTCCACACGCGTCCAGTACGTGATCGTGGTCGTGGTCGTGGTCGTCATGGTTACTCCAACTCCCCTGCGGCGCGCAGGTGGTTCAGGGCGTACGAGCGCCAGGGGCGCCAGCTTTCGGGAACGCCGGGCCCGGGCGGGGCCACGTCCGGGTCACCGAGCGCGCGGGTGCGGATCTCGGCGATCGTACGGGCGCCGAGGCCCGGGACGGCGGCCAGGGCGGTCCGGGCTTCGTCCCGGTCCGCGCCGGGTCCGAGGCGTACGGTGCCGTCGGCGAGGGCGGCGGTGAGCGCGCCCAGGGTGCCGTCGGGCTCGGCCCCGGCGAGGACGGCGGCTTCGGGGAACAGGTGGGTGAGGGTGCCGCAGGGGGCGTCGAGCC
>NZ_NCTE01000064.1 GCF_002114215.1 Streptomyces sp. 13-12-16 | reverse complement strand
CCGCCCCCGCGCCCGCCCGGAGGGCCCGCTGGCCCGGCTCTCCCCGCAGGAACGCCTGATCCTGGTCCTGCGGCTGCACGAGGGGGTCGCCGAGGAGCAGACGGCGGCTCTGCTCGGCCTGTCCGCGGAGCGCGTGCGGACCGTCTTCCACCGCGCGATGGCCGCCGTACTGCGCCCGCCCCCGGGACCGGCCCCCGCGGTGGGCGGCGTCAAGGCGGTGCCGTCGTGACCCGGATGAGGCGTGAGGCGACCGTACGGCGGATGCTGGAGCGGTCGGCGCCGCGCGTGCCGCCCGAGCTCCACGCGGACGCGGTCCGCCGCGGGACCCGCATCCTGCGCCGCAGGACGCTCGCCCGCCGCGCGATGTGGCTGCTGTTGCTGGCGGTGACCGTGGCGTTCGTGGTGTGGGCGCTGACGGTCCGCCCGTGGGTGGAGCCGCCGTCGGAGACGACTCCACCGCTCACGGGCTGGTGACCGGGGCCTACCGGCCGAGCGCCTGCTGGAGGTCTTCGAGCAGGTCGTCGACGTTCTCGATGCCCACGGAGAGGCGCACCAGGTCGGCGGGGACCTCGAGCGCGGAACCGGCCGCGGACGCGTGCGTCATCCGCCCGGGGTGCTCGATCAGCGACTCGACGCCGCCCAGGGACTCGCCGAGCGTGAACACCCGGGCCCGGTTGCAGACCTCGACCGCCGCCTCCTCGCCGCCCTCCACGCGGAAGGAGACCATGCCGCCGAAGGCCCTCATCTGCTTGGCGGCGACCTCGTGACCGGGGTGGTCGGGCAGCCCCGGGTACAGGACGCTCGTCACGCGCGCGTGACGGCTGAGCATGTCGGCGACCTTCGTCGCGTTCTCGCTGTGCCGGTCCATGCGGACCGAGAGCGTCTTGGTGCCGCGCAGCACCAGCCAGGAGTCGAAGGGGCCGGCGACCGCGCCCATCGCGTTCTGGTGGTAGGCGAGCTCCTCGCCCAGCTCCGCGTCGCCGGTGATCAGGGCGCCGCCGACGACGTCGGAGTGGCCGCCCATGTACTTGGTCAGGGAGTGCACGACGACGTCCGCGCCGAGCGCGAGCGGCTGCTGGAGGTACGGCGTGGCGAAGGTGTTGTCGACGACGAGCCGGGCGCCCGCGTCCCGGGCGACCTGGGCCACGGCGGCGATGTCGGTGATGCCGAGCAGCGGGTTGGAGGGGGTCTCCACCCAGACGGCCTTGGTCTTCGGGGTGAGGGCGGCCCGCACGGCGGCCGGGTCGCTCGTGTCGGCCACCGACCACTCCACGCCCCAGCGGGCGACGACCTTGGCGAAGAGGCGGAACGTGCCGCCGTACGCGTCGTTCGGGATCACCACGTGGTCGCCGGGGCTGAGCAGCGTACGCAACAGGCAGTCCTCGGCCGCCAGTCCGGACGCGAACGCGAGGCCGCGACGGCCGCCCTCCAGGGCGGCGAGGTTCTCCTCCAGCGCGGTCCTGGTCGGATTGGCGCTGCGGCTGTACTCGTAGCCGCCGCGCAGGCCGCCGACGCCGTCCTGCTTGTAGGTGGACACCTGGTAGATCGGCGGGACGACCGCGCCCGTCAGGGGGTCGGCGGTGTTGCCCGCGTGGATCGCGAGCGTCTCGAAGTGCTGACTGATGTGCCTGTCGCTCATGGGCACCGAGGGTAGTGCGCGTACGGTGCGGATGGCGGACGCGGAGCGGGCGGGGCGGGTGGCGGGGGCGGGTGCCGGGGGTTTTCCACAGGGCCCGGTACCGGGTTGGCCAATTGTCGGCGTGGTCTGGTTCGCTTGTGACATGGAGATTCTCTGGGTCCTGATCGCGCTCGTCATGCTCGGCTTCGTGGTGTTGCCGTTCATGAGGCGCGGGCGCGGGACGATCACTCAGGTCCCCGCCGGCCACCCGGACGCGGCGGACCCGGCGAACTACGGCTTCGCCCGCGAGGAGGAGCTGGACATCCGCATGCCCGGCCCCGACCAGGACCTGCTGGACGTCCTGGACCTGGTGCAGCGCACCCAGGACTACCGCGCGGCGCAGCAGCTGCTGGCCGGCACGGACGCGGAGGGCGAGTTGCGCTGGCAGCGCGTCCAGGCGTTCGCGGGCGCGGCCTCGCTGGAGCTGCGGCAGCGGCCCGGCGGGGTGGGCGAGGCTCCGGGCGGACAGTGGCTGCGGGTGTGGCGGACCGAGATGCCCAAGGACGCCGGGGGAGCCGCGGTGCACGCCGAGTTCCTGGTGCAGCAGGCGTGGCGTACGGCGGCGCCCGGGACGGACGAGTTCCGGATCATCATGGAGGAGGCGAAGGCGGCGTGCGGCGAGGCCGCGCTGCTGGCCCCCGGTGACCCGGTCCCGTACATCGTGGAGCTGTCGGTGGCGCGGGGACTCGGTTACTCGCAGCAGGACTTCGAGCAGGTCTGGCTGAAGATCCTGGACCGCGCCCCGGCCCACATGGGGGCGCACCTGGCCGCGCTGCACTACTGGTGCGAGAAGTGGCACGGCTCGCGGCAGCAGGCGTACGCGTTCGCGGAGGCCGCGGCGGCGCGGGCACCCCAGGGCTCCCTCCTCGCCGCCATGCCGCTCTTCGCGGTGTTCGAGCACCTGCCCGAGGTGAACCTGGTCGCCGGTTTCTACCGGAGCGAGACCGTCACCAAGGCGATGCACGGCGCGCTGCACGCGGTGCACTCGGCCCGGCCCGACGACCCGATGTCGGCGCACGTACGGCACCTGCTGGTCTTCTTCCTGGTCCGCGGCGAGCGCTGGGCGGAGGCCATGAGCCAGCTCATACACATCGACGGCCACGTGGGCGCCCTCCCCTGGACCCTCTCCCCCGACCCGGCCGCCGAGTTCACCGTCTACCGCGCCCTGGCGGTGGCCGGCTACGAGGCGAACGGCGGCAGCCCGGCGACACTCCCGCACTGACCGTGCCGTCCCGGCGGGGGTCCGCCGGAGGCGGCGGGTCCCCACGTGTCTCCGGGTCCCGGCGACCCGGAGACACGGCGCCAGGCGTCAGATCGTCGCCGTGTCGATCACGAAGCGGTAGCGGACGTCGCTGTTCAGGACGCGCTCGTACGCCTCGTTGATCTCGGCCGCGCCGATCAGTTCGATCTCCGCGCCGATGCCGTGCGCGGCACAGAAGTCCAGCATCTCCTGGGTCTCGGCGATGCCGCCGATCATCGAACCGGCGAGGGTCTTGCCGCCCCCGAGCAGCGAGAAGAGGTTGAGGGCGACCGGCTCCTCGGGAGCGCCCACGTTCGCCAGCGTGCCCTCCGTCCTCAGCAGGGACAGGTAGGCGTTGAAGTCCAGCGGGGCCGACACCGTCGACACGATCAGGTCGAAGGTGCCCCGCAGCTCCTCGAAGGTCTTCGGGTCGCTGGTGGCGTAGTAGTGGTCGGCGCCCAGCTTGAGGCCGTCGTCCTGCTTGCGCAGGGACTGCGACAGCACCGTCACCTCGGCGCCCAGCGCGTGCGCGATCTTGACGCCCATGTGGCCGAGGCCGCCCATGCCGAGGACCGCGACCTTCTTGCCGGGACCGGCGCCCCAGCGCTTCAGCGGGGAGTACAGGGTGATGCCGGCGCACAGCAGGGGCGCGGCGACATCGAGGGCCAGCCCGTCGGGGATGCGGACGACGTAGTTCTCGTCGACGACGATCTTCTCCGAGTAGCCGCCGTAGGTGGGCTCGCCGTTCCTGTCGAGGGCGTTGTACGTGCCGACCATGCCGCCGCCGGTGCAGTACTGCTCCCGGCCGGCCTCGCAGTTCTCGCACGTACGGCAGGAGTCGACCATGCAGCCGACGCCCACGCGGTCGCCCACCCGGTACCGGGTGACGCCGGGGCCGACCTCGGACACCACGCCGGCGATCTCGTGGCCGGGGACCATCGGGAAGATCGCCTCGCCCCAGCCCTCACGGGCCTGGTGGATGTCGGAGTGGCAGATGCCCGCGAACTTGATGTCGATCAGGACGTCGTGCTCGCCGACCGCGCGCCGCTCGACGGTCGTCCGCTCCAGCGGAGCCTTGGCGGCGGGTACGGCGTATGCGGCAACAGTGGTCATGCCGGAAGTTCTCCTCGTGAGGTCGTACGCCCGGCTGTCTTCTGTCCGGCCGGGCACGGCCTCCAGCCTGCGCCGACGTCCCGGACTTACCCAGACCACGGCTCTGCCTACGTTGGCTGTGCGTACCACTGACGGGGACAGGATGCTGTGCGTACGACCGGCAATACTGGAGCCATGGACGAGCAGCACACCCACCCGGCCGGCCCCGCGAACGGCGGCCTCGACCCGCGAGCGGAACTCAGCGAGTTCCTGCGCACCCGGCGGGCCCGGCTGAAGCCGGAGGACGTGGGCCTGCCGGACTTCGGACGGCACCGCCGGGTGCCGGGCCTGCGCCGCGAGGAGCTGGCCCAGCTCGCCGGGGTGTCCGTGGCGTACTACACGCGCCTGGAGCAGGGCAACGGGCAGAACGTGTCGGCGGAGGTGCTGGACTCGATCGCGCGCGCCCTGCGCCTCACCGACGCCGAGCGGTCCCACCTCACGCATCTGGCGAAGCCGAAGCGGCAGAAGCGGAGGCCGACGGCCCGCACCCAGCAGCCCCGCCCCGCGCTGCGGCACCTGCTGGAGTCGATGGACGCGGTCCCGGCGTACGTGGTGGGCCGGCGCTCGGAGATCCTCGCCTGGAACCGGATGGCGGCGGCTGTCTTCGGGGACTGGGGGCGGCTTCCGGCGCAGGAGCGGAACTGGGCGCGACTGGTTTTCCTGAACCCGGACTACCGCGAGCTGTTCGTGGAGTGGGAGCAGAAGGCGCACGACATGGTCGGCTACCTCCGCATGGACGCGGGCTGCCACCCGGACGACCCGCAGCTCTCCTCGCTGGTGGGCGAGTTGTCCGTGAAGAGCGAGGAGTTCCGCAGGCTGTGGGCGGCGCACGACGTCAAGGAGAAGAGCCACGGCGTCAAGCACGTACGGCATCCGCTGGTCGGTGAGCTGACGCTGCTTTGGGAGTCGTTCCGCCCGGCCGGTGACGACACCGGGCAGTCGCTGGTCACGTACTTCGCGGAGCCGGATTCGCCGTCGGCGGAGGCCCTGAAGCTGCTGTCCAGCTGGGGCACGGACGCCAGGCGGGCCGGGGCGGACGCCACGGCTCCCTAGAACACGGAACGGCCCGCCGGAAGAGGATTCTTCCGGCGGGCCGTCCGCTCACGCTCTACTTGCCGTGGTACGCGTTGTAGATCGAGATCGTCGACGTGTTGCCCTTCTTGTCGGCGATCTTGGCCTGGAAGGAGACGGCCTTCCCCTTCGCCGGGTTCTTGACGGTGATCTTCCCCTTCTTGACCGTGGTCTTCTTCCAGGTCTTGCCGTGGTCGTACGACACGTACACCGAGAGGGACTTGAGGTTCTTGCCCTTGGCGGCGCCCTCGACGGTGACCGGGATCGTGACCTTCTTGCCGGCCGTCACCTTGCTGTCCAGCCCCGTGGCCGCCTGGAAGCGGACCGTGGAGGCGGGCAGCTGCTTCAGGCCGGCGGTCTTCTTGGAGCGGAAGGTCCAGCTCGCGTCGATCCGCGTGGAGGCGGCGGCGACCTTGGCGCTGCGCTTGACCGAGGTGGTCAGCTTGTAGGAGGCGTCCCCGGACGGGACCTTGAACTCCTTCTCGTCGAACAGCGGGTCGTCGTGCGATCCGACCTTCTTGCCGTTGCGGTAGAGGCTGGTGGTGACCGACGTGAACGCCGAGGAGCCGGCGTGGCCCTTGCCGTCCGCGAACAGCGGGACGAGCCCCGAGATGCTGTTGCCGTCACGGAAGAGGCCGTACTCGGAGGTGAGACGCGGCCCGAAGACGGCCGTGTTCACGGTCTCCTGGTACGTCTTGCCGCCCTTGTAGCCCTTGGCGTAACCGATGACGTAGCCGGCCTCGGAGAGGGGCCAGCCCTCCTTGTCGACCCCGCCGATCTGCTCGAAGTCGAGGTCCCACTTCACCCCGGCCGCGGTGGACAGGTGCAGGGTGCGGGTACCGGGAAGGCTCTGCTCGCCGCTGAACGAGGAGGCTCCGCTGCTGCCGGGCAGCCAGCCCGTGGGACTGACGGCTCCCGTCTTGCCGCTCGCCGCGGCGCCCATGCCGACCTTCACCGTGGCGAGCTCGCCCGCCTTGTGGTTCCGGGTGTATCCGGTGGCGAGGTTCTTCACCTTGGCGCCGATGACGGTGCTGTACTGCTCCTTGGCGCCCTTGCTGAAGTGGGCGTCCCACTGCTGGCTCAGCGAGCCGTCGGTGATCTGCGGGCCGAGGTGGGCGGAGCGGAAGTTGTCGTACGAGTCCAGCCACCAGCCGAAGCCGTAGGAGGAGTCGTTCGTCTCGACGGTGTAGTCGGCGGAGGCGAACTCCGGCTTGGCCGCCTTGTCCGGCACGGTGATCTTCACCGGCTTGGCCTTGCGGGCGTCCAGGGTGATCGTCGTGTTCTTGGCGACGTCCAGCTTCGGCTGGGCGATCCAGTCGGCGCCCCGGTAGTCCTCCGGGTCGGAGCCGACGAGGATGCTGGTGTCCAGGACGTAGCCGCCCCTGGGCACGCGGACGGTGACGGTGCCGTCGGCGTCGTAGGGCTGGTACCACCGGTCGGCGCCGAGGCCGGAGACGCCGTTCAGGCCGGCGACGTAGTTGGCGGCCGGCTTGCCCGCGCGGTCGAGGAACTTCAGCGTCACGTCGTACGACTCGACCTCGCGCTGCACCGCGGCGGCCGTGCGTACGGTCTGCCCGCCGCCGGTGGCGACCACGTACGCCGAGTACGCGCCGTCGGTCGTGCCGCCGAGCCTGGTGTCGGCGGTGAGGTCCACGGAGGCCTTGCCGCCCGCGGGGACCGTGACCGTGGTGGCGCCCAGGGTGAAGAAGCCGGCCGGGGCCGCCTTGCCCTTGGGGTTCGTGGCGGTCGACGTCAGCTTGAGGGTGACGTCCCGGGTGCCGAGGTTGCGGTAGGTGAGCGCCTTGGTGACCGGCTTGTCGTCGGTGTGCGGCCACTGCTGGACGCCGAAGCTCAGCGACACCGGGTCGGCGATCACGGTCTGCTCGACCGCCTTGTCGACCTGGACGCGGCCCGAACCCTGCTCGAACGGCGTGTACGTGCCGCCCTTGGTGGAGCCGGTGAGCGCGCCCTTCAGCTCCGCCGAGGTCCACTCGGGGTGCTGCTGCTTCAGGATCGCCGCCGCGCCCGCGACGTGCGGGGTCGCCATCGACGTACCGGAGATGGTCATGTACCCGGCCGGCTTCTCGCCGACCTCCTCGGCGATGGCGTTGCCCTTCGCCGAGGCGGCCGTGATGTCGACGCCGGGAGCGGTGACGTCCGGCTTGATGGCGCCGTCGCCGACGCGCGGGCCGGTGGAGGAGAAGTCGGCGAGCGCGTCCTTGTCGTCGACGGCGCCGACGGTGAGGGCGGCGTCCGCGCTGCCGGGTGAACCGATCGACTGCGGGCCCTCGTTGCCGGCCGCGATGGCGAACAGGACGCCCTTCTCGGCGGAGAGCTTGTCGACGGCGGCCTCAAGAGGATCCACCTCGGGCGTGTCCGTGCCGCCCAGGCTCATGTTGACGACGTCGGCGCCCTGCGCGGCCGCCCACTCCATGCCGGCGAGGATGCCGGAGTCGTCGCCGAAGCCGGAGTCGTCGAGGACCTTGCCGTTGAGGATCCTGGCGCCGGGCGCGACGCCCTTGTACTTGCCCTTGGACTTGGCGCCCGTACCGGCCGCGATGGAGGCCACGTGGGTGCCGTGGCCGACCTTGTCGCCGGTGCCGTCCGCGGAGGTGAAGTTCTTGGACGCGGTCACCTGGCCCTTGAGGTCCGGGTGGGTGGCGTCGACACCGGTGTCGAGGACGGCGATCTTCACGCCCTTGCCGTCGTAGCCGGCCGCCCAGGCCTTCGGGGTGCCGATCCGCGCCACCGACGTGTCGAGGGAGGCCTCGCGGACCCCGTCGAGCCAGACGTGGGCGATGCCGGAGGCGGTGCGGTCGCCGTCGGTGACGGCGTCCCACAGCTCGGGCGTGTCGTCGTGCGGGGTCTGCACCGCGTCCGCGTTCAGGGACTTCAGGGTCCGGCGGACCGTGCCCGCGTCCCGGACGTCGGCCTTGGCGGCCTGTGCGCCGCCCTTGTAGCCGACGATGACCTTCAGGCCCCGCTTCTGGGAGCCGCGGGTCGCGGCCTCGTTCAGCTCGGTGACGTCGAACAGCCGCTGGTCCAGCTTGCCGCTCGCGACCAGCCGGGCGGCGTCGGCCGGCAGCACGAGGGTGTGACCGCCGGTGCGGCGGACCTGCACGGGTATGTGTTCCCGGCCCTCCGCCCGCTCCAGGCCGACCACGCGGCCCTTGGCGTCCACGGCGACCCGGTCCCCCGTGATCAGCGTGATCCGGTGCTTGGCCTTCACGGTGGACGCCCCCGTCGAGGAGGCGGCGGTCGTGCGCTCCCCCTCGGCCGACGCCGGGCCGGCCATGCCCGCCGCGAGCGCCACGGCGGTCGCCGTGGCGACCGTGGCCGCACACGCCCTCTTCACTTGTCTGCGCAAGGTTCCCCCTAGCGGGATCGCCGGGTGAACTCGACGTCACCCGGCCGGGGGTGGTCTCGTACGCATGCGCGCACCCCCCGGATCACGCAGTATGCCGAGGGGTGATCAAACGCCTCAAGGGACGCCGGGAAGGGTGCGGAAGTCGCCGGGTGACTGTAACGCCACCGCCGGAACTCCGTTACACAACCGCGTGGTTGACGCCCTTCCGGTCAGGCCTTCGTGTTCTCCTTCACGGTGATCCGCCCCTTGCGGATCGTCGCCAGGCGCGGGGCCGCCTTCGCGATGGCCGAGTCGTGGGTGACCATGACGAAGGTCAGCCCCAGCTCCTTCCACATGCGGATGAGCACGTCCATGATCTCGTCGCGCATCGACTCGTCGAGGTTTCCGGTGGGTTCGTCGGCGAGCAGCACCTTCGGCTCCTTCACCAGCGCCCGCGCGATGGCCACGCGCTGCTGCTGACCGCCGGACATCTCGCTGGGCAGATGGCCCAGCCGCTCGCCCAGACCGACCGACGCCAGCGCCTCGGCGGCCTTCTCCCGGCGCTCCTTGGCCTTCACGCCGAGCGGGACGAGCGCGGTCTCGACGTTCTCCTGCGCGGTGAGCGTGGGGATCAGGTTGAACGACTGGAAGACGAAGCCGATGTTCTCGCTGCGGACCCGGGTGAGCCGGGCCTCGGGCAGCTTGGCCAGGTCGGTGCCGTCGAGGACGATCTCGCCGGAGGTGGGCCGGTCGAGGCCGCCGAGCATCTGCAGCAGCGTGGACTTGCCGCCGCCGGTGGGGCCCTGGATGACGAGCCGGTCGCCGTCGGGGATGGTCAGGTCGATTCCGTCGAGGGCGTCGACGGTCTCCTTGCCGCGCGTGTAGCGCCGGGTGACGCCTCTGAGTTCGTACATGGGTCTGCTCCTGGATCGCGTACGAGGATGGGGCCCGCCCGCTGCGGATGGGCCCCGGTTTCCGGTGCCGGGCGGGTGCTACTCGACGCGGCGGAGCGCGTCGGCCGGCCGCAGCCGGGAGGCGCGCCAGCCGCCGAAGGCGCCGGCGACGAGACCGCCGGCCACGGCGAGGCCGACCGCGAG
>NZ_NCTE01000644.1 GCF_002114215.1 Streptomyces sp. 13-12-16 | reverse complement strand
AGCTCGGTGGGCTGGGCGAAGCGTGAGAAGTTGTTGACGCAGAGCACCAGGTCGTCCTCGTACTCGCGCAGGAAGGCGAGGACGGCGGGGTTGGAGGACGGCAGCTCGGTGTAGGAGCCGAGGCCGAAGGCCGGGTTCTGCTTGCGGATCTCGATCATCCGGCGGGTCCAGTGCAGCAGCGAGGACGGGGAGGCCATGGAGGCCTCGACGTTGGTGACCTGGTAGCCGTAGACCGGGTCCATGATGGTCGGCAGGAACAGCCGGCCGGGGTCGGAGGAGGAGAATCCGGCGTTGCGGTCCGGTGTCCACTGCATCGGCGTGCGGACGGCGTCGCGGTCGCCGAGCCAGATGTTGTCCCCCATGCCGATCTCGTCGCCGTAGTAGATGATCGGCGAGCCCGGCAGGGAGAGCAGCAGGGCGTTGAAGAGTTCGATCTGGTTGCGGTCGTTGTCCAGCAGCGGGGCGAGCCGGCGGCGGATGCCGATGTTGGCGCGCATGCGGGGGTCCTTGGCGTACTCCGCCCACATGTAGTCGCGTTCCTCGTCGGTGACCATCTCCAGGGTCAGCTCGTCGTGGTTGCGCAGGAAGATGCCCCACTGGCAGCCCGACGGGATGGCCGGGGTCTTGGCCAGGATCTCCGAGACGGGGTAGCGGGACTCGCGGCGCACCGCCATGAAGATGCGCGGCATGACCGGGAAGTGGAACGCCATGTGGCACTCGTCGCCGCCGGCGGCGTAGTCGCCGAAGTAGTCGACGACGTCCTCCGGCCACTGGTTGGCCTCCGCCAGCAGCACCGTGTCCGGGTACTGGGTGTCGATCTCCTTGCGCACCCGCTTCAGGAAGGCGTG
>NZ_NCTE01000643.1 GCF_002114215.1 Streptomyces sp. 13-12-16 | reverse complement strand
CGCCGCGCGGCGGGTCGCGGCGAGCTGGGACCGGGCGGGAGCGCGGACCGGTTCGGACGTCGGGTTCGACACCGCCGTCCTCGTCGACGCCGTGGACCGGCAGACCGGCATCGAGACCCTCGCCGGGCCCGGCACCCCGATCCTCACCGTCACCGAGCCGACCGAGACCGCGACGGCCGCGGCCTTCGCGCACACCGCGGTGCTGGCCGGCCGGCCGCGCAACGCCGTACCGCTCGCGGAGGCCGGACGCCTCTTCGGGCGCCTCGCGCACCTCCTGGACGCGGTGGAGGACCGGGAGGCCGACGCGGCCTCGGGCGCCTGGAACCCGCTCACCGCCACCGGGACCCCGCTGGAGGAGGCCCGTCGGCTCGCCGACGACGCGGTGCACGGCATCCGGCTCGCGCTGAAGGAGGTCGAATGGGGGTCCGGGGTCTCCCCGGAAGGGCGCAGCACCGACGGCGGTCTCGCGCACCGGCTGCTCGTCCATGAATTGCCCAACTCCGTCCATCGTGCCTTCGGTACGGTCTCCTGTGCCCACGGAACCGGCCCCTACGCGCCTCCCGGCACCCCCGGTGGCCCGCTGCCCCCCGAGCCGCCGCGCCGCGACCGGCGCGGACTGCTGGCCGGCTGCGCCGTGTGGCTGGGACTCGCCTGCACCTGCCAGTTGTGCTGCGGCACCTACGACGACCCCTGGAGCCGGGAGCAGAAGCAGGGGCCCTGCGCCAACTGCGACTGCAGCGGGTGCGGCGACTGCTGCAACTGCTGCGAGTGCTGCAACTGCTGCGGTGAGGACGGCTGCTGCGACGGCTGCGACTGCGGCTGCGACTGCTGACGGACCGGTTATCCGGAGGGGCGAATTCCGGACACCGTGCGGCTGTTCGACCGGTCGTGCCGCGGGTGTGACCACTGGTAACGCGGTCTCACACCCGGACCAAAACTCCTAGACGGTTCAAAGGTTGACGTCCAAAAGGCACCCTTGCGCCGAACGGTCGGTCGGCCGAATACTCGCTTCCCACAGCGCTTGTCAGGGGCACGGCGTGTTCGGAATCCGGGCACCCGGCTCCCTGGCTGCGCCTCACGGGCCCACAAACCCCACGAGGGCCCCCTACTTCCTTTGTGGAGGAACGAGAAGTGAGGATCAAGCGCACCACCCCCCGCAGCGGCATCTCGAGACGGACTCGGCTGATCGCCGTAGCCACCGGCTTCGTGGCCGCTGCCGCGATCGTGGTCCCCAGCGCGAACGCGGCCGAGACCCCCACCACCTTCAGCTCCGCCGAACTCAAGAGCGTGAGCGGCTCGGTGCTGGAGGCCGACGTCCCGGGCACCGCCTGGGCCGTCGACAGCAAGACCAACCGGGTGCTCCTGACCGTCGACAGCACCGTCTCCCAGGCCGAGATCAACAAGATCAAGCAGCAGGCCGGGGACGACGCCGCCGCGATCACCGTCAAGCGCACCCCGGGCAAGATCAGCAAGCTCATCCAGGGCGGCGACGCCATCTACGCGAGCAGCTGGCGCTGCTCCCTCGGCTTCAACGTCCGCAGCAGCAGCGGCGCCGAGTACTTCCTGACCGCCGGTCACTGCACCGACGGCGCGGGCACCTGGTACTCCAACTCCGCGCGCACCACGGCCATCGGCTCGACGGCCGGCACCAGCTTCCCGGGCAACGACTACGGCATCGTCCGGTACACCGGGTCCGTCAGCCGGCCCGGCACCGCCAACGGCGTGGACATCACCCGCGCGGCCACCCCGAGCGTGGGCACCACCGTCATCCGCGACGGTTCCACCACCGGCACCCACAGCGGCCGGGTCACCGCCCTGAACGCCACCGTCAACTACGGCGGCGGCGACATCGTCTCCGGTCTCATCCAGACCACGGTCTGCGCCGAGCCCGGCGACTCCGGTGGCGCGCTCTACGGCAGCAACGGCACCGCGTACGGTCTCACCTCCGGCGGCAGCGGCAACTGCTCCTCCGGCGGTACGACCTTCTTCCAGCCGGTGACGGAGGCCCTGAGCGCCTACGGCGTCAGCGTCTACTAGGAGCGGCCCGCCGGGACCGGCCGGCACCACCGGTCCCACGGGTCCCATCCCGCAGCCGGCAGCACCACGAGCCCCCGCACGCGATCGCCGTGCGGGGGCTCACTCTTGCCCCAGGCGTGAGGGTCGAATTCAAGCCACGGCGGAATCCCGCGTACCGTACCGCCGGTTACTCCCCCGTAGCGTTTGCAGTGCGAACCGTCCTGCGTGTCCATGACCTGTCAGGACATAGGGGGCGCGCGCCCGTTGCCGTACGCGCGTCCTGAAGTCGACCTTGTGTGCCCACCGCAGGGTTCGGAAGAGTAGGCGCCGTTCGACCGGCGCGGGTGTGGCTTCTTCTGTGTTCTGCCCCCGTCGCCGTACACCTTCCGGTCCGGTGAGGTCCCCACAACCTCCCGGGCCGTCCCCCCACAGGAGGACGTGAGTTGAAGCACCGACGCATACCCGGGCGACGTGCGGTCATGGCGGGTGCGGGCATCGCCGCACTGGCCGCCGGCGCGGTCACCTTCCAGACTGCGAACGCCAGCGAGGTCCCGGCGGACTCCACGCCCCGGGCCCTCTCGATCGGAGCGGCCGGAAAGCTCGCCTCGACGCTCGCCCAGGACCTGGGCGCCGACGCGGCGGGAACGTACTACGACGCGAAGAACAAGGCCCTCGTGGTGAACGTGCTCGACGAGGCCGCCGCCGAGACCGTCGAGTCGGCCGGCGCCGAGGCGAGAGTCGTGGCGAACTCCCTCGCCGAACTGAAGAGCGCGCGCACCACCCTCGAACAGGACGCCACCATCCCGGGCACCGCCTGGGTGACCGACCCGACCACCAACAAGGTCGTCGTCACCGCGGACCGTACGGTCTCCGAGGCCGAGTGGGCCAAGCTGACCGAGGTCGTCGACGGGCTCGGCGCCACCGCCGAACTCCAGCGCACCAAGGGGGAGTACAAGCCCTTCGTCGCGGGTGGCGACGCCATCACGGGCAACGGCGGGCGCTGCTCGCTCGGCTTCAACGTGACCAAGGGCGGCGAGCCGCACTTCCTCACCGCCGGGCACTGCACCGAGGGGATCTCCACCTGGTCGGACTCCTCGGGCACCGTGATCGGCGAGAACGTGGCGTCCAGCTTCCCGGGCGACGACTACGGTCTGGTCAAGTACACCGCCGACGTCGCCCATCCGAGCGAGGTGAACCTCTACGACGGCTCCACGCAGGCGATCTCCGGCGCCGCCGAGGCCACCGTCGGCATGCAGGTCACCCGCAGCGGTTCCACGACCCAGGTGCACTCCGGCACGGTCACCGGTCTGGACGCCACCGTGAACTACGGCAACGGCGACATCGTCAACGGTCTCATCCAGACCGACGTGTGCGCCGAGCCCGGCGACAGCGGCGGCTCGCTCTTCTCGGGCGGCAGCGCGGTCGGCCTCACCTCCGGCGGCAGCGGCGACTGCGCCTCGGGCGGTACGACCTTCTTCCAGCCGGTGACGGAGGCCCTCTCGGTGACCGGTACCCGGATCGGCTGAGCCCCGCACCCTACGACGGCCCGTCCCTCCGCACGGAGGGGCGGGCCGGTCTCAGTTGGCCCACGGCGGCACCACGCGCGTGCCGTCGGCCAGGGTCGCCTCCAGGCCGCGGGAGGTGGTGACCCAGGAGACGGCGACCTCGGTGGCCGGGTTCTCGACGGCGAGGGTCGCGCCGGGGTTGATGATCACCGTGTCGCCGGCGGTGACGCGGTGAGCGGTGCCGTCGAGGGTGACCAGCAGCTCGCCGGAGAGCAGATGGAAGATCTCCTCCCGGTTGACGGTGTGCGCGGGCGCCCTCGTGCCGGCGGGGATCTCGCCCCGCCAGGCGCACAGCTCCTCGCTGCCGGTCGAGGGGGTGGCGTACGAGACGAAACGGGCGCCGTGCATCTCGTGGACGACGGCGTCGGACGGGCGGACGACGGGCACGATGATCTCCTTCAGTGGTCAAGTAGGTTGACCATATAGTCAAGTAACTTGACCATTTCGTCAAGGTGCTTGAATTTCCCCGTGCAGAACTCCGAGGCCATCACCCTGTCCGCCGCCCTCCTCGCCGTCGCCGGTGAGCTCACCCAGCGCATCCATGACGGGGTGGTCGCCCGCGGCTTCGAGGGGGTGCGGCCGGCGCACGGCTTCGCCTTCGCCCGGCTCGCCCCGGACGGCGCGACGGTCACCGACCTCGCGCTCCACCTCGGGGTGACCAAGCAGGCCGCGAGCCAGCTCGTCGACGAGCTGGTGCGCAAGGGGTACGCCGAGCGGCGCCCGCATCCCGTGGACGCGCGGGCCCGGCTCGTCGTGCTGACCGAGGCGGGGTGGGCCTGCACCGGGGCGGCCGAGGAGGCGGCGGCGGAGGCCGTACGGGCCTGGGGTGAGGTGCTGGGGGAGGCGGAGGTGCGCGAACTGGCGCGGAAGCTGCTGCGCATCGCGCCCGACGGGCCGATTCGTCCCGCCTGGTGACGCCATATCAGGTGCGGGAGCGTCACCGCCGGTCAGTGCCGGAAGTTTTTACCGACGCGTAACTTCCCAGTTTTACTACTCGCCCGTAACTTGACGGGTGAACAGCATCCTCGTGATCCGGATCACAGGGAGTAAGGCCCCCACCCTTCCCCCGTACCGCAAGGAGATCACGCGATGCTGCCCTGGAAGCGAGTGATCAGACCCCTCGCCGCGCTGCTGCTGGCCGCGGGCCTCACCCTCCCCACCGCCGCCGGCGCCCACGCCGCCACCGCGCCCGCCTCGGGCTGGAACGACTGGTCCTGCGAGCCCTCCGCCGCCCACCCCCGCCCCGTCGTCCTGGTCCACGGCACCTTCGGCAACTCGGTCGACAACTGGCTGGGCCTCGCGCCCTACCTGAAGCACCGCGGCTACTGCGTCTTCTCCCTCGACTACGGACAGCTCCCCGGCGTCCCCCTCTTCCACGGCCTCGGCCCCACCGAGAAGTCCGCCGAACAGCTCGACGCCTTCGTCGACGAGGTGCTCGCCGCCACCGGTGCCGCCGAGGCCGACCTCGTCGGCCACTCCCAGGGCGGCATGATGCCGCGTCACTACCTCAAGTTCCTCGGCGGAGCCGACGAGGTGAACGCCCTCGTCGGCATCGCGCCCAGCAACCACGGCACCACCCTGGGAGGCCTCACCCGACTGCTGCCGTACTTCCCCGGCGCGGAGGACCTGCTGAGCGAGGCCACCCCCGCCCTCGCCGACCAGGTCGCCGGCTCCGACTTCCTCACCAGGCTCAACGAGGGCGGCGACACCGTGCCCGGCGTCCGCTACGTCGTCATCGCCACCCGGTACGACGAGGTCGTCACCCCCTACCGCAGCGGGTTCCTGACCGGACCGAACGTGCGCAACGTCCTGCTCCAGGACCTCTGCCCGCTCGACCTGTCCGAGCACCTGGCGGTCGGACTGTTCGACCGGGTCGCCTTCCACGAGGTGACCAACGCCCTCGACCCGGCCCACGCCGAGCCCACCACCTGCGCCTCCGTGTTCGACTGACACGTGTACGCGCGGGTGCGCGCGTCGGGGCCCTGTCCGGCCTGAGCCGCCGGACAGGGCCCCGAGACGGGTTCAGCGGCCGTGCCGCCCGGTCGCCGAGCGCCGCCGCGCGGAGGCGAACAGCGCCGCCGAGCCGAGCGCCAGCGCCG
>NZ_NCTE01000642.1 GCF_002114215.1 Streptomyces sp. 13-12-16 | reverse complement strand
CTCCCGCGCGACGCGCTCGACGGGCACGCGCGTGCCGTCGGGTTCGCTCAGCCGGGCGCGCAGCACGCCGTCGGGGTAGCGGTCGGCGACCTGGCGCACGAGTTCCCCGGCGAGGGCGCTCCGGCCGGAGCCGGGCCGGCCGGCGATGAGCAGGACGCGCGCACGGGGCGCCTTGCGGCCGGAGAGGGTGTCCAGTCCGGCGCGCTCGATGTCGGCGCGCAACTCCTTCAACTCCCTGGTACGGCCCAGGAATCGACCCTCGTCGGCGACGTCCCGAAGGAGCCGCACACCGTCCGGGTCCACCGCCTGATCCGTCACGGGCCTCACTCCCGTCCCACCGCGCGCGCAAGCCCGCCGGGGCTCCGGACCGGGCGTTTTCCAGAGCCTAGTTCACGCTCCGCGACGTTCCGTGAGGAGCACTGCGGCGGGGCAGGACTCCCCCCGATCGGATCAACCGATCGTAAGACCGTCAGCCCGACGGCACCGGAGGCGTCGGCCCCTCCGGAGGAGTCGGAGGAGCGGGGTTCGGGGCGGAGGCCCCGGGTCCGGGACGGGATGGGGCGGCGAGGGCGCTCAAGGGGACCCCCGCCGGCGTCAGGCCTCGAACGGCCTCGCCGGCCACGGCGCCTGAGCCGGACGCAGCGCGTCCAGGCCGTCCCCGGCCCGCGCGGCGACCAGCGACAGGACGCCCACCACCAGGCAGTTGTTGTGCAGCTCGCCGGCGAGCACGCCGCGCACCAGCTCCTCGGCCGGGACCCGGGCCAGTTCCATGTCGGCCTCCTCGTCCTCGACCTCGAACCGCTCGCCCTCGGCCTCGGACAGCCCCCGCGCGAGGAAGATCCGTACGGCCTCGTCGCAGCCGCCGGGCGTGGTGTAGACGTCGGTCAGCACCCGCCAGTCCTCCGCCTTGACGTGCGCCTCCTCGTACAGTTCGCGCTGGGCGGCGTGCAGCGGGTTCTCTCCGGGCACGTCGAGCAGGCCGGCCGGGATCTCCCACAGCCTGTGGCGCACGGGGTGGCGGTACTGGCGCAGCACCAGCACCCGGTCGGCGTCGTCGAGGGCGAGTACGGCCACGGACCCGGGGTGGACCTGGTAGTCGCGGTGGACCACGGTTCCGTCGGGCATGACCACGTCGTCGGTGCGGACGGAGGTCTTGTTGCCCGTGAACGGGGTCCCGGTCCCGCGGACCTCCCACTCCTCCGGGGTGTCCTTGATCGTCATGGCTGTCCTTCCCGACGTACGGCGGCCGTGCGCGTGCCGTGCGTGAACATGTGCGAAAAAGTGGCCGGGGCGCGCACCTCTTGAAGGTTCGCGCCCCGGCAACCGTACAACCGGGTGTGTTACTTCGAGATCTTCCGCTCGACCGCGGCCTTCACCAGGCCCGCGAAGAGCGGGTGCGGACGGGTCGGCCGCGAGCGCAGCTCCGGGTGCGCCTGGGTCGCGACCAGGTACGGGTGGACCTCGCGCGGGTACTCGACGTACTCGACGAGCTTGCCGTCCGGGGAGGTGCCGGAGAAGACGATGCCCGCCTTCTTCTCCAGCTCCGCGCGGTAGGCGTTGTTCACCTCGTAGCGGTGCCGGTGGCGCTCCTCCACGTACTCCTTGCCGTCGTACACCTCGCGCACGATGGAGCCCTCGGCCAGCTTCGCCGGGTACATGCCGAGCCGCATGGTGCCGCCCATGTCGCCCTCACCGGCGACGATGTCCATCTGCTCGGCCATGGTGGAGATCACCGGGTGGGCGGTGCCCGGGTCGAACTCGGTGGAGTTGGCGTCGGAGACGTCCGCGAGGTTGCGCGCGGCCTCGATCACGATGCACTGCAGGCCCAGGCACAGGCCCAGCAGCGGGATGCGGTTCTCGCGGGCGTACTTGATCGCGCCGACCTTGCCGAGGACACCGCGGTCGCCGAAGCCGCCGGGGATGCAGATGGCGTCGACGTCGCCGAGCTGCGCCTGGGCGCCGGCCGGGGTCTTGCAGTCGTCGGAGGTGACCCACTTGATCTTCACGCGGGCCTTGTTGGCGAAGCCGCCCGCGCGCAGCGCCTCGGTGACCGAGAGGTAGGCGTCGGGCAGGTCGATGTACTTGCCGACCAGGGCCATGACGATCTCGTGGTCGGGGTTGTGGACGCGGTCGAGCAGGTCGTCCCAGGTCGTCCAGTCCACGTCCCGGAACGGCAGGTCGAGCTTGCGCACGACATAGGCGTCCAGACCCTCGGCGTGCACGACCTTCGGGATGTCGTAGATCGAGCGGGCGTCGGGGCAGGCCACCACGGCGGCCTCGTCCACGTCGCACATCAGCGAGATCTTCCGCTTGATCGCGGTGGGCACCTCGCGGTCGCAGCGCAGCACGATCGCGTCCGGCTGGATACCGATGTTGCGCAGTGCGGCGACCGAGTGCTGGGTCGGCTTCGTCTTCAGCTCACCCGAGGGGCCGATGTACGGCAGGAGCGAGATGTGCACCACGAACACGTTGTCCCGGCCGACCTCGTGCCGGACCTGGCGGACGGTCTCCAGGAACGGCAGCGACTCGATGTCGCCGACCGTGCCGCCGACCTCCGTGATGACCACGTCGACCTCGTCGGTCGCCATGCGGCGGATGCGGTGCTTGATCTCGTTGGTGATGTGCGGGATGACCTGCACGGTGTCGCCCAGGTACTCGCCGCGCCGCTCCTTGGCGATCACCGTCGAGTAGACCTGGCCGGTGGTGACGTTGGCCGAGCCGTCCAGGTCGCGGTCGAGGAACCGCTCGTAGTGGCCGATGTCCAGGTCGGTCTCGGCGCCGTCGTTGGTGACGAAGACCTCACCGTGCTGGAAGGGGTTCATCGTCCCCGGGTCGACGTTGAGGTACGGGTCGAGCTTCTGCATCACGACGCGCAGACCCCGGGCCTTGAGCAGCATGCCCAGGCTGGAGGCGGTGAGCCCCTTGCCGAGCGAGGAGGCGACACCCCCGGTGACGAAGATGTGCTTGGTCGTCGAGGATTTGGGCGGCATGGCCAAGAGGGGGCTCCCGTGGTCGCGGCTTGTGGGTGCGGTTCCGGGGCTTTCTCGCCCACCGGTCCACGGGCTACCAGCGTATCAGCGCCGCGGGGGGATGGCGCCCGGCCACGCTCCGCGCACGCGCCGCCACGGACGAGCACCGCACACGGGACCCTCACTCGTTGGTCACTCGTTCGGCGGAGCCCGGTTGTCCGGAGCGGCACACAGATCATCTACGTGCGTCGTATCCTGCTCGGACACTCGCTGCCGAGCCCGGCCGGCCGAACGGCACCACCCCCGCCCGTGACCTCCGGAACAACGTGAGCTCGTCAGTTCGTTGAGCAGAGATCGGCACTTTGCATGCGAGGCTGGGCGACTGCTTTGCTTCACAGCTCAACGACGCAATTCAAAACCCCTTGACCGCACCAAGCGACAGCCCCCTTGAGGGGTGACGTGGCCGTTCGACTGGAGTTGCACGTGGCCGGGCGCATCGAAGACTACGCACTCATCGGAGACATGCAGACCGCCGCGCTGGTCTGCCGGGACGGCACGGTGGACTGGCTGTGCCTGCCCCGTTTCGACTCCCATGCCATCTTCGCCGGCCTGCTGGGCACCGAGGAGCACGGCTTCTGGCGGCTGGGCCCCGCGCACGCCGACGACGCGGAACCGCCCGCGGCGACCCGGCGCGGCTACCGCGGCGACTCGCTGATCCTGGAATCGGAGTGGGACACCCCGCGCGGCACGGTCCGGGTGACGGATTTCATGCCCCCGCGCGACGGGGCCCCGCAGCTCATCCGGATCGTGGAGGGCGTCTCGGGCCGGGTCCCCATGCGCTCGGCGCTGCGGATGCGGTTCTCCTACGGCAGGATCGTCCCGTGGGTGCACCGGCACGAGGGGCGCACGGTCGCCGTCGCGGGCCCGGACTCCGTGTGGTTCGACACTCCCGTGCAGACCTACGGCGAGTCGCTGACCACGTACTCGGACTTCACGGTCTCACCGGGCGAGCGGATCGCGTTCACCGTCTCCTGGGAGCCCTCGCACAAGCAGCCCCCGCCGCTGCCGGAGCCGGAGCAGTCGCTGGAGGCGACCGAGGAGTTCTGGCGCGAGTGGGTGGAGCACTGTACGTACCACGGCCCCTACCGCGAGGCCGTGATCCGCTCCCTGATCACGCTCAAGGCCCTGACGTACGCCCCGACCGGCGGCATCGTGGCCGCGCCCACCACCTCCCTGCCGGAGGACATCGGCGGCGTCCGCAACTGGGACTACCGCTACACCTGGCTGCGGGACGCGGCGATCACCTTGTCGTCGCTGCTGCGCACCGGCTACCGCGAGGAGGCCCGCGCCTGGCGCGAGTGGCTGCTCCGCGCGGTGGCGGGCGACCCGGAGAACCTGCAGATCATGTACGGCATCGCCGGTGAGCGCGAGCTCGGCGAGGCGGAGCTGGACTGGCTGCCCGGCTACGAGAACTCCGCCCCGGTCCGGGTGGGCAACGGCGCCGCGCACCAGCTCCAGCTCGATGTGTACGGCGAGGTCACCGAGGCCCTGCACCTGGCCCACATGACCGGTCTGGCCCGCAACGACTACGCCTCGCTGCTCCAGCTCAAGCTGATCCGCTACCTGGAGAAGCACTGGCAGGAGCCGGACGAGGGCATCTGGGAGGTGCGCGGCCCGCGCCGCCACTTCGTGCACTCCAAGGTGATGGCCTGGGTCGCCGTCGACCGCACCATCAAGCTGATCGAGTCCGGTGACGCCGACGGCCCGCTGGAGGAGTGGAAGCAGCTGCGCGACGACATCCACCGGGACGTGTGCGAGAAGGGCTACGACAAGGAACGCAACACCTTCACGCAGTCCTACGGTTCCGAGGAGCTGGACGCCTCCCTGCTGCTGATCCCGCAGGTGGGCTTCCTGCCGCCGGACGACAAGCGCGTGATCGGCACCGTCGAGGCGATCCAGAGCGAGCTGTCCACCTCCGACGGCTTCATCCTGCGCTACCCGACGGAGGGCAAGGACGAGGGCGTCGACGGCCTGCCGGGCGACGAGGGCGCGTTCCTCGCCTGCTCGTTCTGGATGGCGGACGACCTGGCGATGATCGGCCGGGTGGACGAGGCGCGGAAGCTCTTCGAGAAGCTGCTCTCCCTGCGCAACGACCTCGGCCTGCTGGCAGAGGAGTGGGACCCGCGCCTGCAGCGCCAGGTCGGCAACTTCCCGCAGGCCTTCAGCCACGTCCCCCTCATCGACACGGCCCTGCGGCTGACCGCCTCGGGAGCGTACGGGGGCTGAGGCCCGCCCGCCCCGGGAAGACCCGTCGGCGGTGCCTCCCGCGCCTTGTGGCCGGCCCGGGTGGGGGCGAGGGGGCCCCTCCGGGGGCGCGTACCGGGGCCCGTGACCTCAGCGGGACCCGGACGGAACCCCCCGGCCCGGCGCGAGCGCCGTCAGGGTGCGTTCACCGTCGGGGTCGCCCGCCGTGGCCGGGACCAGGGCGAGCTCGTCCAGGCCGGCCGCCGCGTAGGCGTCCATGCGGGCCCGTACGGTGTCGGGGGTGCCGATCAGGCCGACCGTGGCCGCGGCCTCGACCGGCAGGGCCCGGAGCAGCGTGTCGGCGTCGGCACCCGTACGGGCCAGGTCGACGGCCTCGCCGAAGCCCGCCGCCGCGAACATCTCGCGGTAGCCGGGCACGGTGAGGTAGCCGACGACGCTGCGCAGGATCTGGGTGAGCGAGGCGGGGTCGGGATCGACG
>NZ_NCTE01000641.1 GCF_002114215.1 Streptomyces sp. 13-12-16 | reverse complement strand
CGGGCGACCCGGCGGGGTACGCGCGCCGGGTCGCGGACGCCGCCGACGCGGTCACCGGCGCCGACGCGATCGTCCTCGCCCAGGCGTCCATGGCCCCGGCCGAGCGGCTCACCACGATTTCGGTGCCCGTGCTGTCCAGCCCCCGTCCGGGACTCGCGGCGGCAGCCCGCTTGTGCCGGCAGGCTCAGGAAGAGAACCGGTAGCGCCACTCGCGCGGCGGGGGCGGAATTCCGCGGAATCCCGCGGAACCCTGTCGATCCCACGGTGATTCCGGGCCCCGGCGAGGCCGTGCCGGTTGATCTCCCACCACTGCCGTACGAGACGCCGTAGCTCCTGATGCAACCCGTAGGTTGCATGTCCCGTCAGGACGTGCAACCCTTGAGTTGCACTCGAATCGATGAGGGAGGTTCCCGTGAACGACGCCACCCATACCGACGCGGAGCTGGCCGAGCTCGACCGGATCGCCCGGCGGATCGACATCGACGCCCCCGCCGAGCGGGTCTGGGAGCTGGTCGTACGGCCCGGCTGGTACATCAATGACGGCGAGGTCGAGCCCGAACCGGACCTGCGCCAGGAGGGCGACGTGACCGTGGTCCGCCATCCGTCGCTGGGTGAGTTCCGGTTCCGGACGGTGGAGCTGGACAAACCGCGCTACGCGGCGTTCCGCTGGATCGGCACCCCGTTCCGCGACGACGCGACACCCTCCACCCTGGTCGAGTTCTGGATCGACGAGCGGGACGCGGGCGGGGTGACCCTCCGCGTGGTGGAGAGCGGCTTCTCGAGCCTCGCCGACGACCCCGCGGCGTGGCTGAAGGAGCGGGAGGGCAACGACAAGGGCTGGCTCACCGAGCTGGCGGCCGCGAAGGCGTTCGTCGAGAAGAGCGCCACGGCCCCGGCGAGGCATCGGTGACCGCTTCCCCCCTCCCCGTCGTGTGCGCCGCGCTCGGCGACGCGACGCGCTGGGAGATACTCACCCGGCTCGGCGAGGGCCCCATGTCGGCGTCCGCGCTGGCCAGGACCCTGCCGGTGAGCCGGCAGGCGATCGTCAAGCACCTGGAGGTGCTGCGCGGGGCCGGGCTGGTCGAGTCCGAGCGGCGCGGGCGCGAGGTCGTCCACCTCGCCGTCGGCGCCCGGCTCGGCGCGCTGGCCCGCGAGCTCGACCGGATCGGCCGATCCTGGGAGACGCGCCTGCTGCGCATCAAGGAGGTGGCGGAGCGCTCCGGACCCGGCCCGGCCACCTGACGGACCGCGACCCACGACGATGGGACATGATCATGACCGAGCACGAGAACAGGCCCGCGGACCGCGCCCCGGCGCTGCCCCCGACGGCCGACCGGGCCGGCTTCGAGGCCGAACTGGCCCGGCTGCGGATCCGGGAGAAGGCGCACACCCGCGAGGGCGACGCGATCGCCGCCGCCCGGCGGCGGCTGCCCATGGTCGAGGTGGCCGCCGGCCTCGAACTGACCGGGCCCGACGGGCCGGTCACCCTGCTCGAAACCTTCGAAGGGCGCCGACAGCTCATCGCGTACTACTTCATGTGGTACCCCGGCCACGACGCGGCGGGCCAGTGCGAGGGCTGCACCTGGGTCACCACCCAGGTGCAGGAGCTGTCGTACCTCCACTCGCGCGACATCACCTACGCGGTCTTCTGCCAGGGCCCGTACGAGGAGAGCCGCCGCTACCGCGACTTCATGGGCTGGGACGTGCCGTGGTACTCGGCGGTCCCGTCCGGGGACGAACTCCTGACCGGGCGCCACGCCGGCATGATGCACCTCGTCTGCTACCTCCGGGACGGCGACCGCGTCTTCGAGACGTACTGGACGACGCTGCGCGGCGTGGAGGCGATGGACTACAGCTACGCGCTCATGGACCTCACCGTGTACGGACGTCAGGAACTGTGGGAGGACTCGCCCCCCGGCTGGCCCACCGTCCAGGGCACGCCCGCCGACGACGTGCTGCGGAGCGACGGACGCCCCATCCCCCACTGGTCGCGCATCGAGGCCGGCCGCTCCGACACCCTGACCCCTTGATCCTCCGGCCGGGCCGGTGGCGCCGACCGGCCCCGCGCCGTCACGCGGGCGGGTGACTGGAGAGGCGGCCCCCGGGTAGGCGGGGGAGTAGTCCAGAGCCGACGTCGACCGACAGGCCGGAGGACACGCGCCATGACGAACCCGTACCCGGACCCCGTCCAGCCGGGCCCCACTCCGGGCCCGGACCCCTCGCACCCCGGGCCCCGCCCCGATCCGGTGCCCTCACCCGAGCCGCCTCCCGGCCCGGCCCCCACCCCTCCGCCCCCGCCGCCGGGCCCCGGTCCGGAGCCGG
>NZ_NCTE01000640.1 GCF_002114215.1 Streptomyces sp. 13-12-16 | reverse complement strand
GGAGGTCGACGGGGAGACGGTCGAGGCGGTCCCGGCCGGCGCCCTCGCCGCCCTCCGCGACCGCCTGACCGCCGGGGTGCGGCCCGCCGAGCCGCCGCCCGGCCTCGACGCCACCCTGCGCGACTACCAGCTACGGGGCCTGGCCTGGCTGGACCTCATGACCTCCCTCGGCCTCGGCGGCTGCCTCGCCGACGACATGGGCCTGGGCAAGACCGTCACCCTCATCGCGCTGCACCTGAAGCGGGCCCGCACCGAGCCGACCCTGGTGGTCTGCCCGGCCTCGCTGCTCGGCAACTGGCAGCGGGAGATCACCCGGTTCGCGCCCGGCGTCCCCGTGTGCCGCTTCCACGGCCCCGACCGCACCCTGGACGGCCTCGACGGCGGCTTCGTCCTCACCACCTACGGCACCATGCGCTCCGCCGCACCGGAGCTGGCCGGGCGGACGTGGGGCATGGTCGTCGCCGACGAGGCACAACACGTCAAGAACCCCCACTCCGCGACCGCGAAGGCGCTGCGGACGATCCCGGCCCCCGCGCGGGTGGCGCTCACCGGCACCCCCGTGGAGAACAACCTCTCCGAACTGTGGGCCCTCCTCGACTGGACGACCCCCGGACTCCTCGGCCCGCTGAAGTCCTTCCGCGCCCGGCACGCGCGCGCGGTGGAGACCGGCGAGGACGAGGAGGCCGTCGCGCGCCTCGCCCGCCTGGTCCGCCCCTTCCTGCTGCGGCGCAGGAAGTCCGACCCCGGCATCGTCCCCGAACTGCCGCCCAAGACCGAGACGGACCACCCGGTGCCGCTCACCCACGAACAGGCCGCGCTGTACGAGGCGGTGGTGCGGGAGTCGATGCACGCCATCGAGACCGCGCAGGGCATGGGCCGGCGCGGACTGGTGCTGAAGCTGCTGACCTCGCTCAAGCAGATCTGCGACCACCCGGCGCTCTACCTGAAGGAGGAGCACGAGCGCGCCGGAGGCGACCGGCTCGTGGCCCGCTCCGGCAAACTGGCCCTGCTGGACGAACTGCTGGACACCCTGCTCGCCGAGGACGGCTCCGCCCTGGTCTTCACGCAGTACGTCGGGATGGCCCGTCTGATCACCGCGCACCTCGCCGAGCGCGCGGTCCCCGTCGAGCTCCTCCACGGCGGTACGCCGGTGGCGGAGCGGGAGCACATGGTGGACCGCTTCCAGAGCGGCGCGACCCCGGTCCTGGTGCTCTCCCTCAAAGCCGCCGGCACCGGCCTCAACCTCACCCGCGCGGGCCACGTCGTCCACTTCGACCGCTGGTGGAACCCCGCGGTGGAGGAGCAGGCCACCGACCGCGCGTACCGCATCGGCCAGACCCAGCCCGTCCAGGTCCACCGCCTCGTCACCGAGGGCACGGTCGAGGACCGCATCGCCGAGATGCTGGAGTCCAAGCGCGCCCTCGCCGACGCGATCCTCGGCTCCGGCGAGGCGGCCCTCACGGAGCTGTCCGACCGTGACCTGTCCGACCTGGTGTCCCTGCGGAGGCCGGCATGACCCCCCACCCCTCCGAAGAGGCCCGCGAGGCCCTGCGCGCGGCCCGCGCACGGACGACCCGCGAGCCGACGGCCACACCGGAGCACCGGCCCGCTCCCGACCGGTCGGCCGCCCCGGCCGCCGGACAGCCCGACCGCCCCCATCG
>NZ_NCTE01000639.1 GCF_002114215.1 Streptomyces sp. 13-12-16 | reverse complement strand
GAGGGAACGTCCGGCGGTGCCGGGGGCCGCCGGGAGCGGCCGAAGCCCCACGGGCCGGGCCTCGGCGCCGGTCGGCGCCGACCCCGCCCGGGAGGTGACGGCACCTGGGCGGGACGACGGGGTGCGGGGAGTCACGGGCCGGGGAAGGCCGTGCGGGCCCGAGCCGCTCATCGTTCACCCTCTCCCATCACGGCGCCGAGTCGTTCGCGTTTCCTCCCCATGGACCGGACGGGCACGCCGTCTGTGACACGGCACGCCGATGGAGCACGGCGGCGCGATGCCGTCGTACGCCAGGAGGTCACCGGCACGGGGTCTGCCGCGAGGCCTGAATTACACACCATGTCACACGATGTGTCACCCATGTCCCCGGGCGCACGCCACCGAACCCGCTTGTAGCATGGTTGCGCAGGAGCCGGAAGGGGCGATCATGCACACCGGGGACGACACCGATTCCGACGGCACCGATTCCCTCGAGCGGGCCACGAGGGATTTCATCGCGGCACGTCCGCGGCTGTTCGGGATCGCGTACCGCGTGCTCGGCAGTTCCGCGGAGGCCGAGGACGTCCTCCAGGAGACATGGCTGCGGTGGCAGAACACCGACCGCGGCGGCGTCCACGAGCCCACGGCCTTCCTGACCACGATCACCACGCGCCTGGCCATCAACGTCGCACAGTCCGCGCGGGTGCGGCGGGAGTCCTACGTCGGGCCGTGGCTCCCCGAACCGGTCGACACCCGTCAGGACCCGCAGATGGGCGCGGAGCGCGCCGAGGCGCTGGAACTGGCGGTTCTCCTCCTGCTCGAGAAGCTGAACCCGCTGGAGCGGGGCGCCTACGTGCTGCGGGAAGCCTTCGACTACCCCTACAAGCAGGTCGCGGAGATCCTGGAGACCAGTGAGGCCAACACGCGGCAGCTGGTGAGCCGTGCGCGCAAGCACCTCGCCGCCGAGCGCAAGGAACCCGTCAGCCCCGCCGATCACCGGCGCCTGCTGGAGGTGTTCCTCGCCGCCGCGCAGAAGGGCGACATGGCGGTGCTGGAGAAGGTTCTCGCCGCCGACGTCGTCAGCTACGCGGACGGCGGAGGCGTCCGGGGCGCGTCGAGGATCCCGGTCGTGGGACGTGGCCACGTCTCCAAGTACCTCACCGCCTTCGCACCGCGGTTCTGGCCGCCGGCGCGGACCCGGTGGGTCGAGGCCAACGGACGGCCGGCCGTGCTCGTCTCCGTCGGCGAGAGCGCCGTGGCCCTGCTGTCCGTCGACGTCTCGGCGGACGGGATCGACCGGATCATGTGGGTGATGAACCCGGACAAGCTGTCTTCCTACGTGGCGTCCCTGAGTGGCTGAACCGTCTCCGGGCACGGGTGGGCCGAGCGGGCCCGCCGTGCGCGGCCCACGACGCCGTGGCCCGCGCGGTGCGCCGGGCCTGTGCGGCGGAGGACGCGGGGCTTCTCGCGTCCTTGCCGGCACCCGACGTCACGGCCTTCTCCGACGGCGGTGGCAAGGTCCGGGCCCCGGTCCGACCGTGCACGGCTACGCCCGGGCCGCCCGCGGCGTGCCGAGCCCGCCGGCCCGTGGCCCGCGCACCGCCCCGGACACCCGTTCCGCCGACGGACGGACCGGCCTCGTGGTCCGTCCTGACCGTCAAGCGGCCGCGGTCACCGGCGTCGGCACCGCCGATCACCACGTCGTACGGGTCCGGACCGTCCTCGCCCCCGGCGAGCTCCGCCGCTGGAACCGCCGGCGTCCCTGACGTCCTCCGACGCACGCCGTGACGGACGGACACCGCGGCCCCTGTCACGGAACGGGGACCGTCCCGGTCAACCGGGCGGAACAGCCGAACGGAGAAACGGAGACAGCCGGCTCATGCATCCCGAGACGTCCCTGCTGGAACAGCCCGACCCCGCCGAACGGCCCGCGCACGTGCTCAGGAAGGCGTTCGCATGAGGCCCCGGGACCCCGAAGAGCCCGATCCGGTGGCCGCCGCTGCGACGCTGGCGGCCGAGGCCGCCGTACTCGAAGCGCGTCTGCGCGTGCTGCGCGAGACACTCGGCGCTGTCGACGCGCGTATCGAGGCGGTCTCCGACGCCCTGCGCCGGCTGCGCCGTACGGAATCCCCGCTGGGCCGGTCCTGAGGGAACGGCCTCCTGGGGCCGGGTCAGACCTTTTCGGCGGCCCGGTCCGCGGGGACGGGCCCTCCCTCCGCCGGAGAGGCGGGCGCCTTGTCGAGTTCCGTGAGCATGGTCTTCGTGAAGCCGAAGAAGTAGGTGGCGAGGAAGCCCGTCGCGTAACCGACGAGCAGACCGGCGGTGTAGACGGCGACCGTCCGCCCCAGGCCGTGGTTGCCGTCGAGGAGGGGGAACAGCGCCCACCCCGAGGGGCCGATCGCGGTCGAACCGACGTCCGTGCCCAGCTGGTTGAAGAGGCCGACGAACGCGCCGCCGAAGGCTCCGCCCGCGCAGGCGGTGACGAACGGACGCCCCAGGGGGAGGGACACACCGTAGATGAGGGGCTCTCCGACGCCGAGGAAGCCGGGCCAGAGCGCGGACTTGACGGTCGTCCGGACCGAGGTGTTGTGCGGCAGCCGGCAGTAGACCGCGATCGCCGCACCGACCTGTCCCGCACCCGCCATCGCGAGGATCGGCAGCAGGACGGTGAAGCCGGCGCCCTCGATGAGGGTGGTGTGGATGGGGATCAGGGCCTGGTGCAGGCCCAGCATGACCAGCGGCAGGAAGAGGCCCCCGAGGAGGAACCCGGCGCCCGCGCCACCGTGGGACAGCAGCCAGTCGGCCGCGTCGCCGATCCAGGTGGACACCTCGCCGGCGAGGAACATCAGCCCGAACAGGGTCGCCAGTCCGGCCACGAGCACGGTGACGGTGGGCGTCACCAGGACGTCGACGGCCTCGGGCACCCGGCGCCGGCACCACTTCTCCACGTACACGCCGAGCCACGCGGCACCCAGAGCACCGAGCACGCCGCCCTGTCCCGGTGAGAGGTGCCGGCCGAACGCCTCGACGTCCGCCACTCCCGCGTAGACGATGACCGACGCGACGGCACCCCCCAGGATCGGCGTACCGCCGAACTCCTTGGCCGTGTTGTGGCCGACGAAGACGGCGATCAGGGCCATGAACCCGGACGCCATGGCGGTCAGGGCCGGGGTGATCCCCGGCAGCCAGTGCAGGTTGACCAGCAGGCCGTTCAGGCCGGCGATGATGCCGCAGCCGATGAGCGCGGGAATCAGCGGCACGAAGATGTTCGCGATGCGGCGCAGGAACAGCTTGAGCGGCGTGGCGTTCCTCGCCTTCCGGTCCGCCCTGAGCGCCGCTCCCCGCGCGGCGAGCGCCTCGGCCGTCACGGGGCCGCCCCCGCGGTCCGGGGCGGGGGAC
>NZ_NCTE01000638.1 GCF_002114215.1 Streptomyces sp. 13-12-16 | reverse complement strand
CCTCGCCGGCTACGGCGCCCGCCCCTGCCTGCGCGGCCTGTGGCTGGCCCGCTGCGACTCCGTCCGCCACCTCGCCGAGGCCCTCACCGGCCGCACCGCCCCGCCGCCCGCGCTCCGCACCCGTCTGCGGCACGCCTGGGAGCCGATCATGCTGGAAAGGGTGACGGACCTCGGCCGCGCGGACGACACGCCCTGACGCCCGTCCGGCACGGTCCGCCGGACGGGCGTCCCGGCGTCAGGGCACGCCGGGCGGTTCTCAGCCCTGGAGCAGGACGACGGCCGATGGGCCCGGCAGCCGCAGCACCCCGTCCGGGCCCGGGGTCTCCACCGGCTCCCAGGCCGCGAGGACGCGCGCGTCGGGGACGCCCAGGGGGATCGCCGCGGGCTCGGTGCCGAGGTTCACCGCGACCCGGACGTCCCCCCGCCGGAAGGCCAGCCAGCGGTGCTCCTCGTCGTAGGCCACCTTGGTGTCGCCGAGGTCCGGGTCGGTGAGGTCCGGCTGCTCGTGGCGCAGGGCGAGAAGGAGCCGGTACCAGGACAGCACGCGCGCGTGGGGCTCGCGTTCCGGCTCCGACCAGTCCAGGCAGGAGCGGTCGCGGGTGGCGGGGTCCTGCGGGTCCGGCACGTCCTGCTCGGCCCAGCCGTGCGCCGCGAACTCCCGCCGTCTGCCCGCGCTCACCGCCCTGGCGAGCTCCGGGTCGGTGTGGTCGGTGAAGAACTGCCAGGGCGTGCCCGCCGCCCACTCCTCGCCCATGAACAGCATGGGCGTGAAGGGAGCGGTCAGCGTGAGGGCCGCCGCGCAGGCCAGCAGGCCGGGGGAGAGGAGTGCGGACAGCCGGTCCCCCTGGGCGCGGTTGCCGACCTGGTCGTGGGTCTGGCCGTAGCCGAGGAGCCGGTGCCCGGCCACCCGGTTGCGGTCCAGGGGGCGGCCGTGGCGCCGGCCCCGGAAGGTGGAGTACGTGCCGTCGTGGAAGAAGCCACCGGTGAGCGTCTTGGCGAGGGCCGCGAACGGGGCACGCGCGAAGTCGGCGTAGTAGCCCTGCGCCTCACCGGTCAGCGCGGTGTGCAGGGCGTGGTGGAAGTCGTCGTTCCACTGTGCGTGCAGCCCGAGGCCGCCCTCCGCGCGGGGCCTGATGATCCTGGGGTCGTTCAGATCCGACTCGGCGATCAGGAACAGGGGCCGGCCGGTGTCGGCGGCGAGGGCGTCCACGGCCCCGGACAGCTCCTCCAGGAAGTGGCACGCGCGCGTGTCCACCAGCGCGTGCACCGCGTCCAGGCGCAGCCCGTCGATCCGGTAGTCCCGCAGCCAGGCCAGCGCGCTGTCCACGAGGAACGCGCGCACCTCGTCGGAGCCGGGCGCGTCCAGGTTGACCGCCGCGCCCCACGGGGTGTGATGGGTGTCCGTGAAGTACGGCCCGAACCGCGGCAGGTGGTTCCCGGACGGTCCCAGGTGGTTGTGCACGACGTCCAGCACGACGCCCAGGCCGAGGGCGTGGGCCCGGTCGACGAACCGTTTCAGCCCCTCGGGCCCGCCGTACGGCTCGTGCACCGCCCACAGCGAGACCCCCTCGTACCCCCATCCGTGCCGGCCCGGGAACGGGCACACCGGCATCAGCTCCACATGCGTCACGCCCAGCTCCGCGAGGTGGCCGAGCCGCTCGGCGGCGGCGTCGAAGGTGCCCTCGCGCGTGTACGTGCCCACGTGCAGTTCGTACAGCACCGCGCCGGGCAGCGGGCGCCCCGCCCACTCCGTGCGCCAGTCGAACCGGTCGTGGTCGACGACGGCGCTCAGGCCGTCGGGACCGTCCGGCTGCCGGCGCGAGCGCGGATCGGGCAGGACGGGGCCGTCGTCCGGCGCGAAGCCGTACCGGGAGCCGTCGTGCGCCTCGGCCTCCCCCCGCCACCACCCCTCCCGTTCCGGATCGCGCTCCAACGCGTGCGTGACGCCGTCGCACTCGAGCGTCATTCGGCCGGCCTGTGGTGCCCACACCTCGAACTGCACGGACGGTTCCCCTTCGTCTGCTCACTGTGAGGTAGTCCGTCCATCGTGCGCCATGGGAGATCAATTCGCCGGGGGATCCGCCCTTTTGCGGCGGGTGTCGCCGGGCACGCCCGCGCGCGCGGCCGTTTCCCCGCTTTCTGGACAGCCCGGCCGTCACTGACCGACAATCAACGGCGTGACGTCGTCCTTCGAGTTCCACACGTACCCCGCGCGGCTCTCCGACGCGGAGCGCGACAAGGCGCTGAGCGTGCTGCGGGACGGCGTCGCCATGGGCCGCCTGTCCCACGACACGTTCGTCCGGCGCATGGAACTCGCGCTGGTGGCGCGCCGTTCCGACGAACTCGCCGCGCTCATCGCCGACCTCCCGCGGGAAAGCCGCTTCTCCCGCCTGGTGTTCGGCGGCGTGGAGGCGGTCTCCGGATTCACCGTGCGGCTGCGCCGGGCCTGGCAGGCCGAGAAGCTCCCCAAGCTGCTGCTGCCGCACCCGGCGAGCGGCCACCCCCTGCGCATAGGCCGCGATCCCGGCAACGGACTGCGGCTCAGTCACGAGACGGTCTCCCGCGTGCACGCCGAACTCCGCCACCAGGGCGGCCTCTGGGTGCTGCGGGACCTCGGCTCCACCAACGGCACCACGGTGAACGGGCGTCGGGTGGTCGGCGCGGCGGTCGTCCGCGACGGCGACCAGATCGGCTTCGGACAGATCGCCTACCGGCTCGCGGCGCACTGACCCCCGGCGGGCCCCGGCGAAGTCCCCACGATCGCCGCGGTGTTGACGTACCCCCGAAGTCGTGACTGACTGTGCGTACGCCATGCACTCCCGGTGAAACGACGGCGCCGCTTCGTGGAGGTGTGCCCTGCCGCCCCTCCCGCACTACCCGACCGTCGACGAACTGGGCGCGCGGGCCGCCGCCCTCGTCGCCCGGCACCCCCGCGACGCCCGGCTGCGCCGGGTCGGCGCCTCCCGCGCGGGCATCCCCCTGTGGCTGCTCGGCGTCGGC
>NZ_NCTE01000637.1 GCF_002114215.1 Streptomyces sp. 13-12-16 | reverse complement strand
CCGCCCCCGGCGCCCCCGGGGATGCCCGGCGGTGCTCCGCCGATGCCGCCCGGCGGGATGCCCCCGGGTACGCCGCCGCCCGGTGTTCCCGTGCCGGGGCAGCCGCCGGCGTACGGCTATCCGCAGCCGCCGGCCGGTCAGCCGACCGTCGGCCCCGGCTACCAGGCCGTGCTGCGCTACCGGGCGCAGGACGGCAGCGAGCAGCAGCTGATCCGGCGTTCGGCGCCGGGTACGCCGCACCCGGAGTGGCAGATCTTCCACGAGCTGCGGGCCATGAACGTGCCGCCGGACCAGGTGCTGGAGCTGCACACCGAGCTGGAGTCGTGCGAGCTGCCGGGCGCGTACTGCGCGCGGATGATCCGTGAGCAGTGGCCGCAGGCGCGGATCACGTCCATCGCCCCGTACGGCACGGATCACGCGAGCCGGCAGCAGGGCATGGGGCAACTGCTGGCCCATCAGGGTGAGTTGCACCAGGTGGCGGACGGTCCGGCGCGTCCCGCGCCGGTGCGTGCGCCGATTCCGCCGGTGCCGCCGGCGCCGCCGGTTCCGCCGGAGGCCGTCGCGCAGGAGCTGGCGGGGGCGTTCGGGCCGGGTGTGTTCCGGTTCGAGCAGGCGGCGGTGTCCCGGCAGGGCGTGCCGCCGGTCGTGGCGCACACCCTGGTGGTGGCGGGGCTGCCGCTGGACATGGGGCCGTTCTTCTGGGCGCAGGCGCAGCCGGGCCGTCCGGTGCCGACGCTGGCGGAGCTGGCGGCGGAGCGGGGTGTGCAGCCGGCTTCGGACGCGGGCTCGTACCTGGTGATGGGCAGCGACTTCGGCAAGGCGATCTGTGTGCAGTACGGCACGGCGAACATCGTCGCGGTGCCGGTGGAGTCCGGGCCGGGCGGTGCGCCGGTTCCGCCGCAGTTCGTGAACACCGGTCTGCCGGAGTTCGCGCGCTGTCTGGCGCTGCTGGGCCGGATGTGGCGGCTGCGGTTCGGGCTGAACCAGGAGCAGGCGGGCCGCTGGACGGTGGACTTCCAGGCGCAGTTGGCCGCGCTGGACCCGGCGGCGCTGGGTTCGCCGGAGAGCTGGTGGTCGGTGCTGCTGGAGCAGATGTGGGACGGGTTGTTGTGACCCGTCGCGGTTGAACCCCGTGTGACGTGAGGAGCCGGGCCCGGTCGTCAGGACGACCGGGCCCGGCTTTTGCGTGCCCTCCTCGCGGAGTGTCGCGTTATGAACACTTCCGTGTCATCCATCAAGATGTGCGCGATTCATCCCATTTCGTGCTCGGTCTTTCGTGCTGGGCTTCGTGTCCGTCGGTGGAGAGGGGTTCCAGGGTGAGCAGCGCATCGGTGTCGTCGCAGGGCTTCGAGGTCGTACGGGGGCGTGGCTACCGTCCTTTGCAGGTGATCGCGTACGTCGAGGCCCTCTCGGACGATCGTGACGCCGCCTGGGAGCGGGCCGCGCGGCTCACCGTCCTCGCCCGTGAGATGGAGGAGGAGCTGGAGCTGCTGCGGGTGCGGGTGGCGGGGCTGGCGCCGCAGACGTACGAGTCGCTGGGGGAGAGCGCGCGACGGCTGTTCGGGCTGGCCGGGGAGGAGGCGGCGGCCGTGCGGGAGTCGGCGCGGCAGTACGCGCGGGACGTGACGGACCTGGCGGAGGACGACGCGGCCGGCGTGCGGGAGGCCGCGCGGACGCACGCCGAGACCGTACGCGCCGGGGCCGACGAGCGGGCCGGGGAGGTGCTGCTG
>NZ_NCTE01000636.1 GCF_002114215.1 Streptomyces sp. 13-12-16 | reverse complement strand
CTTCCCCGGGCGGCCGCCACGTCCGCCGCCGAACCGTGGCGGCTGCGCGCCGAACGCGCCGCCGAGGAGGCCGTCCGCCTCGCCCGCCGCCTCGGTGACCCCGCGGTGCTCGCGTTCGCCCTCAACGGCGCCTTCATGCAGTCCTTCGCCACCTGCGGATCGGCCGCCCGCCGGGACGCCCTCGGCGCCGAACTGACCCGGCTGGCCGTCGACCACCAGCTGCCCGGCCACGAGGTTCTGGGCCGTCTCGTCCGCGTCCAGGCCCTCGCCGGTCTCGGTGACCTCGCGGCGGCGGACGCGGAGGCCGAGGAGATCGACCGGCTCGCGCACCGCAACGAACGGCCCCTCGCCGCGGTGTTCACCTCCTGGTACCGGGCCCTGCGCGCCTGCGAGACCGACGGATGGCCGGCGGCCCGCCCCCGGTACGCCGAGCTCCTCGCGGAGACCGCGGGCTACGGCATGCCCGGACTCACCCGGGGAGCGGCCGCCCTCGTCGCGCTCGTCCCGTCGATGCGGGACGGCACCCTGCCCGACCCCGACGACTTCGCCGGCCTCGACGCCGGCCCCTACCGGCCGTGGCTCGTCCCCCTGCTGCAGGCCGCCTCCGGCGCCACCGAGCGAGCCCGGCAGGCACTCGCGACGGTTCCCCGGCCACCCCACGACCTCCTCCAGGAGGCACTCTGGTGCGTACTGGCCCGCACCGCCGCGGCCGTGGGACACCAGGAGGTCCTGCGCCGTGCCCGTGACGAACTCGCCGCCGCCGACGGCGAGTCGGCCGGCGGCGGCAGCGGCCTGGTCTCCTTCGGCCCGGTCGCCCGCCATCTGCGGGCCGCCGACGCGGTCCTCGGCGGGCGGGATCCGTCCCTTACGGGGCCGGCGGACGGCGGCGCGTAGCAGCGGTGACCACGACGCGCAGGACGGCTTCCGCCACCGCCTCACGGAGGACGGCGGCAGGCTCCCGGGCACCGGCACGCAACGACCGCGCCCGGACGCGCCGGAGGTACTGCCGCCGCAGGCCGGGCGCCCGCTCCGAGCCCGTACGACGAACACGGCGGATCGCGATGGCCGGCGGACCGCCGCGTAGGCTGGCGCCGTGCGCACCGTGGAACTGCTGCCCGACACCGCCACCGAGGCGCACGTCCGGGAGATGTGGCGCATGATGGCCGCCGCGGGACTGTCCAGCCTCGCGGAACACCGGCACCCGACCAATCGGCCCCACGTGACCCTCGCGACGTGCGAGGACCTCCGCCCCTCGGCCAGGGCGGAACTCGCCGCGCTGCTCGACGGCGGGCTGCCCGTGCCGTTCCGGCTGGACGGGCTGCTGCGCTTCGACGGACGTACCCGCGTGCTCGCCTGGCGTGTCGAGGCCGACGCGCCGGTCCTCGAACTGCACCGGCGGGTGTGGGAGGTACTCGCCCCCACCGCCGGCCGCCTCAACCCGCTGCACGCTCCGGGACGTTGGATCCCGCACATGACGCTGGCCCGGTCGCGCCGTGCCACGGCGCGGTGGCCCGACCGCCTTCTGCCCACCGCGCTGCGCGAACCCCGGGAGGCGGCCTTCACCGGCGCGCGCAGCTACGACTCCACGACCCGTACGGTCGAGAGCCTCGGCGGTGCGGCCCACCCACCACCGGCCGGCTGAGAAGCCGGCCGGACGGCACCGCCGGACCTCTGCGGCCGGGCCACGTCACGGTCACGGACGGTACGCGGCCGACCGGAAGAGGCCCTCCGGGTCGTACGCGGCGCGCGCGTGCTCGAGCCGCTCCTCGTGCGAGCCGAACACCGCGCCCCTCAGCTCCCCGGCGTCCTCACCGAGCCCCGCGAAGTTGACGTACGTCCCGCCGCTGGAGAAGGGCTTCATCGCGTCCCACGCCGAGCGTGCCCAGCCGATCGCGGTGTCGTCCAGCGCCGGGTCCTGCCAGCCGGCGTCGATGCTGACGTTGAAGCGTGCGGACCGGTGTGCGAACGCGCTGTCGTCGGGGCCGACGCGCGCCACGGCGCCGCCCAGGGTGCGGACGACGATCAGGCTCTCCGGAGTCGGACGCCGGGAGTACCAGTCCACCAGGGTCCGGATGGCCTCGTCGCCGAGGTCGTCCATGAAGTGCGACTTCATGAAGTAGCGCTCCCCGTCGGGGAACCGCCAGGTGTTGGCGCCCTGCAACGCGACGTAGGGCACGGTTCCGCTCAAGTCGAGGAGTGGCGGGCCCAGTTCGCGTTGCGGGGCCAGCGCCGCCGCGGCGCCGTCTCCCGGCGGGCCCCCGTGGACGGCCCCGACCATCACGCAGCTCGCCCGGTGCAGTTCGGCCGGAACCGCGGGGTCCGCGGGGACGCTCCACAGCAGCAGCTCCGGCGTCACCGTGTCCGGCGCGACGGCCGCGGCGTCCCGCCAGGCCCGCAGTACTTCCTCGGCACGCTCGTACGGGTGGAGGACCAGTACGGCGGCCACCTCGGGGCCGAGCGGGTGGAGGTCGAACTCGAAGGAGGTGACGACACCGATGCCCCGGCCGCCGCCGCGCGCCGCCCAGAACAGCTCGGGCTCCTCCTCCCGGCTCGCGGTGCGTACCGTGCCGTCCGCGGTGACGACCGTCAGGGAGCGGAGGCTGTCACAGCTCAGGCCGAACGTCCGCATCACGAAACCGAAGCCGCCGCCGAGGGTGAGGCCGGCGATCCCGGTCGCCGAGATCTCCCCGCCCGGCGCGGCCAGACGGTGCAACTGGGTCTCACGGTCGAACTCGCCCCAGGTCACTCCCGCCTGGGCCCGAGCCGTGCGCGTGGCGGGGTCGACGTGCACGCCCTTCATGTGCGAGAGGTCGATCACCAGCCCGTCGTCGCAGACCGCGCTGCCCGCCACCTGGTGCCCGCCTCCGCGGACACTGACGACGGGCCGGAACTTCCGCGCCGCCCGTACCGCCTCGACCACGTCCGCCGTACCCGAGCACCGGGCGACGAGTGCGGGGTGCCGGTCTATCAGCCCGTTCCATACGGTTCTGGCCTCGTCGTAGCCGGGATGGCCACGGTCGATCACCTCACCGTGCAGCGAGGAACGGAGTTCCTGCGACAGGGCCTGCTCCGGGACGGTCCTCGGCATGGCTGTTTCCGTGTCCGGCATGGGCGTCACCTTCCCCGGGTGCGCGCTGCTGACTGCCGCCGACGCTCCCCACGCTAATGCGCGGCCCGCCGGTCCGCACGCGGGCCGTCCCCTCCCGCCGGGCACCGGGACCGGACGGCCCCCGGACACGCCGTGACGCCGTTCACGGGGAGGGCCCGCACGCGTCCTCCGGCGGCCCGGTGCTCCTGGCCCGCAGGCCTGCCCCCGCCCTGAGGCGGCCGGGCGGAACCGTCCGTCAGTCCTTGCCGATGACGACCACCTCGTCCGCGGCCGTCCACCGGCGCCGCTCGGCTTTGGGCGGGTTGACCCGCATGCCGTGACCGGGATCCGTCGACGAGCCGTCGTGGCTCCGGTAACCGATGGCGCATTCACCGCGATGACGTGCCGCGGCCACGACCGTGGCGAAGGACGTCTCACACCCGGGCCGTACGTAGTCGGTGGCCGGCCGCAGGCGGACCCCGGCGCCGTCGGCGGAGAACAGTTCCTCGAACACCGCCGCCAGGTGACGGTTCTGGGAGATCTGCGCCATGAGCAGGCCGATGAGCTTGCCACTGATGATCACGTCGGCTCCGGGACTGATGGGGGCCAGCGCCCGGTTGCGGTCGTCGATCAGCTCGGTGACGACCGGCAGTTCACGCCCGGTGGCCTCCTCCAGTTGGCGCAGCAGCAGGAGGGTGACGAGCGTGCGGTTGTCCGGTTCGTCCGGCGCCTGTCCGGGAACGGGGTCCCGGCCGAGCACGATCACGCTGTCGTAGGAGTGGACGTCCAGACGCCGCAGGGTCTCGGGGCGGGTGACGTCCCCGTGGTGCAGTGTCAGGGCCAGGCCGGTGCCGCCGTGCGCGTCGGCCTCGTCCACCTGCCGGACCGTCGCCTCGTCCCCGTCCGCCACCACGTCGACGGTGGAACCGGGCCGGGCACGGCGGCGCAACTGGTCGATCATGAGCGGCGCCCGGCGGTTCCAGCCCAGCAGGAGAACCCGCTCCGCCCGCGCGGGTGCCGGCGGCCCGGACGTCATCGCCCCCTTCTCGACCAGCTCCGCGCAGTCGCCGAGCCAGGCCGTGTCGTCGTCACGGGAGATGACGACGAGCAGGTCGTCCGCGGCGAGGGGCGTTCGCTCCGGCGGGTTGAGCAGGGGAGTGCCCGAGCGCACCATCCCGACGACGCTCGACGTCGGGTAGGACAGCAGCGCGTCGCCGAACGGCCGCCCGGCCAGGGCCGGTTCGGCGATCAGATAGAACTCGTCGCCGGCGAAGTCGAGGAGTTCCTGGTGGACCAGGGAGAGCCCGGGGCGACGCGCGGCCTGGACGATCAGCCGGGCGGTGACGGTGTCGCTCTCCAGGATGACGCCGTCCGGCCCGGCGGCGAGACGGGCGGCCAGGCGGTAGCGGTCGTCCCGGACGGCGGCGACGACGGGCGGCGGGGCGGTCCCCCCGGGCAGGGCCGCCCTGAGCGCCAGCAGTGTCTTGACCACCTCGGCGTCGGCGTCCGGCTCGTCGTGAGGCATCACCAGCACGACACCGGCCGTCTCCGGGCTGGTCAGACCGATCACGGCCGGGTCGGTGGTGGGGCCGCTGCGGCAGATCAGCCGCGTACGGCCGCCGGGACCCACCTTCGTGCTCAGGGCCTCCTCCATGGCGGTCTTGTCCCGGTCGGCCAGCACGGCCACCGCCGCCCGCCGCTGGTTGGCGTTGGCGGCCACCAGCTCGCCCACCACCGTGAAGACCTGCTCCGACCACCCCAGAACCACGGCGTGCCCCTGCTCGAGCACCGTGGAACGGCCACGGCGCAACGCGGTGAGCCGCTCCGTCAGGGCCGTCGTGATCAGACCGACGAGGGTCGAGACGTACAGCAGGGCGACCAGTGCGAGCAGCAGCGACAACGTGACGCGCAGCGGCGTCCCCGTCGAACCGCCCAGCCGCAGTGTCTCCCCGGTCAGGCGCCACACCTGCGCGAACCGGTCCGTCAGGGAAGCCGGCGCGTCGGGGTCGGTCCACACCAGCACCGCACTGGCCGGGACCACGACGGCCAGACACAACAGCGCCATCCAGCCGACGAGGGCGGAGGCACCGCGGGCCAGCGTGCTGTCGAACCAGTAACGGGCCCTGTCGCCGAACCGAGCGCGCGGCTGCGCCACCCTTCCCCCCTTGGTCGCCCCGCGCTCCTGCGGGTCCGGTACGGCGCCGCGTACGCGACGCGCGAGCCCGCCGGAGAGCACGGATGTGGATACGCAACTGGCAGTGTGCGGGAAAGATCGCCACGGCATCGCGGGGTCGCCCGGCATTCATTCCTTCGGGTTCCCCGGGCCGTCCGCGCCGGCCGGCCCGCCGTGGCGTCAGGGTTCGTCGCCGCTTCGCTCCTTCGGGTCAACTCCGGGACGAAAGAAGGGCGTCCGGTCACAGCCACCAGTACAAAGACCGCCATGACTGAAGATCACGCGGTGGTGCGCTCGAACAGCGGCTTCTCCCGGAGGAGCTTCACGGCGGCGGCAGGTACGGCCACGGTGGCGACGGCCCTGACCGGCGGCGGTGCCGCGGCCCTGCCCGCACCGGCCGCCCCGGCCGACAGCCGTGGCCCCGACTTCGACCGGTGCCTCGCCGTCGCCCGCGCACTGCTCGTCCTGGACTCCGACGACCACCCCCTCGTCCCGCGTTACCGGCGCGTCCTCCGGGAGGGACTGCCGGCACACCGGCGGACGCGCCCCAGGGACGTCCTGATCATCGGCGCCGGCCCGGCCGGACTGGTGGCCGCCTGGCTGCTGAAGAGGGCCGGCCACCGGGTGACGGTGCTGGAGGCCAACGGCAACCGCGCGGGCGGACGCGTCAAGACCTTCCGCAACGGCGGCCACGAACAGGCCGCACAGCCCTTCGCCGATCCCCGGCAGTACGCCGAGGCGGGCGCGATGCGCATCCCCGGCAGCCATCCCCTGGTGATGGAGCTGATCGACCGGTTCGACCTGAAGAAGCGGCGTTTCCACTACGTCGACGTCGACACCGAGGGACGCCCCGCCCACCGCACCTGGATCCACGTCAACGGCATCCGCGTGCGGCGCGCCGACTACGCCCGCGCGCCCCGGCGCGTGAACCGGTCCTTCGGCGTCCCCCGGGCCCACTGGGACACCCCCGCCGCCGCCATCCTGCGCTCCGTACTGGACCCGGTGCGCGACGAGTTCAGTCACGTCGACCGCGACGGCAAACGGGTCGGCAAACCGCTCCCCGAGCAGTTGAAGGGCTGGGCCCGCGTGGTGCAGCGGTTCGGCGACTGGTCGATGTTCCGCTTCCTGACCGAGCACGCCGGCCTCGACGAGCGGACCATCGACCTGATCGGCACCCTGGAGAACCTCACCTCCCGCCTCCCGCTGTCCTTCATCCACAGCTTCATCGGCTCCTCCCTCATCAGCCCCGACACACCCTTCTACGAACTGGAGGGCGGCACGGCCGTACTGCCGGACGCCCTGCTGGAACGCGTGCGCAAGGAGGTGAGGTTCGACCGCCGTGTCACGCGCATCGAGTACCACCATCCCGACCGCGCCTCGTCGGACACCGAGCACGTCCGGGGCAAGGGACCGCACGTGTGGGTGGACACCGTGTCCGAGGGCCGTGACGGGCCCGTCGTGCGCGAGCAGTTCACCGCGGACGTCGCCGTGGTGACGGTGCCGTTCTCCGGACTGCGCCACGTGCAGATCGAGCCGCCCATGTCGTACGGCAAGCGCCGCGCCGTCTGCGAACTGCACTACGACAGCGCGACCAAGGTGCTGCTGGAGTTCAGCCGCCGCTGGTGGGAGTTCGGCGAGGCCGACTGGAAGCGCGAGCTGAACGCCATCGAGCCGGGCCTGTACGACGCCTACCGCACCGGCCGCGCCACCGCGGACGGCAGCCTGCTCGGCGCCCATCCCTCGGTGCCCGACGGGCACATCTCGGCGGGCCAGCGCACCCATTACGCCGCCAACCGCGCGCTGACGCGCGACCAGCCGGAGGCGGTCGACGTGGTGGGAGGCGGATCGGTGTCGGACAACGCCAACCGGTTCATGTTCCACCCCTCCCATCCGGTTCCGGGCAGCGAGGGGGGCGTGGTCCTGGCGTCCTACAGCTGGGCGGACGACGCGCTGCGCTGGGACTCCCTGGACGACGAGGCACGGTACCCGCACGCCCTGTGCGGCCTCCAGCAGGTCTACGGCCGGCGCATCGAGGTCTTCTACACCGGCGCGGGCCGCACGCAGAGCTGGCTGCGCGACCCCTACGCCTACGGGGAGGCGTCCGTGCTCCTGCCAGGGCAGCACACGGAGCTGCTGCCCGCCATCCCCGTACGCGAAGGGCCGTTGCACTTCGCCGGGGACCACACGTCCGTCAAGCCGGCGTGGATCGAGGGAGCCGTGGAGTCCGCCGTGCGTGCCGCCCTGGAGATCCACACGGCATGAGCCGAGCGGCCCCCTGAACCACGACGCGGGCGCGGGCCGCGGCGCACCGGCGCCGCGGCGCACCGGCGCCGCGGCCCGCG